>CAZHHM010000005.1:0-79459 GCA_964532225.1 uncultured bacterium | reverse complement strand
CCCGCGTGCCATACGAACAACAGAAGTTGTTTTTTTCGGAAATTAGATATATAATATAAAAGTATGAAGAAAGTCGATCTGCAAGCGGAATTACGTACCGATAAACCCAACAGGATCAGGCTGAGCGGTTCTGTGCCGGGGGTCGTTTACGGCAAAGGCATTGATGCTGTCTCTATACAGCTGAACAGCAAGAAGCTTTCAAGCATTTTCAATATCGGTTCTAACAAGAACGTGATCATCAACCTTGATGT
Source organism: uncultured bacterium (assembly GCA_964532225.1). GTDB lineage: Bacteria > Margulisbacteria > WOR-1 > JAKLHX01 > JAKLHX01 > CAZHHM01. The sequence goes on along the minus strand of CAZHHM010000005.1, from coordinate 79,208 downwards.
CAAAGGCAGCGAGTCTATACCTGTTCTGGCCCATGAGATCCAGGTGGACCCTATTACCGACAAGATAATGCACATCGATTTCGTGAAGATCGACATGCAGAACGAGATCAAGACAAAGGTGCCTCTGGTGTTCGTCGGCGAGGCCGAAGGCGTAAAGCTTGACGGCGGCATCCTGGTACAGGCCATGAGGAACATCGAGATAAAATGTCTTCCTGGCGACATCCCTGACAAGATAGAGGTCAATGTTTCTCCTCTAAAGATAGGGGATTCCATACACGTAGGCAACCTGGTCCCCCCGAAAGGTGTGACCATAATCTCGTCAAAGGACGACGCTGTCGTGACCGTATCCATGCCTACAAAAGAAGAGGAAGTCACGCCGGCAGCCGAACAGGCTGTCGCTGTCGAGGCCGCCCCTGCTGCGGACGGTGCGGCACCTGCGGCTGACGCTAAGGCCGCTGCCCCTGAAGCCGATAAATCAAAAGCCCCTAAAGCATCGAAATAATTCGATATACGCAAGTCGCGCCTCTTCTTCCACGAATAATAGATATGAGCAGCATTTCGTTGACTTTTATCTCTGGCATAATGTATCATCAATTCAAAGGTGCGATAGGTGGCTGACCTAACTACAAGCTCTGGCGGTATACATCCCGGAAAGCCGATAATATGGCCTTCCGGAAAACCGACCACGGTAGACACCGCTAATCAGACACAGCAATCACAGCAGACACAGCAGGCAGGGCAGACCGGGCAAGCCGGACAGACGCAGCAGACCCCCGGCGCCTCAACGCCGTCCCAGCAGCCGGCTTCGGTCATAGCCAGACCTCTTTCGCTCTCGGACATAAGCGCACATCTGTCAAGCCTCGGCCTGGCCGACTCAAAATTCAACATAAATCTCATCTCGGTCATGCTCAGCATGGGCGTTGAGGCAAGCAAGACCAATATCCTCAAAACGCTTGCGCTCCTCGAGGGTACGGACAAAAGCTCTTCCGCGATCAAGTCGTCGATTATCCTCATGTCAAAAGGCATAGATTCCCCGGAGGCGGTGAGGATACTTGCTGCTCAGCTGGAACAGAACCCTTCTCTTTCAGCCCAGATAACTTCGGTGAAATCCGCCATGAGCCAGCTGCAGAACGCGATGATGAACCAGAGCCTGCTCCCGCCGGCCCTTAGAGCGCAGATAACCAGCCTGGCAGGTCAGTTCGCGTCCATACTTGACGATCTTCCCAAGAAGTACGATCTCTGCACCAATAATCCGACCGTCAGAAGAGGGGACTTGATCACCGATCTCAAGAACCTGAAAGCCCTGCTTCTCGGGATACGCGAAAAGATAAACGCCGAGAAAGGCGCTAATGAACCCGGCAAGGCAGAGATGATCTCTAACCTGTCAAAAGCCGCGGAAAAGCTGGAGGACATGTTCAACAACCTGGTCTCTCAGGCCCTTCTCGGTCAGACTTCAGGCAAATCCAGTCTGGGGAAGGACAATTTCCTGTACTACCAGATACCCAACACGCTGACGACACCGCAGACAACGGCGCACATAGCGATAAGCCAGGACGATCCGGAGCGGAAACAGCTCGATCCCAATAAGGACACAAAACTTGTCATCTGTCTTGAGACCGAGCTCCTGGGCAAGATGGCCGTAAGCATTTACAAGCTCGTCAAAGCCGACGGAAGGACAGTGAAGGTCGCTTTCGCGTTCGGCGAAAAGAACTCGCGCGATCTTTTCGAGGAGCAGAAAGAGGAGCTGAAAAAGTCAATGATAGAAAAAGGGTACCGTATCGAGGGGGTTAGCTCGTCGGTAGATCCCGGCAAGCTCAACATAGTCGACTATATCGCCCCGATAATCGGTCTCGGCGATCTGTTCAGGATAAGCAACGTGGTGTAAAAATGGCAGAAGCGAAAAAGAACAAGGAAGAAGCCCCGTCACAGCCGTCAAAAAGGACTGCGGTGGCGATGCGCTACGACGTTGAAAAGGACAAAGCCCCCGTCATACTTGCCTCAGGAAGGGGCGTGGTCGCTGACGAGATCCTAAGAGTAGCAAATGACAACGAGATCCCTCTGTACGAGAACCCGAGGCTTGCAGACATACTCTCAAAGCTTGAACTGGACACTCAGATCCCTCCGGAGCTTTATGTCCTTGTAGCCGAGGTCCTGTTCTTTATCTACAAACTGGACAAAATGGCCTCTAAACGCGAAAAGCTCTTCAAAAAGATCAAGGAACAGAAGAAGTAGCCGGGATATGCCGGAAGTACGGCAAAAATTCTTGAATTTGCCGGACGTTGCTGTATAATAAAAACAAAATTAATATATGACCGACCAAATTCTAAATATCAGCAAGCGGGGTCTTGAGGCAGCCGAAGAAAAGGTGAAGGCCATGACCTCGAACCTTGTGAACGCGCAGACCCCTGGTTTCAGAAAGTCCGAAGTGGCAGTTAAATCATTCCCTGCTTATCTGGAAGATGCCACGCAGGCGGTAGAGAACAGCTCAAGCGTGCCGAAGGCCGGGCCCGTCACGCAGTCCCATCAGCAGGGGGCGCTGTTCAAGACCGGGAACCCGACTGACATCGCTATCGGAGGCAAAGGGTACTTTGTTCTTCAGGGGCCTGAGGGTGATATCTATACAAGGGACGGAAGGTTCACTCTTGATGAGAACGGCGTCATCGTTTCGGTCGTGGGGAACCATCCGCTAATGGCACGCGGCGGGCAGGTCGCGGTGATCCCGGGCGCCAGGATCGATATTTCCCAATCGGGAGTTATCTCGGTGGATGACACTCCAGTCGATCAGGTCAGAGTGGTCGAATTTTCCGACCCATCAAGGCTCCGCTCGATAAACGGGACGCATTTCTCAATGCCTTCCGAAGGCGCGTCAGAATATTTTGAGAGCGAGAGCCCAAGGGTGATACAGGGTTTTGTCGAAGGATCTAACGTCAGCATCATGGACTCGATGATGGACATGATCTATCTGAGCAGGCTTTACGCGGTGGATGCCAAGGTAATTACCGCAAGAGAGGCTGCGCTGGCAAAAGCGCTAGAGATGGGCAGGCCGTCGCAGTAAGAAAGGAGGACAGGGTATGTTCCAGCCGTTATATGTCGCAGCAACAGGACTGAACGCTTTTCAGGACGAGATGACCGATATCACGAACAATCTTTCCAACGCAAGGACGGTAGGCTTCAAGAAGGGAAGGACCGAAAAAGAGAGCATGTTCTACACGGAAAAGGATTTTTCCAAATACCTGAGCGACGCGATCACGGACCAGAACGCGGTAAAGGCCACGGAGTACGGTACAGGCGTCCGTGTCGTGTCGACTCCCAAGGACTTCACTCAGGGCTCCATCGAGACGACAGGGAACCCTCTTGATGTCGCCATAGAGGGAGAAGGTTTCTTCCAGCTTAAGATGGCCGACGGTACGAACGTATATTCAAGGGCGGGGAACTTCCATGCCGACAACGAAGGCAACATAGTCGACCCCAACGGAAGGCTGCTCGATCCGCCTATCGTGCTCCCTCAGGGCACAACGAGCGTTCTGATAAAGACTGACGGGACCGTGTATGCCGCGACGAACAACTCACTCTCAATGAGCCAGGTCGGTCAGATATCTTTGGCAAAGTTCGCGAACCCTTCAGGGCTTAAAGCTCTGGGGCAGAACATATATGCAGCGAGCGCTTCTTCCGGAGAGCCTATCATCGGCAGCGCCGGGGATGAAGGTTTCGGTTCGATACAGCAGTCGTCTCTTGAGCAGTCCAATGTCGATGTTGTATCGGAGATGATGCGGATGATCATGATACAAAGGGTCTTTGATACAGTGACAAAAGCTGTCCAGTCTTACGAGGGGATGCTCACTTCTGTTGAAAGGATGAAAAGCTAAATGAAAAGACCGGCCGCAATACTGGCCTCTGCGGTAATGCTGGCCGTCTTTTTCTGCTGCCCCGTCTTTTCTCTTGAACTGTCAAAAGTGGAGTCGGCGATCAGCGCTGAAATGCTCGAAACGGACCCTTCATTGCTGGACCAGGATTTTGACGTAAAGGTCATAAGCTACGATAAGGCCGCGCTCAAAGGTATCCCGGTGAACGCGGATATCAAGGTCGAGATTCCTCAGAACAAGAGAATGCACGGCAAGATCAACGTGCCCGTGGAATTCTATCTTTCCGGTGACTTGCTCCGGAGGATGGACCTGAAGGTGTATTCGGCTGTCAGGAAGAGCGTCGCAGTGGCTGCCGTGAAGCTCGCAAAGGGCAAAAAGATAACTGCTCAGGACGTCCGGACGGAAAAGCGCGATCTTTCAAGGCTGCCGTCCTCGGTGATCTCCGACCTTTCTCTGGCTGTCGGAAAGGAATCCGCGACATTTGTTCCTGCAGGTACGGTGCTCCTAGAGTGGATGGTAAGGGATATCCCGGTGGCCAGAAAAGGGGAGATGATGTACGTGTCTATCTCCATGCAGGACGTACGGATAAAGACCAAAGGAGCACTTTCGGAAGATGCGTATTTGGGCAAAATAGTCAAGTTAATAAATAAAGATTCTGGTAAGATAATTACTGGTAAGGTGATTACACAGAACGAGGTGGAAGTCCAATGATGCGCCAGATGTGCAGGGCAAAGATACACAGGCCGAAAGTCACGGAAGCTAACCTCGACTATGAGGGTAGCATCACTATCGACCAGGACCTCCTGGACGCGGCTGACATAGCCGAGTACGAAAAGGTGCAGGTCGTCGACGTGAACAACGGCAACCGGTTCGAGACATATGTCATATCCGGCAAGAGCGGAACAGGCACCATCTGCCTGAACGGCGGGGCCGCAAGGATGGGCAATGTCGGGGACCTTCTTATCGTCATATCATACGGCTGCGTTGACGAGACGCAGCTCAAGGGTTTCAAGCCCAGGATCGTCCTTGTGGACGACAGGAACAGGATCAAGCAGCTGATATAGAGGAGGGAAAATGAGCAAGCTCAAAATGCTCCTTCTGTTGGTTTTGCTGTTCACGTTATCGGGTCCTTCCGTTTCGAACTCACTGTGGAGCGAGAACTCCACTTCGCCTTATTCTGTCCAGAGGAATTACAAGATCGGGGATATCATCAACGTACTGGTGGTCGAATCGACGTCAGCAGTGCAGAAATCGGGAACGGACACGCAGAACCAGGACAATCTCAGCGTCAATCTTACGCATACGATCGAAAGGCTTAACGGCGTCATCGGCCCGAGCAATTCGGTCCAGGGTTCAGGGTCCAACGTTTTTAAGGGGCTAGGCTCGACCACAAGGACGAGCAATGTGCTTGCAATTATCGCGGTCACGGTAAAAAAGGTGCTTCCGAACAAGAACCTTTTCATTTCCGGGACGCACAAAGTCTCTGTCAACGATGAGGTACAGGAGATCAGTATCGAGGGTTCTGTAAGGCCCAATGACATAACAGGCTACAATACGGTGTATTCATATCAGGTCGCTGACTCTACGGTCGCGGTAAAAGGGCAGGGAACTGTCGGAGAAGCATCTTCTCCGGGCCTGTTCATAAGGTTCCTTAACTGGCTGTTCTAAGGAGAACGGATTTGAGAAATAAAATGAGATCGATCGCCGGGGTCCTGGCTTTGATCATACTGGCACAGGCAGGTCTTGCCGCATCGCCGCCCGTAAGGATAAAGGACATAGCCCAGGTCAGGGATGCCAGGGATAACCAGATAATGGGTTTCGGTCTTGTGGTGGGCCTCAAGCAGACGGGCGACAGCACGCAGACCGAGTTCACTAAACAAGCGCTGACCAACCTGTTGTCGCAGATGGGGATAAGCACCCCTGCACCTACCAGCAGGTCCGTGACGAACCCGATCTACAATCTTACCAACGTCCCGACAAACAAAGAGTTCAAGTCAAAGAACGTGGCGGCCGTAATGGTAACCGCCAACCTGCCGGCATTCGTCAAGCCGGGGCAAAAGATCGATGTGACCGTTTCATCTTTGGGCGACGCTACCAGCCTCAGAGGAGGCACCCTGCTTGCGACGCCTCTGCAGGGCCTGGACGGCCAGGTCTATGCGGTCGCGCAGGGCAGCGTGTCCCTTGGCGGTGTCTCTGGATCGAGCTTCATGCCACTTAACAGCGAGGTGACCACATCAGGAAGGCTTCCGGGAGGCGCGATAGTCGAAAAGGAAGTCCCGAGCAGCTATCAGGTGAAGCTTACATCGGCAGGGACGCAGGATACCGCCTCGAACGCCAGCGCTTTCTATATCGAACTTAACGAACCTGATTTTACTACAGCATCCAGAGTGGCCTACTCTATCGCTCAGGCGGGATACGACACAAAAGCCGATGACGCGGCGTCGATCGTAGTTGTGATCCCTTCAGGGCAGGACATGATATCGGCGGTCTCAAGGATAGAGAACCTTACTGTCGTTCCCGATATAAAGGCCAAGATAGTGATCAACGAAAGGACTGGGACGGTCGTGATCGGCGAGAACATAAGGATAGCTCCTGTCGCCGTGACCTACGGCAATTATGAGGTTTCGATAGGCAATGTGAACCTGAACCAGAGCGCTTACGGGTCCCTTTCGACAAGTGTCAGGGTAAGAGAGAAGAACAAGGACCTGACCGTTGTCAGGGACGCTGCAAGCCTCAGGGACCTTGTCCGCGCATTGAACGCTATCGGCGCCAATGCCAAGGACATGATATCCATACTGCAAGCGATAAGGGCTGCCGGAGCCCTTAACGCAGAGATAGAGGTGATCTGATGGATTATTCCTTGCCTCCTGTATGGATGGTCGACAACAACAACATGTACAGGACGGACAATGTCAGCAACGCTTCCGATGCCGGAAAAGAGCTGGTGTCGATGTTCATGAAGCAGATGCTGAAAGAGGTGTTCAAGACGCAGTCGGAGGACGGGATATTCACCTCCGGTCCTTACGGGCAGCTATTCTCGGATGCCGTATCCGATAAAATGATAGAGCAGCTGGCGCAGGATGACGCTTTCGGATTTAACAAGCTTGTTGACGCGGAACTTGACAGGAGAGAGGCCCAGTGAACAAAAAAGAAAAAAAGCACTCTGAAAAAGAGATGATCAAAAGCGCGATGCCTCTTGAGGCGTACATGCCTCTGGTGCATTCGATAGCAGCGATGATATCCGGAAAAGGGCTTCCTCCAAACATTGAGTACAACGACCTTGTAAGCGACGGCATGGTCGGCCTGATGAAAGCATGGGAGAGGTTCGACCCAAAGCGCGGAGTGAAGTTCGAGACTTACGCTTCCTACAGGATCAGGGGTGAGATACTCGACGGCCTCAAACTATATAACCCGGTGCCCTACAGGGTACAGGTGATGATAAGGGACCTTGCAAAAAAAGGCGACAAGGCGCTTCTCAAAGGAGTGAACAAGGGCGACGGAATTACCGACAAGGACCTCAAGCTGCTCGAAAAGAAACAGCTGAGCGAGAGCGAGTTCAAGTCCGCTGTGAACAAGATACAGAAGATCGTATCCGCGTCCGCTCTCATGTACCTTGTATCGCTTGAACAGCTCACCGAGACCTCTGAGGTGCAGGTGTCCGGCGAACGCACGCCGGCGGACCTGGCGGAGACCAACGACCTTCAGTCAAGGCTGTCAAGATCTATCGAGGACCTGCCGAAGCTCGAGAAAAAAGTGCTGGAGATGTTCTTCAAGAAGGGCGTGAACCAGAAGGATATCGCTTCCCAGCTCAAACTGTCCAGAAGCAAGGTCAATAGGCTGATATCACGGTCCATAACATCGTTAAGGAAGCAGCTGAGGTAATTATGGCTGAAATATTCGATTCGACGTTCGCCAACATAGAAAGATCGATGATACGCGCCGAAATGAAGCAGGAGATCAGCGCGCACAATATCGCCAACGCCGAGGTGCCAGGTTTTGTGCCTCAAAAGTTCGACGATGTGCTCAACAAGGCAGTGGACAAGACCGACAGGAAGTTCAACCTTGAGCAGGAGATGGCCGATATGGCGAAGAACAGCGGAGAGTATTCGGCTTACACCAAGTTCCTTGCAGCGAAACTTGCGGTGCTGAGGTCGATAGTCACTCAGGGGAGGAAATAAGCGATGGGGCTGCGTAACGCTTCTGCGATCGCGATCTCCGGTATAAACGCGGAAAAAACGCATGTCGAGATGATCGCCAGCAATCTGGCAAATATCAACTCGACCAACAGCGTTGACGGAGGTCCGTACCGCAGAAAGACCGTTTCTTTTTCTGAAAAGCCGGTCGAGTTCGAAAAAGAGCTCGAGAGCGCGACCAACAGGCTGGAATCAAGGTCGGGAGGAGTGGCCGCAAATGTCATCGAAGACACAAGAACGCCGATGCAGAAGGTGTACAATCCCGGTCATCCTGACGCAGACCAGAACGGATACGTAACCATGCCGAACGTATCCATGGCGACCGAAATGACCGATCTGGTTTACGCGAGCAAGCTTTATGAGGCGAACATAACCATGTTCACTACCATAAGGAAGATGAACCAGGACGCCCTTACGATACAATAGGAGATATAGATGGTCGAAAGCATAAGCAGGATAGACCCGAACCTTCTGGCCCAGATAATGGGGCCTGAGGAGATCGCACAGGCGCCGGTGCCGGCCGTTGCGGGCAATACAGTACAGACCGGACAGAACATGTTCGACACTATCCTTAACAGAGCGGTCGAATCTCTCGAAGGGGTAAGCAAGACCGAGTTTACTGCCAATGACCTGATGAACAAGTATGCGGCAGGGCAGGCAGAGCTTTCGGACGTCATGATCGCTACGGCTAAAATGAACATAGCCGTCCAGCTGGCCGTGACCACCGTGACATCGGCGGTGAACACTTTTAAAGAAATGACGCAGATGCAGATATGATAACAGGGGGTAAAGCAGTAAATGGGTGAAGCTTCAGGTCTGTTCTCGCTGAACAACAGAAGGATCCTGCTTGTTGCCGTTTTCATCGTTGTTTTTTCGCTGCTCTTCTTCTCGATAAGGAGCTGCGGGGCCAGGGACCCGTATTCCGACTATGTTGTCATCTACTCCAATCTTGACCTGAGGGACGCAGCCAATGTCGTTTCTTTCCTAAAAGGAGCAAAGATACCGTACCAGATAAAAGAAGGAGGCAGATCGCTTGCCGTTCCCAGGGACAGAGCTGATGAAGCAAAGCTCTCACTTGCCGAAAAGAACCTTCCGGCCGGCGGCTCGGTGGGCTGGGAGATATTTGACGAATCAAAGCTGGGCACTACCGATTTTGACCGTAGAGTGCAGTTCGCCAGGGCGATCTCAGGTGAGCTTGCAAGGACGATCATACGCATAGAGGCCATTGATGATGCCAGGGTCCAGATAGTGATACCTCAGACACAGCTGTTCGAAGTCACCAAAGTACCGGTGACCGCTTCAGTACTTCTCCAGCTCAAACCGGGACGCAGTCTTACCAGGGAACAGGTCAACGGCATCGTAAGGCTTGTCGCCAGCTCTGTTGAGAATTTGAGGCCTGAGAACGTTACCATCATAGATGTTTTCGGGAACATGCTCACGAACGTAGAGAACGGTTCCCTTCAGACGCTGCCGGCTGTCGCCACTCCGGAACCGGGGCTTGGCGAGGGGGCGGCCCCGGGACGGATCCCTCCTGCAGTTAAAGATGCGGAGAGTCCGTCAGCCGAAATGCCCGAGCCGACGGTCGTCACTAAACCGCAGGAGACCATGCCTGAGGACCAGTCCCCTGAAAGGTCCGTTGAGCCGAGGATAGTTGAGCCTGTCCCCGTAAGAAATGAGGCTTCGGCCCCAAAAGAGGTCCCGGTCACAATGCCGGTCGCCCAGGAAATATCCGGAGAAGAGAAGCTTCTTGAAAAATTAAAGTCAAAAGAGGAATACGAGAACAGGCTTTCCTCAAAAGCGCAGATGCTGGTCAACAGGTTCTATCCTCCGAACAGTATCCTGGTCAAGGTCAATGTTGAGTTCGTTGACGCGAACAAATATGTAAAGAAGCCTCAGGCAAAACAGCCGAATAAAAAGACCGTAAAACCGGGTAAAGTGAAGGCTTCTCCCAAAGCTGCAGCGGCAAAACAGGGCGGGAATATCCGCAAACTGACAGTGATCGTCCTGGTCGATAACAGGTTCAACATGACGCAGGCTCTCAAGAAAACAACGTTCATAACCATCAAGAACGCACTGCCGTATGATTCTAAAAGAGGGGACAGGATAATCCTCAGGCAGGTGCCGTTCCACTATGCGACGGCAATGGGAACTGCAACGACCCCGTCCGGGATACCGGTCGAGAAAGTCTCCGGTCTTTCCCCTCTAAAAACGATCATGGAATACGGCAGGATGGCGGTCTACGGTATTGCCGGCTTTATCGTGATCCTCCTTATCATATGGATCAGGCGTTTCTTCTCGCGAAGGGAAGAGACACCGTACTACGAGCCTCCTGCAAGACCGGCAGAGCCGAGAGCAGAGGACAGGAGCGCGGCTGCCGTGGAGCAGATGAGATCGGCTGTTTCCCAGTCCCCTGAAAAAGTAGCGGAGCTTCTCAAGAAATGGCTTAACGAGGAGGACAAGTAAATGGCCTTATCCGGCAGGGAAAAGGCGACCATACTCCTTTCGATACTGGGGACGGATATTTCCTCCCAGATACTGAAGCTCCTGCCCGATGATCTTGCTGACCTGATAACGGCAGGTATCAATAATCTGCCGAACCCTTCAGCAGATGCGATCACAAGCGTCCTTGAGGAATTTACACAGTTCTTTACGCTTCCGTCTGCGGCACAGAGAAAGGCTATTGAGGAGCCTGCAGAACAGAGAATGGCCGAGGTCCAGAGAAGCCCGTATGACATAGTGTTCTATTCACAGCCGAGAAAGACGGCTGCGGCGCTGTCGGCCGAGCGCAATTCGGTGGTCGCATTCATATTGTCATTCTTCCCGGCCGTGAACGCAAAAGAGGTCCTTATGTACCTTGGTGAGCGGAAGAAGGAGATAGATCAGTTCATGAAAGGCCTGAAACAGACGCCTGTATCGGAAAGCCTCAAGGAAAAGCTCATTCTGATACTGGCAGAAAGACTGCAGAGGTTAGGCTGATATGGCCATAATCAAAAAGGACAGGATAGTCGAAAAGGGGATCATCGATCTCAGACAGGCGGCCGCAGGAGATGTTCCCTCAGACGACCAGAACTCCGCGAATCTCCGCATGGCAGCACCTGTGCCACATATGTCCACAGGATCACATACGGAAGAACAAGAAGACCAAGAGTCTCAGTTCTCAGGACTGGAAGCCGAGCAGAGCGCGGAGGAAGCCGCGGGGAACATAATGGCGGAGGCAGAGGCAAAGGCCCAGGAGGTGATCGAGACCGCCTATGCCGAAGCAGAGTCCATACGGGCAAAAGCCAAGGAAGAAGCAGAGGCAGAGGGCCGGAAAGAAGGAGAGCAGAAAGTCGCCGAATATGTTACCGAAGCTTTTGAGACGCTCAACAGCGCTATCGAGGAGAAAAAGAAGGTAGTTAAGGATTCCGAACAGGAGATACTCAGACTGTCCCTGAAGATCGCCGAGCAGATACTCAGGTCCGAGGTGACCACCAACAAAGATGCCATCATGAACATGATCGTTGATGCAGTGAACAGGGTCAGCGACCGCGACAGCGTCATCGTCAAGGTCAACAGGGAAGACCTTGAGTATGTAAAAAAGAACAAGGAAAAGATCGCAGGCATCGTGGACGGGATCAAAAACCTTTCAATAGTGGAGGATTCCCAGGTAGAGCAGGGCGGATGTGTCATCGAGACCAATCTGGGTTATGTCGACGCAAGGCTGGGCACGAAGCTCGAGCTCATAGAGAAAGCTTTCAAAAAGGCAGGTTAATGTGACCGACAATCCCCTCGTCATCGACTTTGAAAAATATCACAAACTTGTAGAACGCGCCGATACGGTCAAAGTTATCGGCAAGGTCATCCAAGTGGTAGGTCTCATACTTGAGGCTCAGGTACAGGGCGTGTCGATCGGCGATCTCTGTGTGATCACCATCGGCGATGATGAGATAAGGTACGGAGAAGTTGTCGGGTTCAAAGAAGGGCGAGTGCTTCTTATGCCTCTCGGTTCTACTGCCGGGATATCTCCCGGGAGCGAGGTCCTCGCAGCTGGTCACCCCCTTATGGTCAAGGTCGGGCACGGACTTCTGGGAAGGGTGCTTAACGGTCTTGGCGAGCCTATCGATGACAAAGGTCCGCTTCTCGTTGACCATGAAAAGTCGCTTGATGCCGACCCTCCAGACCCGGTAAAAAGACCGCGAGTCACTGAGATACTCAGAACAGGTGTAAGGGCCATCGATGGCCTGCTGACAATCGGCAGGGGACAGCGAATGGGCATCTTTGCCGGTTCAGGCGTGGGCAAGTCGACGCTAATGGGCATGATAGCAAGGAACGCGGAGGCCGATGTGAACGTCATCGCCCTTGTCGGAGAACGAGGCAGGGAGGTAAGGGATTTCATTGAGGAGAGCCTGGGGGAGGAGGGGCTCAAGAAATCCGTGGTTGTTGTTGCAACTTCGGACCAGCCTCCACTCATAAGGCTGAAAGCGTCGTTCGTTGCCACTGCGATAGCCGAATATTTCAGGGATCAGGACCTTAAGGTGGTATTCATGATGGATTCGACCACAAGGTTCGCTTATGCACAAAGGGATGTAGGGCTTGCTTCAGGGGAGCCTCCTACCACAAGAGGCTATACGCCTTCAGTGTTCGCCATGCTTCCAAAGCTGATGGAGCGTTCCGGCACGAACGAGGTCGGGTCCATAACGGCTTTTTATACGATACTTGTGGAGGGCGATGATTTCAACGAGCCGATAGCCGACCAGTCAAGGAGCATACTCGACGGACACATCATCCTTTCAAGGAACATGGCCGCCAAGAACCATTATCCGGCCATCGATATTCTTCCCAGTGTTAGCAGGATAATGTCCACCCTGGTGAGCGACGAGCACAGAGAGGCTGCGGGCAAGCTGCGAGAGGTCCTGGCAAGGTATAATGAAGCTGAGGACCTGATCAACATCGGGGCATACGTCAAAGGGAGCAACCCCAAGATAGATGACGCCATCTCCAAGATAGACGCGGTGAACGATTTTCTCAAGCAGGGAACGTTCGATCAGGTCTCTTTCGAGGATATGCTCGACCAGCTCCTGGCGATCTTCTACTGATAATTAATAGATAGGAACGGATAGAAAAATGGCAACAAAGGACCTTTTGCTTGAAATAGGGCTTGAAGAGATACCTGCCCGGTTCATGGCCGGACTTCTGAAGGACATGGAAGAAAAAGCCTCCTCGCTCTTTACCTCTTCAAGGATATCGCACAAAAAGATCACAGCATCCGGGACAGGAAGGAGACTCGTCCTTTTCGCGCAGGGCCTTCCTGCAAAGCAGGAGGACCTCGAGCAGGAGGTGAGGGGACCGCAAAAAGCTGCGGCATTTGACGCTTCAGGGGGGCCGACCGTTGCTGCCAAAGGTTTTGCGGCAGCGAACAAAGCCGATGTTAAGGACCTCTTTGTTAAGGAAGCCGGCGGGAAAGAGTATATATATGTATTAAGAAAAGATAAGGGCAAGGATCTGGAGGAAGCTCTTAAAGATCTTCTTCCTCAATGGCTTTCCTCGCTTTATCTTCCTGTCTCCATGAGATGGGGTGACGGAGATACTGTCTTTATCCGTCCTGTACACTATGTAATGGCATTTTTGGGAGATGCCTCCCTTAAGATCGAGCTAGCAGGCAAGATATCTTCCGATAAGGTCGACGGTCACAGGTTCCTTGCAGGCAATGAAATGTTCAAGTATGACGGAGGGGCAGATCTGAAGACCTACTCTGACTTTATCCTCAAAAAAGGCGTCGTACTTGACCGTGAAAAAAGGCTCGGATCGATCAGCGATGCGATAGGCAAATATGAAAATGAAACAGGCAACTCGGTAGTGAAGGACCCTGATCTGCTCGATGAGGTCGCGAACATAGTAGAGAACCCTGTCGTGCTCACCGGTTCGTTCAGGAAGGAATTCTCGGGACATCTGCCGCAGGATGTGATCGATACGGTCGTTAAGAAACAGCAGAAATGCTTCCCTGTCCACGGCTCGTCCGATTTCCTTATTGTCGCGGACGGAAGGAACGATGAGGTCATATCCAGGGGATACGAACAGGTCGTTAACTCAAGACTTTCGGACGCCAAGTTCTTCCTAGACGAGGACATGAAGCGCACTCTTGAGGAAGGTCTCGAGAAGATGAAGAAGATAGTTTACCACGAAAAGCTCGGGAGCATGTGGGACAAGACGGAGCGTAACGGGAAACTGGCGCAGGAGATCGCATCACTGCTTGGGCTTGATAACACGCAAAGGTCAGTGATATCAAAGATAGCGCTCCTTGCAAAAGCAGACCTTGTGACCCATATGGTGGGTGAATTCGCTGTCCTGTCCGGAATAATGGGACGGGAATACGCGTTGCGTCAGGGTAAAGATAAAGATGTTGCTGACGGTATTTTTGAGCACTATCTGCCGAGATTTTCGGGCGACCGTCTGCCGGAAGGAACTGCCTCTGCTGTCGTTTCTATAGCGGACAAGCTCGATACGGTATGCTCCTGTTTCAAGGCGGGGATCATCCCCAGCGGTTCCGAAGACCCGTACGGACTTCGAAGGGCAGCCGTGGGTATAGTGGCTGTCGTACTTGGATCGAACATGACCATCTCACTTTCAGGTGTGATAGAAAAAGCGTTCGAAGTGCTTGGCGGGGGTAATGCGGAAACCAAGGCCAAGGTCAGGGATTTTGTCATGCAGAGGCTTAAAGCCGTGCTTGAGGCGGAGGGCATAAGGTATGATATTTCGGATTCCGTCTCGGCGGCATCTGATGATGTCGTAAAGGCTTACTGCACGGCATTCAAACTTAAGGATATTTCAGGCTCGAAAGAGCTGAGCGATGTAGTGCTGGCCAGTGACAGGGTCCGCAGGATAATCGGCAAGCTCGAGGCCCCGGCCTTCAGCGAAAAGCTGCTGGCTGACAAAGAGGAGAAAGACCTGTATTCCGACTACACAAAGATTTCAGGGCAGGTAGAGACCTCTCTCGAAAAAGCCGATATCTCGCAGGCGCTGAGATCCCTGTCGGGCCTTGCGCCTGTGCTTGAAGTGTTCTTCGAGAAAGTCCTGGTAATGCATAAGGACCCAGCGATAAAAGGCAACAGGATCGCTTTACTTCGCAAGATAGACTCCCTGTTCCTTTCTGTCGCTGACCTTACAAAAATAGTCCTATAGATCGGAGATAAAAAGCATGAGGACCACAAGACTGCTATTCCCTACATTGAGGGACGATCCGTCTGAAGCCGAGGTCGTCAGCCACAAACTGATGCTGAGAGGCGGCTTCATAAGAAAACTGGCCGCCGGGGTATATAATCTCCTTCCTCTGGGATGGAAGGTCGTAAGGAAGATCGAAGAGATAGTAAGGCAGGAAATGAACGCAGCCGGAGCACAGGAGGTGCTTCTTCCTGCGATACAGCCTGCGGAGCTTTGGGTCGAGACCGGAAGGTGGGACATATACGGAAAAGAGCTCATGAGGATCAAGGACAGGCATGAAAGGGATTTTTGCCTGGGCCCGACGCATGAAGAGGTGATCACCGACCTTGTGAGGAACAATGTGTCCTCATACAAGAGCCTGCCGGTAACGCTTTACCAGATCCAGACCAAGTTCAGGGACGAGATACGTCCCAGGTTCGGGCTCATGCGCGGAAGGGAATTCATCATGAAGGACTGCTACAGCTTTGACCGCGACGAGGCCGGTCTTACGGCAAGCTATGACAGGATGTACAAGGCCTACTGCTCGATCTTTGACAGGTGCGGGCTCAAATACAGGGTCTCCGAAGCTGACCCGGGCGCAATAGGCGGAGGATATTCCCAGGAGTTCATGGTCGTTGCGCAGACCGGTGAGGACGAGCTTGTATATTGTACCGAATGCAGGTATGCGATCTCAAAGGAACTTTCAAAGATCGAGTCCGACAATTCCTGCCCCAAATGCAGTACAGGGGTCCTCAAGGTCGAGCGAGGCATAGAAGTGGGGCATATATTCCAGCTCGGCACCAAATATTCCGAAAAGATGCAAGCCGTGTATCTTGATGAGGACGGCAGCCGGAAGCCTTTCATTATGGGTTGTTACGGGATCGGTATAGGAAGGACCGCGGCGGCCGCGGTCGAGCAGAACCATGATCAGAACGGAATGATCTGGCCTTTGCCTATCGCACCTTTCGAGGTCGCTGTTGTTCCTGTCAATGTGCAGGACCAGGCACAGAGCCGCGCAGCCGAGGATATATATACCGGCCTGATAAAAGCGGGCATTGATGCCCTTATTGACGACAGGGACGAAAGGGCCGGCGTCAAGTTCAAAGATATGGACCTTATCGGTGTTCCGTTCAAGATAATTGTCGGCAAGACACTTGCCGAGGGCAAGGTAGAGTTCTCCGAAAGAGCTGCCGGGAAAAAGGAGCTGATCAGCATAGAGAGTGCTGTCGGATATGCTTCTGACAAGGTAACCGCGGGCAAGAAGATATGAAACCCGTCCTCATAGCAGGCTCCATGGCCCTTGACGATGTAAAAACGCCTTTCGGTGAAAGGAAGGCATGTCTTGGCGGGTCAGGGGTCCACTCAGCAGTAGCTGCCAGCTTTTTCTCTCCCGTGAGGCTGGTAAGCGTCATCGGCAAGGATTTTCCCGCAGAGCACATTGATTTCCTTTCATCAAAAAAGGTGGACCTGAAAGGTGTCCGCTACCGCGAAGGTAAGACCTTCCGCTGGAGCGGTTACTACGAGTTCGACATGAACCAGGCGCATACCCTTAAAACGGACCTTAACGTGCTCTCTCAGTTCGATCCGGAGCTGCCTGAAGAGTATCTGGACAGCCGGATCGTTTTCCTCGCGAACCTTGACCCAGAACTGCAGCTCAGGATCATAGGCCAGATGAAGGGCACCGATCTTGTGATCGCCGATTCAATGAATTACTGGATCCAGACAAAGAAAGAGAAGCTCATGCAGGTAATAAGGAGCGTAGATGTCATGCTTCTTAATGAGATGGAGGCTAGGGAGCTGATGGGTACGCCGAACCTGATCTCAGCAGCATCCGGAATACTGGCAGAGGGGGCCAAGCATGTTATAATCAAAAAAGGAGAGCACGGAGCGCTTTTCTTCACAAAAAAGACCAGATTCTCAGCACCTTCGTTCCCGCAAGAAATGCTTATCGATCCTACAGGAGCAGGCGACAGTTTCGCGGGAGGGTTCGCTGGATACCTCGCAAAGACGGGAGACAGGTCCGTGGAGAACATGAAGAAAGCCGTTGTGATCGGAACGGTAATGGCCTCCTACAACGTTGAAGGTTTCTCGCTAGACAGGATGCGCGATCTGACACACCAGGAGATCACTTCAAGGTACAGATCGATCAAAGACTATTGCGAGTTCATGCCTCTCAAAGAAGGCGATATCTAGAAAGGAAAACAAAATGGGCCAAGCCGAAGCGATAAAGAAAGCAATGACAGTCCTTTTTCAGTCCGGGATGAACGACCTTACGGGGGGGAACATCAGTGTTCTCGACAGCGGGAAGATGACCATAACTTCCAAGGGCCTCTATAACGATGATATCAAGGCCGAGGACATCATCGAGCTCCAGGAAGGGGATGGCAATGAGTGGGCATCCAGGGACCTGATCATACACAGGGCCATCTACGGCAATACAGCGGCAAAAGCGATAGTGCACTGCCATCCTAAAAGCGCAATGGCGCTTTCACTTACCGAGAACAAGATACTGCCTCAGGATGCAAAGGGCCAGTCGGCATTTCCTTTCGGCCTCAGCATCGTAAAGCCGAGACAGGTATCGGACAAGGATGAGCTTTCTAAGGCTATCCTGTCTAACATGAACCCGTCACCGTCGGCCGTTGTCGTCAAGGGTTACGGGATATTCACATATGCGTCTTCCCTGAGAGAGGCGCTCGACCTGGCATTCACGCTTGAGCTTTCATCGGACATTTGGCTTAAGTCAAAGCTGATCAACAACAAACCGGAACAGAGGCCCAGCCAGCACCAGCATTATGAGCAGAGGAAAAGGTCCGCGATACCTCCCAGCATCGGTGTCATGGACAGAAGGACAGTCTCATACAGAAGGGATCTGAAACGCTGACAAATGCACGACATCGATAAGCTTTTAGAGCGCGTATCAAGGTACGCGTCATCTCCGGAGATACAGCTTATCCGGAAAGCTTACGAATTCGCCGATAAGGCCCACGAAGGGCAGATGAGACTGTCCGGAGATCCTTTCATCACCCATCCATTAGAGGTCGCCTTCATACTCGCTGAGCTCGAACAGGATGTCCCTACCATAACCGCTTCGCTCCTGCATGATTCCGTCGAGGACGGGAACATAACGCCCCAGCAGATCAAGGATGATTTCGGGGAGACCGTGGCAAGGCTTGTCATGGGCGTTACGAAGCTGGGTCAGATATCGTTCGGTTCAAAAGAGGAGCGACAGGCGGAGAACTTCCGCAAGATGTTCGTGTCCATGGCCGAAGACCTCAGGATAATCATCATCAAACTTGCTGACAGGCTGCATAATATGCAGACACTGAAGCATCTACCTCCGGAAAAGCAAAAGGAGATATCCACCGAGACCATGGAGATATACGCTCCTCTCGCTCACAGGCTTGGGATGTGGCAGCTGAAATGGGAGCTGGAGGACCTGGCGTTCAGCTATTTGGAACGAGATAAATATGACCAGATAAAAGCCCTGGTGTCTCAAAAGAAGATCGACAGAGAAAAATATATCGACGACTTCATCGGGCAGGTCAGTTCTGCTCTGGGTAAGGTAGGGATAATGGCCCAGATATCCGGCAGGTCAAAGCATTTTTACAGCATTTACAACAAGATAGTCCAGAAGAACATCGAGTTCGACGACATATACGATCTTGTTGCTGTCCGTGTCATTGTAGAATCGGTCAAAGAGTGCTATGCAGTGCTGGGCGTGGTCCATTCTATGTGGAAGCCGATCCCGGGCAGGTTCCGCGACTTTATCGCTGTACCTAAGTCGAACGGTTATCAGACCCTCCATACAACCATAATTGGTCCGGAAGGAAGGCCTGTTGAGATACAGATCAGGACCAAGGAAATGCACAGGATCGCCGAGTACGGCATTGCAGCCCACTGGAAGTACAAGGAGGGCGGGGACACCGACAGGAAGTTCGATTCAAAACTGGCCTGGATCAGGCAGCTGCTCGACAATCAGAGCGATATAAAAGATGCCAAGGTCTTCCTTGAAAACCTCAAGATCGACCTCTTTATGGACGAGGTCTTCGTTTATTCCCCTAAAGGCGACGTTTACACTCTGCCGATAGACGCGACACCGATAGACTTTGCCTACCACGTCCATACCCAGGTAGGGCACCGGTGCATCGGCGCCAAGGTCAACGGCAAGATAATGCCGCTGGACACAAAACTGAAAAGCGGTGACATTATCGAGGTCCTTACCTGCAACAGGGACAACCCGAGGCTCGACTGGCTGTCATTTGCCGCGACATCGGGAGCGAAGGCAAAGATAAAGTCCTGGTTCAAGAAGCAGAAACGCGAGGACCATATAAGCTCAGGCAGGGAACTTCTGAAGGAAGAGCTCCATAAGATCGGGGCCGTCGATTTTGCCCTCTTTGAGTCAACGGATATGTCCGAGGTGCTGCAAAAGCACAGCCTCAACGACAGAGAGGACATCCTTGCCATGATAGGCAGAGGAGAGCTCAATGCGGCAACGGCCGCCAAGGAGATAAGACTTTACCTCGAAAAGAAGAAGGTGATCGAACCTCTGCACACGGAACTTATAAAGCCAAAGTTCGAGCACGGCACGAAGCACTCAACGCAGGCCGTCAGGGTGTCCGGCATGGATAACCTCCTTGTGCGGTATGCCAAATGCTGCTTCCCTCTTCCCGGTGACGAGATCGTCGGTTTTATCACAAGAGGGCGCGGTGTTACGGTCCACAGGGCGGACTGCCCTAATATCCTTACGGATAACGGACTTGACCAGAAGCTTGTCCCGGCAGAATGGAACAGTGCAGCTGAACAGAGCTATCGCGTCAACATCGAAGTTGAGGCATTTGACAGGGTCGGACTGCTCAAGGACGTTGTGAACCAGATATCCGAGACAAAAACGAACATCGCGACGGTGGAGCTGCGTACCAAAAAGAGCAGCGCCGCACTAATAGGCCTTGTTCTTGATATTAAGAGCGTTTCTCACCTCAAGAACGTCATGGATGCCATCCGGAAGGTCGCGGACGTCTATGACGTATACAGGGTGACGATAGCTAAATAGGCGCAGGCCTATTTGATATAATCAATACAACATGGATCTCAGCATACTTGACGGCGAGCCCCGGGCAAAAAGGATGCTCATGAACTCTGTCATGAGGGACAGGGTCCCCGGAGCCTACCTTTTTGTCAGCTTTGACACGGGAAAAGCGGGGGCCTATGCAAGGGCTCTCGTAAAGAACCTCAACTGCGGTGCCTGCGGTTCGTGCAGGGATTGCCTTAAGATCGACAGCGGCATACACCCGGACATTATCGAGATCGTGCCTCAGGGCAAAAAGGGGATAGTGAAGATCGACCAGAGCAGAGAGGTCCGTGACAGGGTCAAATACGGACCGTCAGAAGGCAAGTATATGGCAGTGCTCGTACATGGCGCGGACAAAATGGAGACAGCAGCCGCCAATGCGATACTGAAGATCCTGGAAGAGCCGCCTTCTAAAGTCCTGTTCATCTTGATGACGGACAGGGAGACCGCTATGCCAAGGACAGTGGCGTCAAGATGCCAGAAGGTCGTTTTTACTTCATCGCCTCAGCTCGATGCCCCGGAGGAGATATTTGACGGCAGATCGGCTGAAGACGCGCTGGCATTCTCTGAGAGGTTCTGTCCGAGGGATGCCGAAACGACCAGGGATGAGCTCGAGGACAAGTTCGTGAGGTTGGCCGGCCATTATGCCGGAAAAGACCGGGCCAAAAATGCCAGGATACTACTGGAGGCGGTCGTCTCGCTCAAGAAGATGGCAAATCCGAGACTGCTTTCCGATGTGACGTTCCTGAGACTAGCGGGGGTGCTTAAGAAATGAACGAAAGTTATGTAGGTGTAAGGTTCCGTAAGTTCAATAATGTGTCAGTTCTCAAGGGTTATAAGGAGCAGGACCTGAAAATGGGGGCCTCAGTCATAGTCGAGACCGACAGGGGAATGGAGTTCGGTAATATCACGATGATAAATACGCCCAGGGGACATCGTGAAGGCGCGCTGATAAAGCTGAGGAAGCTGGTCCGCTACGCGGATGAAAAGGATATCGAGAAGGAAAAGACTTTTCTGTCCAGAGAGCGGGACGCGTTCTGCGCAGCTTGCTCAAAGGTCAAGGAGTACGGACTGCAGATCAAAGTGATCAATGCCGAGATACTGTTCGACGAGAGCAAAGCTATCGTCTATTTCAAGAACCTTTCACAGAAAGGCAATTTTTCGAGCAAAGAGTTCGTAAGGGACGTTTCTTCCCGTGTCGGGCTTAAGGTGGAGATGCAGTCGGTCAGCGCCCGGGATGAGGCCAGGATAATCGGGGGTATCGGGATCTGCGGGAGAGGATTGTGCTGCTCAACGTTCCTTGACGAGTTCCCTCATGTTACGGTAAAGATGCTCAAGGAGCAGGGGATACCTATGAACCAGTCGAAGGTCTGCGGAGTTTGCGGAAAGCTTCTCTGCTGCCTCCAGTACGAATATCAGCCTAAGGTCAAGCCGCAGGACAAAAAGGACCAAGGT
The DNA here is from genome assembly GCA_964532225.1 of uncultured bacterium. Classification (GTDB taxonomy): domain Bacteria; phylum Margulisbacteria; class WOR-1; order JAKLHX01; family JAKLHX01; genus CAZHHM01. Next base: position 57,453 of record CAZHHM010000005.1, on the reverse strand, counting down.
CCGGCACCTCAGCCTGTAAGGGAACAAAAGAATGGATGACTGCATTTTTTGTTCCATAGCCTCGGGCAGGATCAAGTCAGATACGGTCTATTCTGACGATAAAGTGATCGCTTTTAAGGATATTTCCCCTCAGGCACCGCATCATTTCGTGGTGATCCCTAGGGAGCACTATGCCCGTCTTGAGGATGTCATGTCGGGGGATATCTTTTCCGGGATTTTTGGCGCAATAAATGCTATTATTACTAAGACAGGTCTTGATAAGGGCGGCTACAGAGTGGTCGCCAATTCCGGCAGGGACGGAGGACAGACAGTAGATCATATACATTTTCATGTCCTTGGCGGAAGACAGATGAAGTGGCCTCCGGGTTGAGAAATAAAATATTCTGAAGAAGGAGGGATTTTCTTGGCAAAGGTCGAAATCAGGAAGGATGAATCCATTGACAAGGCTCTTAAAAAATTCAAGAGCAAGATCAGGAAAGAAGGCATCCTCGAGGAGATGAAGCGTAGGGAATTCTACGAAAAACCTTCTCAGAAAAAAAGGAGGGAGCTGGCCCAGGCCATTAAAAGGGAAAGGCGCAGACAAAGAGAAGCAGAGATGCAATAATGAAGATCATAGACCGCTATGTGATCAGCGAGCTCTTTTCTCCGTTCCTTCTGGGTATCATCGGTTTCGTGCTGATAATGACGACCGACCTTCTCTTCACGTTCATAGATCTCATAATAAATAGGGGCATCGCGCCCCTTCTTATTATCCGGCTGATCCTTTACAAGCTTCCTGCCATTATGGTACTTACATTCCCTGTCTCTTTCCTGTTCGCTACTGCCATAGTCCTCGGAAGAATGGCAAGGGAAAGTGAGATGACCGCCATCAGGACCTCAGGTGTAAGCTTTTTCAGGATCGCCATGCCGGTCCTGGTCCTTTCGCTTTTTGTAAGCGGAGCGGCATTTTTTATAAACGAAAGGGTCGTTCCGCATGCCAACCGGGTGTCGGACGGGATAATCAGGCACATCATGTTCAAACAGCCGGTCGATGAAATGAAGGAGAACGTCTTCTTCCGTGACAGCGCAGGCCGTTTCTTCTACGTCAGAAGGATCGACTACGCTACCAAGCGGCTTGACGATATCATGATCTACGATATCAATTCAGGCAGGGTGCCGAGAGTGATAACGGCAAGAACGGCGAACGCACTTCCGGATAAATGGGTCCTCTCAAAAGGCGCAGTGCATTCTTTCAATGACGACGGAAAACTCGGGTATATCGCTGATTTTGCAGCCATGGATATTGTCCTCAACGAGGATGTCATGACCCTGTCCCAGCAGAAGACATCCGAACATATGACCAGCAGAGAGCTTGACGAGACCATAATACAGCTTAAGAAAGCCGGGGTGAACACAGTATCCCTTGCCACGGATTTTCATATGAAGTTCTCAGTGCCTCTGACCACATTCGTTTTTGCTTTTCTTGCCATACCTCTGAGCATCCCGTCGTTAAAAGCGGGGAAATCCTGGGGGTTCCTGCTGAGCGTTATCGTGATCTTCACTTATTACGTGCTTGCCTCGGTCTTCAGGTCCCTCGGAAGAGGGGGGATCGTTGATCCGGTCGTAGCGGCATGGTTCCCGCCTATGATAGTATCAAGTTTAGGTATATTATTAATAATGAGGGAAGGCTCCCGCTGACAGCATTGACAAACTTAGAGGATATAAAAAAGAGGATCAGAAAGGACCCCAAGGACCCTGAGACCAACAGGTTGATGGGCGCTGCTTATCTTTATCAGGGGAACCCCAAAGAAGCTCTCCGCTATTACAAGATAGCGTCGATGTTCAGGCCTTCGATATACCCGAAGGTCATCATCGATTTTGAGGAATACATCATCTCGAACCTCTCGGACGTACAGTCCAGACTTGCCCTTGTGGAGTACCATCTGTCCCAGGGGAATGTTGACGCGGCGATAATCGATCTTGAAGAGCTGGTAGAGATATCTCCTGAAACGGCCGAGATCTACAATATGCTTGGCCGCATCTATCTTAAGCTCGGAAGGCTTGACGGCGCTATCTCACTTTTGGAAAAGGCAATGGAGTCGGGCAAAGGAGATCCGACGCTTCTTGAAGCATTGGCAGGTGCCTATATCGAAAAAGGCAGGCATGCAGACGCGATAATGCTCTATGAGGACCTTTTGAAGATAGACCCTTCGAGCAAGAGGGTGCTCCGCACTCTACAGGAGCTGTATAAGCGGCTGAACAATTTTGACAGTGCTGCAGAAAAGCTCGGCCAGATGCTTTCGGATGACCCTGAGGTGCTCAGCGAGACCCTTGACAGGCTTGAAGAACTGCTGAGACTGTCCCCGAACAGCCCAACGGTCCTTGAAAAGCTTGCCGAGACATACGCCAAATGCCTGAAACCGGACAAAGCAGTACAATGCGCGAAGAAGCTCTCTGAACTGTCTTCCGACAGGGAAGGGTATCTTGTGCCTTTTCTTAAAGAACTTCTGCTGACCTATCCTGACAATATCGACGCCACCGAGCTCCTGGCGCAGTGCCTTACCGCCAAAGGGCAGTACTCTGAGGCCGTTGAGATGTATGACAATCTGATGCGGCAGGCTCCGGATCTCAGGAAGAAGAGCATGGAAGGATATCTCAAGATCATTTCCGCGTTCCCTGACCAGCTTGCCGCGCATCAGAGCCTAGCGGATTGCTATATGGGCGACGGGAACATCAAAGAAGCCCTTGCGGGGTTCCGGCACATCGTCAAGCTGGACCCTTCGCAGCTTGATCATATCGAGCGAAAATGCAGGGAGATACTCAAGGCGGACCCTTCGATGACGGATGCCCTTCTGGTCCTTGCACAGGGATATATTTCGAGCGGAGAGGCGAGGAAGGCGATATCGGTTGCCGAAGAGCTTGTTGCGAAAGAGAAGAACTGCACTCCTGCTTTCGAGATCCTGGGACAGGCATTCGCCAAGATAGACCTTACAGACAGGGCAAAGGATTCATACCGCAGCGCGCTTGCGACCCAGCCGTACGATACAGCTATCCAAAAACGTTTCCAGGCAGTCTCCGAGAAGGAGCTGGACAAAGAGATGGAGACGCTCAAGTCCAAGATCGAGCAGGACCCGTGGAGGGCGGGGCTGAACCTTGATCTTGCAAGGCTCCAGCATAAAAGAGGCCAGCTCGATGCCGCTATAAGGTCACTGCAAAAGGCCATCAGGGACGCTTCAAGAGCGCCGCAGTCACATATCCTTCTGGGACAGATATTCAAAGAACAGGGCCGGTATGACCTCGCACAGGCGCAATTCGAAAAAGTGCTCGAGTTCAAGACCACAGAGGGGAACGACTGGGAGCGCACCGCAAGGGCCGAACATGCGAGCTGCCTGGAAGCTCAGGGTATGATCGAGCAGGCGCTCTCGGAATATGAAAAGGTGTCCCAGGAGGATATCGGACACAGCGGGGTCTCTTCACGCGTCGACAGACTTACCAAGGTGAGCAGCTACTCCATAAGGAACAAAAAGATAGCGCTTGCCTTCGACTCGGCGACAAGGTCCCTTAGAGCCGTCTGGGGAGGGGATTTCCGCAGGACCAGGGCCAATGAAGATGAGGACCTGACGCTCATGTCCTTCGGGCAGGGGCAGAACAACAGCGGTTTCGACCAGTTCATGAAGTCAAGGATCAAAGCAGCCGAGGACGATTTTACATTGTCCTCTCAGCTGGACTCAATGCTTCTGCCGTCCGTTAACAATCTGGCATGCGTGCTTCTGCACAACGGCGAGACGGAAAAAGCAAGGACCCTCTTCATGTCATGTGTCTCGGGTGACAAGGGGAACAGTATCTATCATAATAATTACGGTGTAATGCTCAAGATGGCGGGGGAAGCCGACAGGGCGGAGTCCGAGTTCCGGTCAGCTCTCAAGACCGACAAGGACTTTTCGCCGGCATTGCTCAACCTCGGTGATGTTGAGATGGAAAGAGGCAGAGTGAAGGAAGCGCTGTCCCTGTACCGGAAAATAGGGCCGCTTGACCCGATGGCGGAGCAATCGAGACGGCGTCTGCTGTTCTGGATCTAACTAAGAAAGGAGACCACGATGAAGATCGCCATGCTTGTCCCGTATTTTTTCCCTCATTTCGGAGGCACTGAGAAATATGTGAAAGATGTGTCCCTCGAGCTCGTGTCAAGGGGCCACGATGTGACGATCATCACGAATAACATCCCTAAAGAGGCCGGGGCACCTTCCGAGGAGATCATGGACGGGATAAAGGTTAAAAGGCTTGATGCTATGAACCTGATCTATCTTCCGATATCCAACAAGTTCAGCCTGAAGATGCTGGACGGGTTCGATGTCGTACATTCACACTGTCCTCCGTTCGGGTTCGCCAGGGCGGTGCGCAACAGGCTCAAGGTCCCTCATGTGGTCACTTATCACTGCGATACGACCATGTCAGAGAAGTTCCTCGGACTGAAGATGCCTAAATGGGTCATCAAAGCGGTCGAATCGGCCACTAACGCCTATGCCCGCTGGGTCCTTCCGAAAGTGGACGCAATAATAACTACGACCGAAAGCTATGCATCGACCTCTCCGGTAGTAAGCAAGTTCCCGCACTATGCCATACCGATCGGCATACATTACGAGCTTTTTGATTCGTCAGCAAAGAAACAGGGGATAACCGAGGCTAAGAGGGACAGGAAAAAAGTGCTCTTTCTCGGAAGGCTTGCCGCCAATAAAGGTATCGATTATCTTGTGAAGGCCATTCCGATGGTACTTAAGGCCGTCCCCGACGCGAAGTTCGTGATCTGCGGCGAGGGAGAGGAAAAACCTCATGTAGAGGCTTTTATCGACAAGATCGGTGTAAGGGACCATATCGAGTTCAAAGGAAAGGTCAACCTTGACCAGATGGTCGAGCTGTATTCCACATCCGCCATGTTCGTATTCCCGTCGATCAACAGGCTCGAGGCTTTCGGCATTGTACAGCTTGAATCCATGGCCTGCCGGACCCCTGTCATTGCTTCAAATATCCCCGGAGTGAACAACGTCATGGATGAAGGGAAGAGCGGCCTTCTAGTCGAGCCAAGGAACTCGGAAGCCCTTGCGGACGCCATCATAAAGGTGCTCAAGGACCCTAACCTCGCGGAAAGAATGGGGCAGAGAGGAAGAGAGCTGGTCGAAACGAAATACAACTGGAAGACGATAGGGGAGCAGATCGAGAACGTCTATAAACTGGTCCTTGAAAGGAAAAAACTTTGAGAACGCTGGTTACCGGCGGAGCCGGTTTTATCGGCGGCGCCACGGTCCGGGAGCTCCTTAAAAACGGCCATGAAGTAGCGGTCTTTGATAATCTTTCATGCGGGCACAAAGAGACCCTTCCTCCGGGAGTTGAGCTGATCATCGGCGATCTCAGGAAAAAGGACGAGATAAAAAAAGCCTTGGCCGGTAAGGGCTTTGATGCGGTCCTGCATTTTGCGGCGTTCACGATAGTGCCTGAGTCCATGGAGGACCCTTCGAAATATTTTGAGAACAATATCTATGCTTCTTTCAATCTTCTTGACGCAATGGCGGCTTCAGGAGTGAAAAGGTTCATATTTTCATCCTCCGCCGCGGTGTACGGTGAGCCGTCCGCTGTTCCTGTTACTGAGGCGGCGGCGACAAAGCCCACCAACCCTTACGGTGAATCAAAGCTGATCGTTGAGCAGTACATGAAATGGTACGACATCGCTTACGGCATAAAGCATGTCAGCCTTCGGTATTTTAATGCCGCGGGAGCTGACCTTGATAACGATCTCGGTGAGGACAGGGAAGTAGAAACGCATCTTATCCCGCTTGTGCTTAGAGCGACAGGCAAGACCGCGCAGGTCAAGATATTCGGCAGTGACTATCCCACGAAGGACGGTACCTGCGTCAGGGATTATATCCATGTCAAAGACCTTGCTTCCGCCCACGTGCTCGCGCTCGAGAGCCTTAAACAAACCGTCAAAAGCTCGATATTCAATCTGGGGAGTGAGAACGGGTTCACCGTGAGGGAGGTCGTTGAGGCCGCCCAGAAGGTCACAGGAAAAAAGGTCAATGCCGTTGATGCGCCCAGGAGACCGGGCGACCCTCCGTCGCTCATTGCCAGCTCGGCGAAGATAAAGAAAGAGCTCGGCTGGACACAAAAACATTCAAGTATCGAAAAGATCATCGGCGATACCTGGGCATGGATGGGGAAACATCCGCACGGCTATTCAAAGGCCTAAGGAGCAAAAGGCAATGAAAAAAAAGATATTATATCTGTTCTCCGATACCGGCGGAGGCCACAGGAGCGCGGCCACTTCACTTATGAAGGCGGTCGACGAGATAAAGAAGAAGGAAGCCCCTCTCCAGGAGATGGTAGATGTCTTTGCAGAATGCAGCGCATTCCTGAATATTTTCGCAAAGCTCTACGCGCCGGTAATTAAGTACTCTCCTGCCATGTGGGGTATGCTCTATTACTGGTTCAATGACATGAAAAAGGTCCAGCAGATGGAAAAGATAGCCAGGCCGTTCATCGAAAAAGAGCTTGCGTCGCTGATAGCAAGGCGCAAACCCGACCTCATTGTTTCCGTCCATCCTTTGCTGAACCATATCACAATAGCCGCAATGAAAACAGCAAAAAGGGTAGTTCCTCTGATGACCGTAATAACGGACCCCGTCAGCCTTCACCGTTCTTGGGTCTGCAAAGATGCGGCAAAGATCATAGTCGCTACACAGGACGCGAAGAAAGCCTGCATAGAATACGGGGCTTCGCCTTCACAGCTTAAGCTTATAGGCCTGCCTATAGACCCGAAATTCACAAGGCCTGTTGCTACCAAGGACGCTATCAGAAAGGAAATGGGCATACGTAAGGACCTTTTCACCGTTCTTCTCATGGGTGGAGGAGAAGGCGGAGGGAACATGATGCGCATAGTCAAAGAGCTCGACAGGGCAAGACCGGATATTCAAATGATCATTATCGCCGGCAGGAATAAATCTCTTCAAAACAAGCTGGAACGCCTGTCGCCGAAACTGTCCTTCCCGATAAAGGTGTACGGGTTCACCAATGAGGTCCCGGAGATCATGACCGCTTCGGACCTTGTCATAACAAAGGCTGGTCCCGGGTCTATCGCTGAAGCGCTCGCAAAAGAGCTGCCAATGGTGATCACCAGCTGGCTTCCCGGACAGGAGGAAGGCAATGTGGACCATGTCGTGAAGAACGGTCTGGGCGTGGTGAACAAGGACTACAGGCAGATGCCTCTCGTCATCAAGCAGTTCATGGGCACAAAGCTATATAAGAGCGTGAAGGCCAATATGAAAAAAGCAAATAATCCTCATGCGGTTTTCGATATCGCAAAGGAAATTCTCGGGGCGCTTAAATAACCATGAAGGAGATATCGATGAAAAGACTGGCTGTTCTTGTGCTGATCGTGTTCGTGATGTCCGGGATGGCGTTGGCCAAGCCAAAGTCGACCAAGAAAACAGAAGAGACATCTACAGGCGTCTTTAAAGATATGCCGAACTCGCATTGGGCGGCAGGCGCGGTGAACAAGCTGGTCAACCTGGGCATTACCGGAGGCTACCAGGACGGCACCTTCAGGGGCAATAAGGATATTACAAGGTATGAGACCGCTGGACTGATGGCAAAGCTTATCGAATACCTTGGAGTTACCGGGGTGGAGAAGCTGGCGGCCGAGCTTAAAACCGAGATCAAATCGATAAAGGACGAAGTCGAGAACGGGACTTATCTCAAGAAAGCGCAGTACGATCCGTTCTCGGGTTCTTTCGGCGTGCAGTTGATGGCGGGGAACATGCTCGCCGGACAGACCGTGCCTTCGGTTTCAAGGCAGGGCCTTTTCATGAATTACAGAGTGACCGCGTCATTCAGCCCGTCAATGGAAGGGGTTGAATCACTCTCGGTGAATTTTGACACTATGGACGGAGGTCTGTACGGAGGTTCTCAGGATATATTCAAGATGCTCGACGCAGAGCTTGTCATAAGACCGGACGCTTCACTGCCCCTTACTGTATCGACCACGGTAGGCCCCGGCCCTCAGCGCCATTTATCTGGGATCCCATCCGAAGTGAACAGGACTTATATGAGGCCCTATCCCGGCATAAAGGCGACCACGGTCGTTTTCGGCAATACCGTCAGCGGTTATTTCAGAGCGCATGACATTGCCACTTCTGCTGCAAGTGCCGGTTCTGTCGGCGTGTCACAGACTGGAGCCGCACTGACCAGGTCATTTGACAGTGTTCCGATGCTGGGCAAGGGAACGGTCACTTTGCGCGGGGATTATTTCACTGAGAACGTCCTCGTAGGACAGACAAGGCGTACCAATTTTAAATCAGGGCTCAATATCTCGGCACAGCCCAACGATGTGCTGTCATACTTCCTCGACCTCAAGGCAGGTTCCTTCAGGAACCTTGACTACCACAAGATGGTCGTTTCGTCCGGGTTCACTTTCGAGGATAAGGTCAGGATGCAGCTTATGTTCGACGTTAAGGCCGTGGTCGCGGGCTCGGAATACATCCCGGCAGGCGATCCTCTTGACCAGTGGACCATGGTCGGGTTCGATCCTTTCGACAGGCCTTTGACAAACGGTAGCCGGTCATTACAGATCAAGCTGAAAAAGCTGGTGTCGGAGCAGGTCTCGTTCAGCCTCATCAACAATATGGCGCTTTCGAGCTCATACAGGTATGGACGGGGAGAGGCAGGCTCAAAACTTACTTCGCAGGTACAGCTTGATATGTCACTGGCGCAGTCAACGACAGCGACAGCGGCTTACAGGCTGGAGATCGATCCGAATGCCGCGGAGACCACGGATGACCTTCTTATCTTGGGGATGACGACCAGATTCTAAAGGTCAGCGATGGGCTTTGATATCGTAAGGTTTGAAGAGGTCTCTTCAACTAACGATCTTGCTCTATCCCTTGGAGCTGATGCCAAGGACGGGACTGTCATCGTTGCGGATACACAGACAGCAGGGAAGGGAAGGATGGGAAGGACCTGGACCTCTTTCCCCGGTCAGCATCTTTTTTTCTCGTTGATACTCAACAAAAAAGGGGCCGGTCTTCCGGGCGGTCTCGTCACTACTGCGGCCGCTCTTGCGGTAGTACGCGCGATCGAGATCTCTGCGGGTGTCAGAGCGAATGTAAAATGGCCGAATGACATCGTTGCCGGACGGAAAAAACTGGCCGGTATCCTGGCAGAACAGAAAAAGGATGTTCTGGTCGTCGGGGTAGGCGTAAACCTTAACTGTTCTTCAGCCGATATCCCGGACGGTCTAAAGGAGAAAGCCGTCTCTCTTGAGGCCCTGTCCGGAGAACGGACCGACAGGGATTCTTTTCTTGCCCTGGTGCTCGACGATCTGGGCCGCTCGATCGGGACGCTTCCTGAAGGCTCCGCTTCTCTTCTCTCAAGAGCATGGGAGCTGTCCTCGCTAAGGGACAGGGATGTCACGGTGAAGGAAGAAGGTTCCGAGGTAAGGGGCCGGGCTGTCGGGTTAGGGCTTTCCGGCTCATTGAAGATGGAAATGCCAGATGGTAGAATTAAGGAAATATTCAGCGGAGAGGTCATAAATGGCTACTAGAGGTATAAGAGGCGCGATAACGGTAAAGAACAACGAAAAGGACTCGATCGTGTTCGCTACCGAGATGCTCCTTGAAAAGATAGTTTCAGTGAACAAAGTAAAAGTGGAGGATATATCTTTTATCCTGTTCTCGGTAACAGGCGACCTTACAAAGGAATTTCCTGCGATAGCGGCCAGAGAGCTTGGCTGGCTATATACTCCGCTTATGTGCACGAATGAGATAGAGGTGGAAGGCAGCCTGAAAAAGTGCATAAGAGTGCTTGTCGTGGTCAATACCGACAAGAAACAGGCCGAAATGAAGCATATCTATCTCGAAGACGCCAAAAAGCTCCGCCCCGACCTTAGTTCAAAGGACAAAGATATCTATTATTTAAGCTGATAGGAGTTATCCATGATCATAGTAATGAAGCCCCAGGCCTCCGATGGCGATATAAATGCGGTAGTAGAAAAGCTGAAGAACAAAGGTTTCGGCACTCACATCTCAAGAGGAGTGAGCCAGACCATAGTAGGCGCGATAGGGGATAAGTCGACCCTCCAGCTGGACACTATCCAGATGATGAGCGGAGTTTCCGAGATCATCCATGTAAGCAAACCCTACAAGCTGGTCAGCCGCGAATTCCATCCTCTTGACACTATAGTGGATGTCGGCGGCGGGGTGAAGATCGGCGAAGGCTGTCAGATCGCCGTTATGGCCGGTCCGTGCTCGGTGGAAAAACGCGAACAGATTATGGAGATCGCCAAGGCGGTCAAAGCATCCGGAGCGAACATGCTGAGAGGCGGGGCGTTCAAGCCGAGAACATCCCCTTATTCATTCCAGGGCCTGGGAGAAGAAGGACTTAAACTCCTCGTGGACGCGAAAAAGGCGACGGGACTTCCGGTGGTCACCGAAGTAATGGATACCAGGGACGTTGAGCTTATCTGCAGGTACACCGACATGATACAGATAGGCGCAAGGAACATGCAGAACTTCGTCCTTTTAAAAGAAGTGGGAAAAACGAACAAACCGGTCCTTCTTAAAAGAGGGCTTTCAGCGACAATAGAAGAATTGCTCATGTCTGCCGAGTATGTCATGAGCGAAGGCAACAAGAACGTCATTCTTTGCGAAAGAGGCATCAGGACGTTCGAGAAGTTCACAAGGAACACGCTTGATCTGAGCGCTGTGCCGGTGATCAAACAGCTGAGCCATCTTCCTGTCGTTGTTGACCCGAGCCATGGGGTGGGCAAGTGGAACCTGGTCGCACCGATGGCAAAAGCGGCAGTGGCCGCAGGCGCTGACGGGCTTATCATAGAGGTCTATCCAAGACCGGAAGAGGCCATGTCCGACGGAGAGCAGTCGCTGAACTTCGATAACTTCGAAAAGCTTATGAAGGAGCTCAGGCCTTTTGCAGCTGCAGCAGGCAGGAAGATATAAGATCGCGCAGGGAGCTCAGGCCCTCGTTCTTTAAGGCCGAGACCTCAATGGCAGGCTGATATCTCTTAAGCAGTTCGTCAATTTCATGGTGGACCTTTTTGTCCGACTTGTTGAACACGGTTATCATCGGTTTTTTTATGGCTCCGATCTCCTCAAGGATAGAATACACTGAATCTATCTGCGCCTGCATGTAATCCGAGCTCAGGTCGACCACATGCAGCAGAAGGTCCGCCTCGCACACTTCCTCCAGTGTCGCCCTGAAAGCGTCGACAAGCTGGTGCGGCAGTTTTGATATGAAACCCACCGTGTCGGAGAGCAGAACTGTTCCCGACCCCTCAAGATGCATCCTTCTGGTCGTGGTATCAAGAGTTGCAAAGAGCATGTCTTTTGAAAGCACGTTGGACTTGGTAAGGGCATTCATCAGAGTTGATTTGCCGCTGTTCGTATAACCAACGAGAGAGACATTATGCACATTGCCCGAAGTCCTGGAGCTTCTCCTCGTTTGTCTTGACCTGCGGTAAGCTTCTATCTCTTTTTTCAGGAGAGAGACCCTTTTCCTTATGTTCCTGCGGTCCGTTTCGAGCTTAGTTTCTCCGGGGCCCCTGGTCCTTATCCCTCCGCCCAGTCTGGACATATCTATGCCTTTGCCGGTCAGCCTGGTGAGCATGTATTCGTCCTGGGCCAGCTCCACCTGAAGTTTGCCCTCGTGAGTATGCGCGTGAAGGGCGAAGATATCAAGGATCAGCTGTGTCCTGTCCACGACCTTGATGTCCAGCGCTTCTTCGATATTCCTCTGCTGGGAAGGGGATATGGCCGAATCGAATATCACGATGTTGGCCTTCTTTTCGTCTGCAAGCCTTTTTATCTCCTCGACTTTTCCCGAACCTATGAAATACCTGGGGTCAGGGCTGGGCCTTTTTTGAATTATCCGGCCTTCCACGGAAGCGCCGGCCGTAACTGCAAGCCGGCCGAGCTCTTCGAGAGAATGCTCTACAGGCAGCGCTTCTTTTTCCAGTTCCACTCCGACCAATATGGCTTTTTCTGCGGGCATTGGGGGATTAGTCCTCTTTCTTAAGCTTTCTCGACAGCAGGTCCTTCATCGCTTCAGAAGGCGATTTGCCTTTATGCAGGACGAGATATACTTCTTTTGATATAGGCATTTCGATCCCGGTCTTTTCGGACAGTCTGACTGCTGAAACAGAAGTATCTATGCCTTCCGCCACAGCCCTCATGTTCTTTAGTATCCCGTCAAGCTTTTTTCCTGTGGCAAGCTGTTCTCCGACATAATGGTTCCTGGAGAGGCTGCTCTGGCAGGTAGTTATCAGGTCCCCAATACCGCTCAGGCCGGCAAATGTTTCGGGGGACGCCCCAAGCGCAACGCCCAGCCTGCTTATCTCGGATATCCCTCTTACGATCACAGCCGATTTTGCGTTGTTCCCGTAACCCATTCCGTCGCAAATTCCTGCGGCTATCGCGATGACGTTCTTTAGAGCGCCGCCGGTCTCGACGCCTTTAACGTCTTTCGCGGTATATATCCTGAATTTGTCGGTCGAGATCGCTTTCTGCACGGATCCTGCTGTCCTGATGTCGCGGCTGGCAGCGACTGAAGCTGCAGGCAGGCCTTGTGCTATCTCTTTTGAGAGATTGGGACCTGAAAGCACGGCGATATCATTAATCCCCGTGACCGAGGAAATGATATCCGACGGGAACATAAGGCTTTCCTGTTCGATGCCTTTAGTGGCGCTGACCACGGTCTTTCCGTTCCATTCGCTTTTATCCGCCTGTGTAAGAGTATTTCTCAGGAATTGCGTTGGGACTACGCAGATAATGATCTCTGCTTTACGGACAGCTGAGGGCAGGTCTGTTGTTGCCTTGACCGATGGATGGAGCTTTATCCCGGGAAGAAAAACACTGTTCACCGCTTCTTTGGATACGGACTCCATGACCTCCGGTTCGCGGCACCATAAAAGCACATCATGGCCTGCTTTACCGGAAAGGTCGGCAAGTGTAGTTCCCCAAGCTCCGGCCCCGATGACGGCTATCTTCATTTCCCGCCCCATAGCTTGTTCTCTTTGCCTTCGGCAAGCCTTTTCATGTTGGGAACATGTTTGTAGATAATGAACGCTGCGATAAACACTGATGCCCAGCAGTAGGGGAGCGGTTTACCCGCGATGAACATAAGGCAAGACAAAAGTATGGCCCCGGCCACAGAGCCTAGGGACACATATCTTGTAGCAGCGATTATCGCAACCATGACGGCCCCGGTAATGAGAAAGAGGTCCGGGGTCAGGCCTAGCAGTACGCCCAGCGTCGTTGCTACTCCTTTGCCTCCTTTGAAGCCTGAGAAAGGTGTGTACATATGGCCTAAGATCGCGGCCAGACCCGAGGCAAGCGCTGTCAGAGGATCATTGAACAGCATCTGAGCGGCAACTACGGGCAGTGTGCCTTTTAAGATGTCCAGAACGAGCACGGGTATGCCGAAGGCGGGCCCCAGGGCCCTAAGAGCGTTGGTCGCTCCGATATTCCCGCTCCCGGACTTCCTGATGTCTATCCCTTTTAGCTTCCCGGCAAGCAGTCCGAAAGGTATTGACCCGGAAAAGAAAGAGAGTATGATGGTCAGAGTGAATTGCATTACTTTCTAATGATACGATACATGTAAAAGAGTGTCAAACAATTGAGGGTACTGTATAATTAAAGGCGGTAAAGGTACTGATCAATGGCAAAAGTGCTCGTAGTGGACGATGAAAAGGATATAGCCGACATACTTGAGGCAATGCTCAGGTCATACGGGCATGAGGTAACAAAAGCGCATGACGGCCTCGAAGCATTCGATAAGGTGAAAGAAGAAACGCCTGACATCGTGCTGCTTGACGTGATGCTCCCTGTCCTTGACGGCAATACGGTCTGCAGGATGCTTAAGACCGAGGACGTCTCAAAAGATATCCCCGTCATAATGCTTACCGCCAGGAACCGCGAAAAGGACAGGATGATCTCGATGAACCTCTGCCAGGCCGACAGGTACCTGACAAAGCCTTTCGAGGAGTCAGATATCATTAACGCTATAAACGAGCTTACAAGAAAACAGGACTGAACCTTTCGCCCCGTATAACTGCTAAAATGGCACTATGAAGATACGCATCTACTACCATGACACTGACTGCGGCGGTATAGTTTATTACGGCAATTATCTTAAGTTCCTCGAGGAGGCAAGGACTGAGTTCTTCGAAAAACTTGGGATGAACGTAGCCGGAATGGCGGAAGAGGACGTCCTTTTCGTTGTCGCCAGGCAGGAGATCGACTATAAGTCTCCTGCAAGATACGGGGACGAGCTGGATGTGACGGCTTTCCCTGTCGATATCTCACGAGCGAGCCTTACTTTCGGCTACAGCGTCAGGGGCAGGGGCGGGGCAGAGCTTGTCAAGGCAAAGACGGTGATGGTCTGTGTGGGGCCTGACATAAAAACAAAGCCCATTCCGTCACAAATTAGAGAGAGATTTCTCAAAGAAATGGCCGATAAGGGATAGTAATGCTTAACGGAGCGCAGATAAAAGAGCTCATTCGGCACAAGAAACTTGTAGAAGGCTATATCGACCTTGATGCCCAGGTCACGCAGAACGGCATAGACCTTACTGTTTCCCAGGTGTTCAGCTACGAAGGCAAGGGGTCCGTTGATCTGACAAATGCCGAGCGCAAGCTTCCTGAGTGCAAAGAGGTCCCCTTCATTGCCGGAGAGCCGGAATGGTGGGACCTTCCGGCGGGCTGTTACAAGGTCAGGACAAATGAGGTCATCAACATGCCGAAAGACCTTGCAGGGACGGCTTATACCAGAAGTACGCTTCTTCGGTGCGGTGTGTTCGTTCAGAACGGAGTATGGGATGCCGGCTTTTCCGGAAGGAGCGAATTCATGCTCGTTGTCGCCAATCCAAAAGGATTCAAGATCAAAAAGAACGCCCGGGTGCTCCAGCTGACCTTCCATACCATAAATGAGGTAGAGCAAGGCTACAACGGGATATATCAGGGGACAAAATGAACACAAAGGACAACAGGATACTTCTCCATATGTGCTGCGGAGTATGCGCTTCCTGGCCTATCCAGAAGCTGCGGGAGGACGGGTATGAGCCGATAGGGTTCTTCTATAATCCCAACATACACCCAAAAGCGGAATACCTAAGGCGTTATGAAGCGGCCCGGAAAGTGTGCGAGCTCCTGGGAGTGCAGATGATCGAAGGTGTTTATGATGCTGATTCCTGGCTCATGAGCGTGCCCGGGCTCGAGAACGAAAAAGAAGGCGGTAAGCGCTGCGATTTCTGTTTCAGGGGCAGACTTGCCGAGACTGCTCAAATGGCGAAAAAACTGGGTATCGGCGCTTTTACGACAACCCTCACGGTCAGTCCCCACAAGGACTCAAAGATCATAAATCAGATAGGCGAGGAGACCGGCGGAGCTTCATTTATCAGGTATGACTTCAAGAAGAAGGACGGTTTCAAACGGGCGCGCCAGTATGCAAGAGAGAACGATATCTTCTGCCAGTCCTACTGCGGCTGTGTCTTCAGCATCAAGAAAAAAGGCTGATCTATCTGCCCAGCGAGCTCAGAGCATCCTTTGCTTTTTTCATCCCGGGATCAAGCTTCAGGGCCGATTCGTAATCCTGCCTGGCAGTCTCTTTAAGGCCGAGCACTGCAGAAATACTCCCGCACATGAAGAACGCTTCTGCGTCCCTGTTGTTAAAGATCGTTGCCTGCCTGAAGTCGGAAAGGGCTTTTTGAAGCTGACCTGTAGTGGAATGGACGTTGCCTCTGTTAAAGTATGCGTCGGCATAGTCCGGCTTAAGCAATATTGAGGTGGTGTAGTCTGCCGCGGCCGCATCGAACATGCCGAGGTTCATGAAAGCATTGCCCCTGTTGAAATATCCGATGAAATTATTAGGGTACAGCTCAATTGACCTTGTATAGTCACGGATAGCTTTGTCGTATTGCGCTCTGGCGAAAAGCGCATTACCTCTTTGGAAATACAGGTCGCTGTTAAGCGGTTGTTTTTCTATCGATTTGTTAAGTTCGGTGAGGCTCATGGCATTGCAAACGGCAGAAAAGGTCGCCAGGATCAACACGAACAGCAATAGATGTTTTTTCATTGTAGGTACCTCCTGCGTATAGTATATCAAAGGTCCCCCTGTGATAAAATCTCCATATGCGCCCATAGCTCAGCTGGATAGAGCGGCTGGCTTCGAACCAGTAGGTCGTGGGTTCGAATCCCTCTGGGCGCGTTTTAGTTCATGCGCCTATAGCGCAATTGGATAGCGTGTCAGCCTCCGAAGCTGAAGGTTGTGGGTTCGACTCCCACTAGGCGCAGATCATCTCAGTGACAGTCTGTCCCTAAGCTCTAAAGTGGTGGTTTTCAGCTCTTCCTCAGAATAGACCCTGTGCAGTTTGTGGTATCCCGACGCATCTTCAGGAATGGGCCCGAAAAGTGAAATTACATGCCTGTCATGTTTCATTCCGTAGATTATTTCATCAATGGTACCGGTCAACCCGGGGAACGACGTGACGAAGCCTCCGCTTGTAGGCACCATGCAATCCCTTCCAAAGCTTACACCGGTCGGGATGGGAATGTCGATGCCCTTGTTACAGTCGACATAGGAGATATCGGGGGAGAGGCCTATGGCGATTCCCCTTGAGATCGCCACTCCCTCTGCAAGCGTCTCCATTGTGCCCGGACCTCCGCCGTTGCTAGTTGAGAAATTATTCTCTCCATACCATTTCCCGATGCTTCTTGGTACAGTGGTAAGGTTTATCGGGGAATCTATGTTGGTGTTCATGGAGCCGATGATCGCTATCTGATAAGGTCTGGCTTTTAATGCTTCGGAATACTTCTTAATGCCGTTGGCAAAGCAAAGCTTGTCCTGCAGCCATTCGGAGGTCCCGACGATATCAGGAGAGGTCTCCGGATCAAGAGCATGGATATCTATTGCTTGTTCCCGTGCGAAGGCCGTGACCTGGGCACCGAAAGTGTCACTTGGCCTTTCTTGCCCATGCGTTCTGAATATGCCTTTGAAAAGGTCATCGCTGCCTAGCTTTATCATTACCCGTCCGCTGCGGGTAAGAATGCTTGCTCTCAGGTCCCCGACATTGGCCTGGACCCTTAATGTAACATCGGGCATGTCAAAGAAATTCTCAAGTATCCCGACCGAACTGCCCCCGTTACCATGCAGCCCGTCAAGCATTGACCTGATCAGCGGATTGTCTTGGCCGATGACAGGGAGAATGTCATGTTCCGCTAGGGCCTGCCCGAGTTCGAAAGCTAATTTCAGGGCTTTTTCGGAATAGGCCCATTCATCGGATACTACGGTCACCATCCTCAGGCTCAATTTTGACGATCTGTTGACCTCGGTGAGCATAGACTCCGGCCAGCCGAATTGATGGATGAGCGGGGACCTGTAAAGGTCGACATTATATCTTGCGTTGACCTTATCAATTATCGTCCTGCATGCTGTCGCCTGTGTATTGAACAGTGCTTCCCTCATGTTCTCATTAAGAAGGTAGTACTTAACTGGATGCTTACCGCCGTTTATGGAATAGAGGTTTTCCAGTTCTGTTCTGAGATCTGCTATGAGTTTTGAGTTAGGGGTCTCAAGTATGCTTTTTATCCCGTAAAGGAAGGGCATTTTTGAATAAGCCTCGGGCCGCTTCAGGAGATTCCAATAGGACCTGCATGCTTCCTTGATATACATGATAGGCCTTGCATATGAATTCCTGACCGTCGGTGTTCCCATGCCAATATCTCGGTTGTTTATTCCATGGATTTCACACAAAGGCAGGGGAGGAAACAGAAAATCCATCATGTTATAATCAATAAGTTGGTGTTTCTTGTATGACGTTATGCGCCATTAGCCCCTCGCCTGGATGGCACTGGGGCTCGGGACTAGGAAGTTACTTTTGTGGTACTTGTTCAGCTTAATGCGCCATTAGCCCCTCGCCTGGATGGCATTGGGGCGAGGGACTAGGGAGTATCGTTAGCGTTTCTTGTTTGACATTGTGCGCCATTAGCTCAGTTGGTAGAGCAGCTGACTCTTAATCAGCGGGCCGCTGGTTCGAATCCAGCATGGCGCATATTACTTAAAAATAGAAAAGGCCACGCGAAAGCGTGGCCCCTTTTTGCTGTTGTCAGAATGATATCTGATTCAGCACCATCCATTCCGCGTTAGCAAGCTTGTTTATCGTCTCAAAGAAATTCGAAAGGTTAGATCCGGTGCCGCAGATCTGGTCCGCTTTGCTCTTTGCCGATGCGGCAGATACACCGACGCTGTTGGCCCGGCTTTTTTCAAGGCTTAACAGGCTCTTCCAATTCGCAGTGCTGTCGTAGGGAGCAGTGTACATTATTCTGATAACTTCGTTGGCATCATCCCTCATGGCGTTAGCAAGGTTGTAAAGATCATTCTCAAGGCCTGTGCCTACCAGATTTGCCGTCTGGGAAGCCCTGAAATCGCTAAATGCGGAATTCCAAAGGTTTGCGGATGACTGCAGCGTGCTTTTTGCCCATGTTCCCCAGTCATAAGCCTGATAGACGGCCCCGCCTACAGAGACCAGGCTGCTTGTCGCGACATTCCCGAAGACGGAGGAGGCGAGGTCCAGGAACTCAATGCCGCTGTCTATTGCGTATCCTTTTGCGTCAGTAGGACCGAAAAGCCCCGCAGCGCTCATGATGATCTTTCCCATTTCAAGGTTGTAGTTGACAGAAGACGTGGAGGTCCTTTTTGCCTTCCATGTATCGGCCATGTTCCTGAACATTGTTGCACGTTCAAGCCGTCCGACTATCCATTTCATCGCGGCCTGTTTCTTTGCGGTCCTCGAGCCGTCAGGCATGTTCTTAAGTACGTAGAACTCCCTGCTTTCTGTCCTTCTTGGTATGCTTTTGGTGTCCGCGCTCAATGTCAGCTTGAACTTTGTCACGTTCCCCTGGTTCAAGGGGTATATGTTCCATATCCCTGAATTGTCATATTTTCCCCGCATCGTGTCAGTGCCTGTAGCGCTATTACCCGTGCCGCCAATTGTCCATGCCCAAGTGTTGAAGTTGTACATGTCTAATGTCTGCCAAACGTTCAGAGAATAACCCGCAAGCTTGGAGTCGTCCCACATCCTGTAATAGACCTCGAACTTGCTGTCCGAAGGCCACATCGCGAACTTCGGGGCAGGGGACGAATCGTAGGCGAAATTTATCTCGGCTCTCTTATTTGATATGCTTTCAAGTATCGCTTTCGTCTCGCCGATATACAGCGCAGCAAAGGAATGTGATGTCATTGCAAGCAGGAACGCCATGATCGCGAAATGTTTCATCTGTTGGCTCCTTTCTTTAGGCAGGGATATCATATAGCTTGGAGATAAAATGTCAATACCGTGCGTGTTAAAATGGACTACGTGCCGTTGTGGCGGAATTGGCATACGCGCATGGCTTAGGACCATGTGAGGTAACACTCTTGAGAGTTCGAGTCTCTCCAACGGCAAATAGGGCTTATTTTTCCTCGAATATTAGGAATTCTTCTTTCAGCCCCTTAACCTCGGCTTTGACCCTCTCCGCAATGGTCTCGACCGCTTCCCAGTTATCCCAAAGGATGATCTTTAATTTTTCTATCATTATCTGAGGTATGGAATTCCTGAGGTTGAGCGTTGCCCTGAATTCATCAACGAAGCTTTTTATCTCCGGCTTTGAAAGGAGCTGCGAAGGGTATCTCTGAACGCTGTTGAACATGACGGCAAGCGTGATAAGCTTCTTCCTCTTTTGCCTTGTTTCCGAGGTCAGCAGCGCCTTTTGCTCTTCAAGCCTTTTGACCGCGTCCCTGCCTAAGCTTTTGTCCTTCTTGGCTTTCGTAAGGGACTCTGTCACTATCCTCAACTGCGCTTCAAGAGCAAGGAAGTACGGATTGATATCATTTCTCAGGTCGTACATGTTGTCGATGTCATCCAGAGTGAGCCGGTCCTTATCAAGGTCCTCAAGATCGGCTTTCTCTATGCCTCCGTTCCTGACGATATAAGTATATTTAAAAGCCGCTTTTTTCATCAGGTCTTCCGGAAAACCGGTATTCTTTACGTCCCGCAAATACCTGACAAGCATTTTTACTTCTTTTGCCAGCAGCTCTTTCCATGTCATTCCCGGGAAAGACGGGTCCATATGTCTTAGGGATATCTGCATGATGTCCTCAATGCCTGATAAGTTGTTATCCCTTTCCCATCCGGGTATGGAGCGCATCATGCCGATCAGGTCTTTAGTGACTGCCTGGCCTTCGTTCCTGCAGAATTCCCAGATCGTCGAGAATATTGTCTCGGCGCCGACATTCTCTGCTGTCAGCATAGAATTGACCAGTCTCATGAAAGCGTCTGCGGACCGGTGCGTGTAGTCTTTGCTTTGCAGTATGCCTGACAGGGCGCAATAGGTCCTTTCTTCGGGAGGCATGCAGTCAAAGAATGCCAGAGCCGGCACCATCCAAAG
The DNA here is from genome assembly GCA_964532225.1 of uncultured bacterium. Taxonomy (GTDB): domain Bacteria; phylum Margulisbacteria; class WOR-1; order JAKLHX01; family JAKLHX01; genus CAZHHM01. Next base: position 36,994 of record CAZHHM010000005.1, on the reverse strand, counting down.
ATGCATTCCGCTCGATCCGGGAGCTTCATCGCGGGACCAGATGTCGAGCAGATGTTCGAGGTTGTCCCTGTCAAAGGAGGACTTGTCTTCCTTATGGGCCCGTTCAAGAAAAGCCAGCACGTCACGGGCCTGCTCTTGCCCCAAAGCGCCAAGAGGTTTTATCGCCGACCTGACATTCCTCTGTGTGGAAATACCGCAAATAGCGCCTTTGTCGAAAAGTGCAGATATCAGTGAGCAGGCGCCGGCCCTGCATTCAAAGTTGTGGTCCTTAAGCTTGGAAAACGCAATAGCATTAAGTTCTTCTGTTGAAGGGATCTTTGCCGAAGCAAAGAGACTGGCGGCGGTTTTTAGTGCTCCGTAAGAGACCTGGCTGTCATGGTCCCTGCAAAGGTAAATGATCCTTGAAGCGAGCGCATTTCCGGCGCCTTCGGGAACACTCGCGGCTGAGCTCCTGATCACCGACATGGCATGAAGCACGGACTTTTTGTCGAATGCCTGGGTCAAAAGTATTCCGGAAGCTATGTTGAAGGCGTCCGAAATACGTTCCCTGCTGATCTTTCCGGAAAGTAAGAACGCATCAAGCAGACCAAGGAACGTCCTGGTCATGTCCGGGGTGTGTGCCTTGGTATCGAACCCGATGCACAGGTCAAAGTTCCTGTCGCTGAAGCTTGTCCTGTTCTTTGTGCGGAACAAAGTTATAAGCCCGTCTGCGTACTGAGGAGGATGTTTCAGCTTTGGGGAGAGAATATCCGGAATGGCTGTCCCCAGTGCGTTCTCTGAAAAGCATTTCGCTCCGAAATTAGAGAGCTCTTTGACCGCTGCTTCATGGTCTTTTTTACCTTTTAGCAGTGATATATGCAGGATAAGAGAGCGTTCCGTCCCGAAACGTGAGTGGCTGTATTTGGGCAGCACCTGTTCGGTGATCGAACTTTTAATGAACGGGTTTATTCCGCCGGCAAGGAGGATATCGATAAAAGAATCGTATATGTCCTGCTTAAGGTACTGTCTGCGGTCGTCTGAGGATAGGCCTGCCCTTATCATACTTATCGCATCAAGGACCTCGCCCGGGGTCCCTCTCAGCATCTGAAGCGGCTCTCCTGAGGTCTGAGTCCCTCGGTCGGCTGTGGCAGCCGGAGGTGTCCTGAAGTATGAGTCCAGATGAACGCTTAGCGGAGGAGTGATCTCTATGCCCGATCTTTTGAGCCTGGATTCCGCCTCGGACCTCAGTATCATGCCAAGGCTTAGCTTTGTTAAAGCGTTGACAGCAGGTCTGGATCCGGAGATCCTTTCAAAACCGCTGTTCGACAAAGACCTTTCGATGAAAGGCCGTCTCGACCTGATAAGGTCCGTTGCGATCGTTCTGCTACCGATGTTTGTTCCCATTTAGTCTTTCTGAGTATATATCGTTCATATAAGTAAGTGATTTCAGTTAAAGACGAGTAATTTAAAAAAGATAAAGACCTATCTACCGTCAGAGCCGAACATCTTGGTCAGTAGCTCGTGCAGATCGGCCGGTTCTATCCTTTTTACCGGTCTGAAGAAGCGGTTTGATGCGGGGTCTTTCCAGAAAGGCTTTTTTACAGGCAAGGTCTCTGATGGCACCGAGGGGGCAAGTTCCGGAAAATGTAGGGTGAACGTGATCACCGTTCCCGGAAGGAGGTCCTTCTCTTGCGCTATCCCGTTCTGTATCATCAGCATGCTCACTATCTTATTGACCGATACCATCGAACACAGAGGGGCGGTCTTTCTTATCGCTACAGCGATGTTCCAAAGCGTATCGTTCTCTTTTATAAGAAGTGTCACCTTGCCGCTGTTAATCATGAGCCCGCTCTTTATAAGCCTGATGCCGATGCTGGACGCACTGCTGTAGCGCGTTTTTCTCGCAGGCGCCGTCATCGCGTTATCCCTTCCACGACGGACCTTTCAAAAAGCCCGATATTCACCCGGTACCAATCCAGATAGCCGGCCTTATTCTCGGAAAAACGTTCCTTCATTACGTCGCCGAAGACCCTGAACTTGCCGGCGGGGAACAGAAAATCGACCGCTTTATCGGTGCGTTCTCCGTTCTCTGTAAGGCATTTGTGTATGTCGAGTAGCACTTTTCGGTTGTTTGAAACAAAATCCTGATCGGAAAGCAGTTCGGAGAAAGACCTTTGAGCCAGAGATTTTACGTTCATCATGTACACGAAATTGATCGAGGATGTCGCGATAGGGTCGGGTACCAGATATCTTTTTATGTCAAGGATCTCCTTGAACTGTTCCTGCCTTTCGATGATCTTTTCGCGGCGTTTGGTCGAGCTTTCAAAATGTCCCGTCCAGAGCTCAGAGAAGACCTTTCTTAGGATAAGATAGGAAAAATTGCCCGCGATATCCATGCCTGACAAGAAGAAGGACAGTGTTGACAGCGTGTCCCCTACGACAGGCCGGAAGAAATCATACTTGGCCATGGAATTGTCGAAGCCTCTCATTTTTCTTGATACATACTGTATCGCTCCGTCAAGCATTGTGAGGGTCAAAGGTGTCGCGACCCAGACCCACGGAGAATCGCCGAACTCGAAATATGTCATGTTCTTCATGAAAGATAGAAGTGGGTACGAAAGCGAGGTTACGATAAGGGAGGTCGTCAGCTTTGTGATCTTGAGGTGCTCCGGATGTGCTCTCCATTGCCTGATGTTCCATCCGTGCTTTGCCCCCAGATCGGCAAAAACGTTCCTTGCGGCGTTAAGTGTCAGATAGGAGAAGGCCTCCAGAAAATCAAGCGGTACGCCGAGAATGCCCAGGTTAAGAAGAGGGAATCCCTCCATCATCAGGTACAGACTGGCGCCAACCTTGAAGGCCTGTTTCTTTACGGAGATATCGTATGTTATCTCGATATTGTTAGGGACGTCTTTACCGTTCATAAAAGCAGAAGATACCGTTGCCCTGTCGACGGCTTTGATTGCAGAATAGGCGGCTCCCACGAACGGGATCATGCTTTTCCAGTTGATGGTGCCCGGATGTCCGCCTATCCCGTTGATGCTGCTTATTATCGTATGCGAGTCGAACACGCTCAGAGGCTGGATATGGTCATTGTTTATGTACCTGAACTGGACCTTCGGGTAGTATATGTTGTTGATCTTTTCAACTAGCGCCCTTGTAGACAATATTGGGTGGCGCACTAATGATGTCCTTGAAAATGAGCTCATACATATCCTTATCTTCAAAACCAGCTTGCAATTTCACTGTTCCGGATTAAATTGAAGAGCGACTTCACCGGTGTTATAATGGCTCAAAATCAATGAAAAAGGATGGACATATGATAAAAAAGATATCTGCGTCACTTCTTCTCCTGGCCGTGGTGATTGCGGCACCCGCGATCTCCGAGGCTTTTATGATGTCCGATCTGCATATAGGTGCGAGAGGGACAAAGGCGGTAGAAAAGTCCTCAGGCAGGAGCCTCTGGCAGAACACTATTGTGACCAAGAAAGTCGATGTGCAGGGCAAGCCTTTCCTTTATATCGAGGACAAAGGGGAAGGCATCTGGGGCAAGGACGGAACATACAAGACTTGGGCCGTGAGGTCTTTCTTCAGGATCGAAGGGGACAAGCTGGTCCCGCATCAGGTAAAGGGCGAGTTCAAGGATAAGAGCGGCAAAGTGCTGCGCTCTTTTCAAAAAGATTACCTTCCTAAAGAAGGCAAGGTCCTGTTCACGGAGAACGGCAAGACCAAAGAGATAAAGTATACCGAAGGCATGATCGACAAAGAGAATCTGGGCATCAGCATGTCGAACTTCCCGTTCGAAAAGAAAGAGTTCATCTTTAGTCTTCTGACGCATGAGCCCACTTCCTATAAGATGACGGGAAAGAACCTTGGCAAAGAAAAGATAACCGTCAAAGGCACAGAAATGCTTTGCAACAAGATAGAAATGGTGCCTGACCTTGGGCTGGTCAACATGCTGGGTGCTTTCGTGCCCAAGACGTATTTCTGGCTTGAGAGCGCGGCCCCTCATCAGTTCATTAGGTACGAGGGTCTTGAGAGCGGTCTGGGGACCCCGTACATCATCATAGAAGACAGATAGATGCTTGTTCTGGGTGTCGATCCCGGGACCGCAACGACAGGTTACGGCCTTGTAAAGGAATCCGCAAGGGTCCCCGTGATGGTGGCTTACGGATGCATAAGGACCTCAAAAGACCTTGAAATGCCTCAAAGGCTTGAGATAATCTCAAATGAGCTCTCCGGCATCATAAACAAATACGCTCCCGATGTGGTCGCAGTTGAAAAGCTTTTTTTTGCCGCCAACTCCAAGACCGCGATTAAAGTGGGTGAGGCAAGAGGGGTCATTCTGCATACTGCAGCTGTATCAGGCAGGAAGGTCGCCGAATACACGCCTCTGCAGGTAAAGCAGGCGCTGACCGGTTACGGGGCGGCTGACAAGAAACAGATACAGTTCATGGTAAAGAACCTGCTAAAATTGGATGAGATACCCAAGCCGGATGACGCGGCTGACGCGCTTGCGATAGCCATATGTCATCTTAACTCTTACAGGATAGGCGGAATGAAATGATAGGACATATCGAAGGGCTGGTCGATTCGGTCGATAAGGACCTGCTTGTGGTCGACTGCGGCGGAGTAGGGTATGAGGTCCTCTCTACAGGGACGGTCATCTTTAACGCAAAAAAAGGGCAGAAGATCAAGGTCCTGACCTACATGGTAGTGCGCGAGGACTCGATGCAGCTTTTCGGGTTCCACTCAAAAGAAGAGAGGTCGCTTTTTAAACAGCTGCTTTCCGTGAGCGGTATAGGCCCGAAAGGCGCCATGAGCATCGTGTCCGCATTTGACGTGAAAAAGCTCATCATAGCTATCACTAAAGGCGATGTCGAGACGATAACATCGGTCCCGGGCATCGGCAGAAAAACAGCCCAAAAGGTGATAATCGAGCTGAAGGAGAAACTGGCGAAAGCGTATTCCGTTGCTGCCGAGGACCAGCTCCCCGGTGTCTCTGCCGATAATGAAGCTATGAAGGACGCTATCTCGGCCTTGATGGCGCTAGGCTACAATGCGAAGGAGGCCAGAGCTGCAATATCTTCAAGCGGAGTAGATGCCAGCACTTCAGGCGTAGAGGCCATAATCAAGGCTTCTCTCAAGAATCTTTTCTGATACGGAAGAACCTGATAAGGAAATCCTCCATTACCCTGAACGGGACCCTTATCACCGAGGTCTCCACCGACATCGGGTCGATAAGTATCGTGTGCATGTTCAGGAGGTTCCCGCCAAGAATATCGGTGATGAGCTGATCCCCGATCACTGCGGTCTCTTTTACGTCTGAACCGGACTTTGAAAGGAATTTCATAAAGGCGAACGGGAGCGGTTTGAAGGCCAGTCCCTGACCGTCGACCTGAAGGGTCCTTGCGACGTGCTCTATCCTTAAAAGTCTGGAACCGTTCGACGCGATGAAGATCTTAAAGCCCTTTTCCTTTGCCTGCTGTATCCATGTGTAGGTCGAAAGAGGGATCTTGTACTCTCTTCTCGGGAGAAGGGTGTCGTCGAGGTCCACGATGATAGACCGAATCCCTTTTCTCTTGAGTTCGTCAAGGTTTATGTCGTTGACCGAAGAGAAATACCTCTTCGGCTTTAAAAGCCTGCTGAAGAAATTATTCCTAAGGAATTCTTTGAATGCGCCCATGCTAATTATCAGATTACCAATTTACCGGGGTATTTTCAATCTGTGGCAACGCGTCGGACAATAAAGCGAACTCTTCCATCGATAACGTTTCTCCGCGCCTTTTGCCGTCGATGCGGCCGGCAGACAGCGCGGCATCGACCTCTTCACTGCTAAAAACAGTCTGAAGAGCGTTCCTCAGCATTTTTCTTCTCTGTCCGAACGATGCCCTTACCGTTTTAAAGAAAGTCGTCTCGTTTTTTACTCTGACTGCCGGTGCGGCCCTTCTTTCAAGCACAACAACAGCTGAACCGACGTCGGGCTGGGGAAGAAATGAGCTCTTAGGGATCAGGGAATCTATCCTTGACGTGAAATGATAATTAACGAACACAGAAAAACTCCCGTGATCCTTGCTGCCCGGCAAAGCTGCCATCCTTTCGGCGAACTCTCTCTGAACAGTGATAACGATAAGAGGGACCTTGAGCTCGACAAGCTTTTCTATTATCGGGGTAGAGATGTAGTAGGGGATGTTGGCAACGCACTTTGTAAAGGTGCAGGGCAGAAGCTTTTGCTCTTTAAGGAAATCCTCGTTCCTGAGCTCGATATTGGGTGTTCCTTTAAGATACTCCTCTCCAATAGGGAATATTCTGGTGTCTATCTCGTAGGAGACCACTTTGCCTGCGAATGCGGCCAGCTCTTTTGTAAGCAGCCCGGTCCCCGTACCTATCTCCAGCACGATGTCTTCTTTTGAAATTGACACTGCCTTTACTACCCGGTCGAGAGCGGCTTTGTCTATCAGGAAATTCTGGCCGAAACGTTTTTGCGGAATGAACGAGTGCTTTTTTAGAAGGTCTTTGGTGGCCTCGGAAAGAGAAGGGCCGTTCACTACTTTTTTGTCGCCATAAGGGTCGCTGCCTTGATCGCCTGTATCAGGCTTCCGGGATTGGCCCAGCCTTTGCCGGCGATATCAAAGCCTGTGCCGTGGTCAACAGAGGTCCTTATGATCGGGAGGCCGATAGTTATGTTGACCGACCTGTTGAACGACAGCAGCTTGAGAGGGATAAGTCCCTGGTCATGGTACATGGCCACTACGCAGTCGAACATGCCGACATTGGCCAGATAGAAGATAGCGTCGGCGGATATCGGCCCTTTGACATTTATCCCGGCCTTTTTGGCCTCTTCAACGGCAGGCCTGATTATCTTTTCCTCTTCCGGTCCGAATATCCCGTTCTCCCCGGCATGAGGATTAAGCCCTGCGACACCAATTTTCGGGGTCTTATCCAGCAGTTTTGTCAGCTCCTTATCGGCAAGCTTGATCACATTGACGATGCGCTTCTTGTCCAGTTCCTTGGACACCTGGCTTAGAGGCAGATGTTCCGTTACAAGCACTACCCTGATCGAATCCGAAAGGAACATCATTGCATGGTTCGCTGCTTTAGTTCTCTTGACCAGAAGTTCGGTATGACCCGAGAACCTGAACCCTGCCTTTTGTATGGCTTCTTTGTTTATCGGTCCGGTGACTATGCCGTCCACTTTTTCGTCCATGGCCAGATCTATCGCTTTTTCCACATATTCGATCGAGGCCCTTCCGGCTTCTGTGCTGATCTTGCCGACCTTGAGCTTGGATGCCTGGACATTGTCAAGGTTCATTACGTTCAGGACTCCGGGGGCATAATTGCCGGCATCGACTTTCTTGACCTCGTTGATTATAAGGGGGGAGGACTTTGCTACTTTCATCGCGTTCTTGAGTACCGAAGAATCACCAATGGCAACAGGCCTGCAGATGCGGTTGACTTCGGTGAGTGACAGTGCTTTTACGATTATCTCAGGGCCGATCCCTGCCGGGTCGCCCATTGTGACGGCAATTAGAGGCCTCTTGTCCTTTTCTTCCTTAAGAGAGATTATACCTGATCCCTGCCTTTTTCATTCTTTCTATGGCTTCATTGAGCCTGGGTTCGGTATCGATCAATGCTATTCTAACATATCCTTCGCCAAGGTCGCCGAAACCGGTCCCCGGAGAGACCACAATCCCGGCTTTTTTGATGAGCTCCATGGTGAATGTCGTGGAATTGTATCCGTGCGGGACCTCGAGCCAGATATACATCGAAGCTTTCGGCTTTTCGATGGTCCATCCCAGGGAACGGAGGCCTTCAACGAGGATATCCCTTCTTTTCTGATACGTCTTTCTCATGTCCTCGAGGTAGCCGTTACGAAGGGACATTGCCGCGATCCCCGCTCTTTGCGTTGCGGTAAAAAGTCCGTAATCAAGGTTTGTCTTGATCTTGCGCAGGCTTTGGATGATCTCATGGTTGCCGACGACAAAACCTATCCTCCACCCGGCCATGCTGAATGTCTTTGACAGGGTGTGGAACTCGATGCAGATGTCCTTTGCGCCTGGGACCTCAAGTATGCTCATCGGCTTTTCGCCGTCGAAGTAAAGTTCCGCATACGCAAAGTCATGAACGAGCATTATCTTGTACTTTTTGCAGAAATGCACTGCCTTTTCGAAGAACTCCCTGTTGGCGACAGCGCCGGTAGGATTGGTCGGATAGCTTAGGAACATCATTTTTGCCTTTTCGGCGATGGCAGGGTCTATGGTCGAGAAGTCAGGAAGATATCCCGTCTTTTCGCTGGTCGGCATGACTACGGGATTGCCTCCCGCGAGAAGCGTTCCCCTGAAATGGGCAGGGTAGGCCGGAAGAGGCACAAGGATCGTATCTCCCGGGTCAACAAATGCGAAGGCAAGATGTACCAGCCCTTCTTTCGAACCGATAAGAGGAAGGACCTCTCTGCTGTGGTCGATGTGTATGTTGTACTGGTCATGGCACCATTTTTCAACTGTCTGCCTGAACTCAGGGAGACCGTCAAAGCTCGGGTACCTGTGATTGGCAGTTTCTTCTATGGCTTCTTTCATCGCGTCGACTATGGGTTTCGGCGTCGGAAGGTCGGGGGAGCCCATGGAGAGGTCAATGAGGTCTTTGCCCTTGGCCCTTTCATCGGCCTTGATCTTGTCCATGGTGTCAAAGACGTACGTCGGCAGGTCCTTTAATCTTGAAGCTTCTTCAAACATGTATTATTTCTCCAGCTTTATAAGAACTTCTGACGAACGGGCCTGAGAAAACTTTTTTAAAACCTTTTTCCGTACCAAGCTGCTCGTATTCCCTGAAAATGTCCGGATCGATGTATTCTGTCTCAGGGACCTGAGAGCTTGAAGGCCGAAGGTACTGGCCTATTGTGAGGATGTCGCAACCATTTGCTCTTAGGTCATCCATCAGACAGACCACTTCGTCCCTCGTTTCCCCTAATCCTACCATGATACCGCTCTTAGTGTAAAGCGAGGGGGACAGCCTTTTTACCGATCCGAGAACGGATAATGACCTCTCGTATACGGCCTGCGGCCTGACCGAGGGGTAGAGCCTCGGTACGGTCTCAAGGTTGTGGTTTATGACATCGGGGCCCGCATCTGCGATCTTTTTGATCGAGGACTCGTCCCCGGCGAGGTCAGGGATCAATAGTTCTATCCTTACCCCGGGGAGTTCTTTTCTGACGGCATGCACTGTTGCGGCGAAATGTCCGGCCCCGCCGTCAGGCAGGTCATCCCTTGTCACAGAGGTGATCACGACGTACGCCGCTCCAAGTTTTTGCGCAGCTTTGGCAACTCTTGCCGGTTCACTTTCATCGGGGGCTGAAGGAGCCCCGCTGCCTACAGCGCAGAAAGAGCAGTTCCTTGTGCAGATATCTCCGAGTATCATGAATGTCGCCGTGCGCGAAGAATAACATTCGCCGATGTTCGGGCATTTTGCGCTTTCGCAGACGGTATGGATAGCTTCATCAGCTATCAATTCACGCATCTTGCGTATGTTCTCGGATTTTGGAGTGCGCTTGATCAGCCATTCTGGAAGGGACATGAAGACATTATAGCTTTTTTATCTGGAGGACGCCTTTAGTTTGGTCCCCGGACGTATATTGACAGGATCAGGTCCGATCTGTTTTTCATTGAGGTAGTAAAGTCTCTGTGCCAGATAAAGGAGTTCACGCGTGCCGGCCCCGTCGGGAAGCATACGTTTTGCAATGCTGACAAGGTTGTCGCCTTTTCTTGAAACGTAGGAATTTACCGCCGTGTCCGCCAGTCTTAGTGCCATCCTTGTTTTAGGGCTCATATTATTTTTCTCCGTTTCGTATATCATTCGGTAGAGATGCCGTAAAACTTGCATCTATCAAAGGTCTTCGATGCCGTTTTCAAAACTGAAGGTCCCAGTGGGCCTTGATGTCCCGAACGCCGCGAAGTTCTCCATGCTTACTTTCCTTTCTTCGGGGTCAAAGAAAGCGAAAAGGAGGTATCCGGAGATATCGTTGTCTGCGGTCTTTGATGCTCCAAGACCGAATCCAAGCCTGTCCGAATCATTGGTGTTCAGAGTAAAGCAGCCCCAGCTGTTGCCGGTTCGAACATTTGGAACGTTCTTCTCCGGGACATACTGCTTTTTTAAGTCTTTAGTTGAATGTATGTAGATGTTCCTTCGCCGGGCAAGATAGTTAGTGCTGTCCAGGCCGTCCAGAAAATACACAAAACCCAGACTGTTGGGCCTGAAAGTCCTTTCTGATATCCTGAAAGATCCCATACTGCTTGCATGGGTGTCCTGTACGTTCGAAAAAATATCCGCCCAGCCATCGTTGTTCTTATCAGTTCCTGACCCGTGCGCGACCTTGATAGCGTCTTTGATGGTGATGCCTCCAGACGGGTCTACCTCAAGAACATAGAAACGGTTCTCGCTGTTATGCATTGTAAAATCGCAGACCAACAGCTTTCCGGGCCTTACTTTTCCGGAGGAGACCATTTCTGCGTAGGCGGTGTAGGCTTTTTCAAAAGCCTGCAAAGATATTGTCGCTCCCGTCTCCGATCTAATCTCGGTATAGGCCTTGAGCAGCATTTCCCTTGACAGCAGAGGGCTGTTCGTTGACTGTTCTTGCACTGGAGGTCTTTCTGATGCTGCAAGTGCAGTATTTCCCTCGCTTACTTTCCCTTGCACCCTGACCCTCATCCCGGGTCTGAGCTTTCGTGGGTCAATAAGTTCGATCTTGCTGCCATTGCTGTCATAGACCTCAAGCTCTCTCCAACGTGCGCCTTTACCCAGCTCTGAGGAGGCAATATCCCAAAGAGTGTCCCCGTTCTTTATCAATATCTCTTTAGGTGCTGTTTCAGGGAACACCTCCACTTCCGGTAAAGTGATGATCTGGCTTGAGATGTTCGGTGATTCAGGCCGCGGCAGCTCAGTTAACTTAGGTGCTGTGAGTTCGACAGCTTCCGTTACCGGATCTTTCAATACAAATGAGTGGGAGAAAGACGCGTTCACTGCTGTCGTTAACGAAGCAGAAGAGGAGGCGGTCATTGCGGAGATGCTGGCCGCAGGATTTCTTGATGAGCCGAAAAGGTCCCCCAGATTCATCGAGAACCCTACCTTTCCGAACATATGATTGAGGTAACTTGAGAAATTGATGCCTCCCAATCCGCCTTCAAGACCGAATGATCCGGAAAACTCCACCGGCAGGCCGAAAGTGTTGATCACGGAATGGGGGCCCATTTTGAACAGCAGCTCAAGCCTGTCGACCGTCCCCGCGCCAAGGTTGCCTTTAATGTTCAGTAAAGTCGTGAGTGCATCATTCTGAAAACCTGCGGATATGTTGCCGGTCAGATCAGGAAGGAAACTGTTGTTCGGATCGAACCCTTCAGAAAAGCCCGACTGCCCCTTTACGTTCGACATCGCAGCTGTATAAACGGCAATGGGAGGGCCTGCTTTTATTCCCGCGCTGACACTGAACGAGTCTTTAACATAGGAAGCTGTCACAGAAGCATTGAGGTTGGCCAGAGGGAAAAAGGACTCTTTGACAGGGATAAAGATAGAATTGTTGTAGAAGTTCCCTATGTTGAGCCCTCCGTTACTCCCGATATATCCCAGACCTATCCTTGCCGAATAGTCGCCGTCCACCGAGAAGGTAGAGGACCCGCTGCCGAATTTTGCAAAATTTGTGCCGCCCCCGATACCTAGAGAGCCGGTGAAGGTGTTCTTCCAGGAGAAGGGCAGCGCCCCGTCGTTGATGCTCCCCATAGGATTGAAGTTGAGATTAAGCGATAGAGCTGTTGAAGTTCCCAGCTGGGTTTCCGCGGATACGTTCAAGATCCCGTTGCTTCCCGCGAGGCTTTCAGCCAGATCGTTGGCCGCATGGGTCAGAGATGCGAACCCCGTGATCTGTCCAAGTGCATTAGCCGCTCTTCCGAAATAATAAGGGTTCCCGCTAACTGTGCCGGCTATCGCGTTGTTAAATAACGCGGACATCTCTGCGGCATTTTTTCCGAACCTGGAGAATTGGGCGTCCCTGTCGGGCAGTGCCAGGGCTCCTGTCTCTTCTGCGGTCTTTCCGTTCTTTGCGGCGCTGATATCATAGCCTGAGAAAAGCCCTGTCGTGTCATTGCAGTCTATCCCAAGGAATTTGAACGCTTGGGAAGCCGCCATAATATCCACGGATGGGGGCATATTGTTCGCGATCTGATGTACCGTGTTCCGGATATTGCCTGTTTGGTCGTTCTTTATCCCGTACGAGACCTTTAGGGTGAGAGGTTCTTGCCCGTCCGGGCCTGACAAGGGCCTTGAAGCCTTGAACATCTTTACGGCATTTTTGGCCAATTCCATCAGTTGGTCAAGAATTGGGTTCTTTTCCGAAATTATTGAAGCAGACTTTATTGTGTCGAGCTGTCCTAAAAGACCCCTCATATTAATGATTTCCTGCATATTTATCGAAATAAGTGATAAACAACTTGCATTGCGCCAGAGCTCAGAATTTGCTAAAATAACAAAATCAGGACAAACCGACAATGGAAATAACCGGCGCACAAGCTATACTCGAGTCGCTCAAAAAGGAGGGCGTAGAAGTCGTTTTCGGGCTTCCCGGAGGGCAGTCTTTGCCTCTTTATGACGCACTTTACAACTTCAAAGGGCTGAAACACATACTGGTCAGACATGAGCAGGGCGCAGGCCATATGGCCGACGGATACGCGAGGGCTTCGGGAAAAGTAGGGGTCTGTTTCGCGACATCAGGGCCCGGCGCGACCAATCTGGTAACCGCCATAGCAAACGCTCATATGGACTCTGTTCCTATGGTCGCTATCACCGGCCAGGTCTCGACCATGCTCCTTGGCAGGGATTCCTTCCAGGAAGTTGACATTACGGGCATAACCATGCCAATAACCAAGCACAATTATCTGATAAAGGACGCCAACCAGATAGCATGCACGATAAAAGAAGCTTTCCATGTTGCTAGCACGGGCAGACAGGGCCCTGTCCTTGTCGATATCCCCAAAGATATCCAGATGAAAAAGATAGATTTCTCATGGCCTGAAAAGGTATGTCTTCCTTCGTACAAACCCACATACAACGGGCATCCCAAGCAGATATCTGCCGCGGCAAAACTTATCGACAAGTCTTCAAAACCGATGCTCTATGTCGGAGGCGGAGTGATCAGTTCTGGTGCTTCTGAAGAGCTGAGGAAGCTTGCGGTCAAGATAAACGCGCCCGTAACGACAACGCTTCTCGGCAAAGGTGCTTTTGACGAAACACATCCTCTGTCAATGGGGATGCTTGGCATGCATGGGACCGTTTATGCGAATTACGCAGTTACCGAATGTGACCTTCTTATAGCGGTCGGGGCCAGGTTCGACGACAGGGTGACCGGAAGGATCTCTCATTTTGCCCCCAATGCGAAGGTCATACATATCGACATCGATCCTGCCGAGATCGGCAAGAACGTCAGCGTGGATGTGCCGATAGTAGGGGATGTGAAGAACGTCCTTAACGCTCTTGAAGCGCATGTTAAACCTAAAGATATCAATTCTCCATGGATGGAGCAGATAATGGCCTGGAAGCAGAAGCATCCGCTGTGCTACAAAGCCGGCGAAGGGCTTAAACCTCAGGCCGTGCTCGAAGAGATATACAGGGTGACCAACGGGGACGCGATAATAGTAACCGAGGTCGGTCAGCATCAAATGTGGGCCGCACAGTACTATAAGTACAGCAAACCGAGGACCTTCATTTCTTCCGGAGGTCTTGGGACGATGGGGTACGGGTTCCCGGCTGCGATCGGCGCTCAGGTAGCCTGCCCGGACAAGGTGGTCATCGATATCGCCGGGGACGGAAGCATACAGATGAACATTCAGGAGCTGAACACGGCCGTGAACAATAAAATGCCTGTCATCATTGCCATTCTGAACAACCGATATCTCGGGATGGTCAGGCAGTGGCAGGAAATACTTCACGGTAAAAGGTATTCTGCAACAGATCTCGACGACAATCCGGACTTCATCAAGATAGCCGAGGCCTACGGTGCTCAGGCGATAAGAGTGGAAAAATTCGAGGATGTCGAAAAGGCCATGAAAAAGGCTATGGCGACAAGGGACAAGCCTACGGTCATAGATTTTATCGTAGCAAGAGAAGAGAACGTTTTCCCGTTCGTTCCTGCGGGGCAGGCGATCAACGAAATGCTGGTGGATTGACCCCCTCTCATTCTCCCCCTTAGTAAGGGGGAGATGTCCGGAGCGAAGCGTAGGACAGAAGGGGTGAGAAAGAGCAGACAGATGAAAAAGCATACTATAGCTGTTTTAGTGGAGAATAAACCCGGAGTCCTTTCAAGGGTCTCGGGGCTATTCAGCAGGCGCGGGTTCAACATACATTCTCTGGCGGTCGGGACCACCGAGGATGAGTCCGTTTCAAGGATGACCATAGTTGTAGACGGCGATGACGATATCCTTGAGCAGATAACAAAGCAGCTTTACAAGCTCATAGACGTCATAAAGGTGTATGAGCTCTCGAACATACCGTCCGTTGACAGGGAGCTAGTGCTGCTGAAGGTCTCTGCCAATGAAAGGACAAGGCACGAGATAAGCCAGATAGTCGATATCTTCAGGGCTAAGATCGTGAACCTCAGCGATAATTCGCTTATCATAGAGGCCACCGGGGATACAGACAAGATAGATGCGCTTGAAAAGATGCTGGAAAAATACGGCATCAAGGAGATGGTCAGGACCGGTAAGATCTCGCTTTCAAGGAGCGAAGAAAAATGATCGCAGAGCCATGCCTTGGCATGGCCTCACAAAATAAAGGAGGAAGAAAAATGGCTAAAGTCTATTACGATAAGGATGCCGATCTCAAGCTTTTAAAGGGGAAGACCGTTGCGATAATTGGGTACGGGAGCCAGGGCGGCGCCCAGGGAAGCAACCTTAAGGACAGCGGAGTGAAGGTGATAGTTGCCGAGGTCCCGGGTACTCCCAACTTCGAAAGGGCCAAGAAGGACGGGTTCGATGTCATGTCCGCAGATGAAGCAGCGAAGAAAGCGGACATCATCCAGATACTAGTACCGGATGAGCTTCAGCCAAAGGTCTATAAAGAAGCTATCGAGCCGAACCTCAAAAAGGGCAAAGTGCTCGTGTTCTCTCACGGCTTCAACATACACTTCCATCAGATCATGCCGCCGGCAAATGTCGACGTCATCATGATCGCGCCTAAAGGTCCCGGTCCGATAGTGAGAAAACTCTACACCGAAGGCAGTGCTGTGCCGGCTCTTATAGCCGTTTATCAGGATGCTTCCGGAAAAGCAAAGCAGATAGCTCTTGCCCATGCAAAGGGCATCGGCGCCACAAGGGCCGGAGTGCTTGAAACGACCTTCAAAGAAGAGACCGAGACCGACCTGTTCGGAGAGCAGGCCGTTCTTTGCGGTGGGACGACGGCTCTGGTAATGGCGGGATTCGAGACCCTGGTGAACGCCGGATACCAGCCGGAGATAGCCTATTTTGAATGCATGCACGAACTGAAGCTGATCGTTGACCTTATGTACGAAAAAGGTATCGCTGGCATGAGGAACGCCATCAGCAACACGGCCGAGTACGGAGACCTCACGGTAGGGCCTTACATCATCGATGAGAGCGTGAAACAGAGGATGCAGTACGTCCTGTCAAGGATACAGAACGGGTCATTCGCCAAGGAGTGGATCACCGAGAACCAGGCGGGCAGGCCGGTCTTCATGGCGCTTAAGAAAAAAGGCCATGAGCATCTTATCGAAAAAGTAGGCGGACAGCTCAGGAAGATGATGAGCTGGCTCAAGAAATAACCCTCACCCTCTGTCCCTCTCCCTTAATAAGGGAGAGGGATGAAGAAGCAAATGAAGAAACGGATCGCAGTATTAGGTTCAACGGGTTCTATAGGAAGGCAGACGCTCGATGTGGTGTCTGCCTTTTTATCTGACTTTCAGATAATCGGCCTTGCCACTAAAGGATATCTTGACCTCTTTGACAAGCAGATAGCGAAGTTCAAACCAAAAGCCGTCTCCATCTCGGACGACGATGTTGACCTTTCAAAGTATAAAAGGTCTGGGATGAAGGTGTATGCGGGCAGGGAAGGGCTTTCAAAACTGGCCACGGACACTTCTACGGATATCGTCGTGATGTCCATAGTAGGCACTCCGGGCCTTTCGGCCACTATCGAAGCCATAAAAAAAGGAAAAACGATAGCTCTTGCGAGCAAGGAAGTCCTGGTCGCGGCCGGGGATATCGTAATGCCGCTTGTTAAAAAGCACAAAGCTCAGCTGCTTCCTCTGGACAGCGAGCATAGTGCGATATTCCAAAGCCTTGAAGGCAGGACGCAGGGTGCGGGGTACAGGGTTGAGCAGATCAAAAGGCTCATTTTAACTGCTTCAGGCGGTCCGTTCAGGAACTTTTCGAAAGCTCAGCTGAAGAAGGTCAAAGCAAAAGACGCGCTCAAGCATCCGACGTGGAACATGGGGCCGAAGATAACGATAGACTCCGCTTCTCTTATGAACAAAGGGCTTGAGGTGATCGAGGCGCATCATCTGTTCGGCGTGCCGTACGAAAAGATCGATGTAGTTGTGCATCCGCAGAGCATAGTGCACTCCATGGTCGAGTTCATCGACGGCTCGGTAATAGCACAGCTTGGCGTTCCGGACATGAGGACTCCCATACAGTACGCTCTGACCTATCCCGAAAGAAAAAAGAACATTCATGGCTCGGTCGATTTCCCAAAGCTTGGGTCTATGCAATTCTTTAAGCCTGATATGGAAAAATTCCCGTGTCTGGCGCTCGCTTACAAGGCAGGAAAGACCGGCGGCACGATGCCTGCTGTGCTTTCAGCCGCGAACGACAGCGCGGTCGAGCTTTTCCTTAAGGGCAAGATAGGGTTCACCGACATCCCGAAGATCGTTGCATCCGTCATGAAACGGCACCAACTCATCCGCAAACCTTCCCTTCAGCAGGTGCTTGAAGCCGAGAAATGGGCAAGGGAAGAGGCTGGGCGGGGGTAATCCCCTCTGGCCTTCGGCCATCTCCCCTTTATCAAGGGGAGACAGTCCAATATTCTAAAGCTTAGAGAAGTTCCCTGATTACTATTTATCAAGGGGAGACAATCCAATGATCGATAAGTTAACTGCTGATTCCCGTTAATTATATGGCAGGCTCATTAGTATTCAATGTATTTGCCCTCAATTGTTTGCCCGGCGGCAAAATTGCTGGCTATGCGGCAATATGCAACGACCTGCCAAAGGATATGTTGGCTATGATGTCAGGCTCACAGAAAGAGCCAAGGCCCTAAGGAATGCTGCCACACTTACAGAAGAGAAATTATGGAAATACTTCTTAAGGGACAAGGCAAATACTGGATACAAGTTCAACAGGCAAAAACCTCTATCATTCTTTATAGCTGATTTCTATTGTTCGAAACTGCTTCTTGTGATCGAAGTGGACGGAAAGATCCATGAGCACAGAAAAGAATATGATCTTCAGAGGACTCAAGTGCTGAATTCTCTTGGGATTATGGTTTTCAGGATCAGCAATGAAGATGTAATGAACAGATTTGAGCTTGTTAAAAAGCGCATCAAAAGAATAATTGAATACCGCAAAAAAGTCCTCCCTCTCCCTGTTAAGGGAGAGGGACGGGGTGAGGGTCCAGATTCTCCCTCTCCCTGTTAAGGGAGAGGGACGGGGTGAGGGTCCAGATCCTCCCTCTCCCTGTTAAGGGAGAGGGACGGGGTGAGGGTTAAAAACGCGCTATAATAACATCATGGACCTCGACAGATTAAGACACTCGACCTCTCATGTCATGGCAATGGCCGTGAAAGAGCTGTTCCCTGAAGCAAAACTGGCCATAGGCCCGTCTATCGATGACGGATTCTATTATGACTTTGAGCTTGGCCGCACACTGACACCCGAAGACCTCGATGCCATTGAAAAGAAAATGAACGAGATCATAAAGAAGAACGTAAAGTTCGAAAGAGTAGAAGTTCAAAAGCCCGAAGCGGTAAAGATGATGAAGGATAACAATGAGAAGTTCAAGCTTGAGCTTCTGGACGGCATTGAAGATGACAAGGTCTCTTTCTACAAGAACGGTGAGTTCATAGACCTGTGCAGAGGCCCTCATATCGATTCAACAGGCCAGGTAAAGGCGTTCAAGCTGCTTAAGATAGCAGGGGCTTACTGGAGAGGCGACGAAAAGAACCAGATGCTTCAGAGGATATACGGCACCTGTTTTGAGAAGCAGGAAGACCTTGACGCATACCTCAAGAGGCTTGAGGAGGCAGTGAAGCGCGATCACCGCAAGATAGGAAAAGAGCTTGACCTCTTTAATATTTACTATGACGAAGCAGGTGCCGGCCTTGTGTTCTATCACCCAAAAGGAGCGGTGCTGCGTGAAACTATAGAGCAGTTCCTCAAAAAAGAGCACAGGAAGAGAGGGTATCAGCAGGTCGTTACCCCTCATATTGCCAAGATAGACCTTTGGAACACCTCGGGCCACAGCAGCTATTACAAAGAGAACATGTATTTCATGGACATAGACGAGCAGGAATATGTCCTTAAGCCGATGAACTGCCCGGGCCATATGCTGATATTCAAGAGGAGCCTGGTAAGCTACAGGGACCTTCCTGTCAAGTTCTTCGAGCTGGGCACGGTATACAGGCACGAAAGGTCAGGTGTCCTTCACGGTCTCATGAGAGTAAGGGGCTTTACCCAGGATGACGCCCATATATTCTGCACCGAGGAAAAACTCGAGCAGGAGATAGTCAATGTCATAGATTTCGCTTTTGACATGCTAAAGGCTTTTGGTTTCAAAGAATACGAAGTATATCTTTCGACCAGGCCGGACAGCTTTGTTGGTGAAGAAAAAGGCTGGGAGCACGCGACCCAGGCGCTTGAAAAAGCGATGCAGAACAAAGGTATCAAATATGACGTTGACCCTGGCGGCGGGGCTTTTTACGGGCCAAAGATAGATGTCAAGATCAAGGACGCGATAGGCAGAGCATGGCAGGGGCCGACCATACAGGTCGATTTTGCGCTTCCCGAGAGGTTCGACCTTAACTACATTGCAGAGGATGGTTCCAAAAAGAGACCTGTCATGATACACAGGGTGGTGCTGGGGAGCATGGAGCGCTTTATCGGCGTTCTGACAGAGCATTATGCAGGGGCTTTCCCTTACTGGCTTGCTCCTGTGCAGGTAGTGCTGATCCCGATATCCGACAAGCATCTTGAGTACGCTTCAAAGGTCAGGGCTGAGCTCGAACAAAAAGGGATCAGGGTAGAGCTTGACGACAGGCGTGAAAAGATGGGCTTTAAGATCAGGGAAGCCCAGATGCAAAAGGTCCCTTTCATGCTGGTCATGGGGGATAAGGAGGCTGAGGCCGGTAAAGTTGCTGTCCGTTCACGCGAGAACGGCGACCTCGGCGCGAAGACCATAGAAGAATTTATTGATATAACAAAACAATAACTGTCTGAAATCCCCGCTTAAAAATAACGATAAATAACCAAGATGGGCACACCCGGCAGGATACAGATCAAAGATACAAACTCCCGTTTCAGGAACCTTCCTATAATAAGGGACCGTCTTGTGCCCCGTGCACTTGAGCACTGGGACAGGACTATAGGACTTAACAGGGTCGAGATAGCCGGGCTGGCGACAGGATCTCGCGTTCTTGAGGCCGCATCAAAACTGTCCGGCACAGGACTGTTCCATAAGACCATAGGCAAGATCGATTCGAGGATAAACGCACTGCAGCTTGAGCCTATCAACAATGCTCTTTCATCCGTAAGAGCGGAAAACGCAGTGTTAAGGCTGGAACTTGCCGATGAGCGGGTCAAGGGTTTCAATCTTGGCTCTTCGGTACGTGAATCCCTGAACGCATATGAGGAAATAAGACGCCAGTATGAAGAGTATAAAATTGCTTCGGATGCTGTCATCGGTCATCTGCAAAAAGAGCTTCAGGATGCCTCTGTCAGCCTTGGATCGCTTGAGTCGGACCTGAATATCGTCAAGGATATTGCCGATCTCATACCGGACAAGATATATCTTAAGGACGGCAAGGGACGGTTCGTCATGGCAAACCGTGCGCTCAGGCAGTCTCTCGGCGTAGGGCATGAAAAGGACATCGTTGGAAGGACGGATTTTGATTATTATGATAACGAGGCCGCATCTGCCTTTAAAAAGGTGGAGGACAGGGTCATCCAGTACAGGTCCCCGATCATTAATATCGAGCAGGAGGGCAGGGATGCTAATGGCGATCCTAAATGGTCTCTTGTGACCAAAGTCCCTTACTTCAATGAAGTGGGAGACCTTAAAGGCGTAGTCGGGATAAACAGGGATATTACAGCCCTCAAGATCAAAGAGAATGAGCTTAAAGAAAGGAACAAGGAGCTTCTCGGGTTCTTTACGGTGATCTCACATGACCTTAGGGGGCCTTTGGGGGTCATGATGGGGTGGATAGACCTGATAATCGAAAGGTGGTCAGTATCGAACAAGCCTGAGATGGAACATATGCTCGGGACGTTGAGGACATCGATATATTCAGCCTATGCACTGCACGAAGGTCTTCTTGATTGGGCAAAAATGCAGCTGAACGGCGTTACTGTTAATCCGGTAGAAACAAGTGTTACCGGCCTTGTAGGCTTAGAAGTTGACCGGCAGTATTCTTCCGCGAAGAACAAAGAGGTCTCGATATTCAATATGACCCAGGACGGCCATAAGGTATTTGCTGACGCTGACATCCTATCTTTTGTGATAAGGAACCTGCTTTCCAATGCTTTGAAGTTCACTCCAAAAGGCGGTAAGGTCTTCATCTACAGCATGATGAACGCGGGGAAGGTAGAGATCATTGTTAAGGACACCGGTGTCGGCATGTCCCCTGAAGTCCTCTCAGGCTTGTTCAAGGATACTGGTGTTACCAGTAATCCCGGTACCGACGGGGAAAAGGGTTCGGGTCTTGCCCTAAGTCAATGCGGGCTATTGATTGAGAAGAACAACGGCAAGATCACAGCTGAAAGTGTGCCGGGTAAAGGGTCCACGTTCAAGATCGTTCTGCCCTCATCTAAATAATACAAAAGTGTAATAACAATCAATAGTTATACATAAATGTGTTATAATATACACATGACAAAAGACCAGACCCTCCTGAAAAGAAAGCTCCAGGAACTGACCGCACTGTACGAAGCCAGCCAGATGCTCAATGTAAGCGGTGATATCGAACGTTCGATGTACTCTGTAATGGAGATCCTTGACGACAAGATGGGAATGACGAGAGGCACGGTCACGCTTCTGGACCCTAAGAGCGGGGAGCTGATAGTCGAGGTGGCTCACGGATTGTCGGAGCCGGAGAAAAAAAGGGGCAAGTACCGGCTTGGCGAGGGGGTGACCGGCAGGGTGGTCCAGACGGGGCAGCCCATGGTCGTTCCTAAGATCGGGGAGGACCCGCTTTTCCTTAACAAGACAAAGGCAAGGAAGAACCTTGAAAAGAAAGATGTCTCTTTCATATGCGTGCCGATCAAACTTGAAAGAAAAGTGATTGGGGCTTTCTCCGTCGATAAGATTTTCACGCCCGACCTCCCTCTTGAAGAGGACGTCCGCTTCCTTACGATAATCGCGCACCTGATCTCGCAGGCGGTAAAGCAATACAAGATACGCAAAGAAGAAAAGGACAGTCTTATCAAGGAAAATTCCGACCTTCTTGACGAGCTCCGCGACAAATACAGTTTCAAGAACATAATAGGCCGAAGCAACAGTATGACCGAAGTGTTCTCAATGATCGCAAAAGTGGCAAAGAGCGATGCTTCTGTGCTCATAAGGGGCGAGTCAGGTACGGGAAAAGAGCTTGTGGCGCATGCGATACACTACAACAGTTTCAGATCGAAGCGTCCGTTCATCAAGGTTAATATGGCCGCCCTTCCTGAGAACCTTGTTGAGTCGGAGCTGTTCGGGTATGAAAGAGGGGCTTTCACCGGTGCTTTCGAAAGAAAAGCAGGGCGTTTTGAGCTCGCGGAGGGAGGAACGATATTCCTTGATGAGATAGGGGACCTCAGCCCCGCCACTCAGGTAAAGCTGCTGCGTGTGATACAGGAGAGGGAATTCGAAAGACTGGGCGGTACCGAGACGATAAAGAGCAATATCAGGTTGATAACGGCGACCAACAAGAACCTTGAAGAGCTGGTCAGGGAAGGCAAGTTCAGGGAGGACCTTTATTACAGGCTTAACGTGTTCCCTCTTTATCTTCCTCCGCTTAAAGACAGGAAAGGCGATATTCTCCTTATTGCCGAGCATTTCCTTGAAAAGTACTCGAAGATGAACAAAAAGATAATAAAGAGGATATCAACTCCCGCAATAGACGCGTTAATGTCTTATCATTGGCCCGGAAATGTAAGGGAGCTTGAGAACTGCATCGAGAGGGCTGTGCTCATGTGCGAAGGAGAGGTGATATATGCGCATCATCTTCCCGCATCGCTTCAGACCGCGAAAGACACGAAGACCGAGATAGAGCAGTCTCTTGACGACCTTGTCGGCAGCTACGAAAAGGATATCATCATTGATGCCTTGAAATCGACAAAAGGGAATATATCAAAAGCCGCAAAGATGCTGAAAACCACGGTCCGTATCCTCGGCTACAAGGTCCGCGCCCATAAGATCAGCTATCGGCAGTTCAGAGTATAGACAAAAACGTAATATAACACATAACTATATACAAAAATGTAGTATAGTTGCGCTTGTAAATTTTAATATATGCCTAAACAAAGCCAATAATAATACGGGCGGGCATATTGCTATGTCTCCGGCAAATACTCGAAAGGAGAACCAAGATGAAGAAAATTCTGTCGTTAGTATCGATGTTCATGCTTATGATCGCGCTTGCTTCGACTGCCGGGGCCGATATGTACCTTTACGGTAATGCGGCTAACACCGCGGGCGGGCTGAGGTTCGATGTTGCTCCTGGGACAGTTGTCGATGTGGCAGGGTCTCTCACGTCGAATTCAGGCGGAACATCAGCTGTGCTTTATAGCGACGTATTTGTCGGCTATTGGGGAGTTGGGCTTCAGGCAACCAAGCCCGTTGCAGGAGATACAGTATTTGATCTCAGCCTTCAGTTCGCGGTGGAGCAGCCTGTGACCGACAAGATAGCACTGGGCATCGGTGTCCCTATTATAAATGTGAATACAGCTTCACCGACGACCGTGTCGATGTTCTCAGCATTCTCACTGTACAGCGTTATAAAGATCTGATCTTAAAGAAAGGAGAGCTACAATGATCAACGCAGGCGATACGGCATGGGTCCTTATCTCAACAGCTTTGGTGATAATGATGACCCCGGCGCTGGCCTTCTTCTACGGAGGGATGGTCAGGAAAAAGAACATACTGTCCACTTTGATGCTTTCTCTGGTAATACTGGCGATGATATCGATACAGTGGGTGCTTTACGGGTATTCACTGGCATTCGGTCCTGATCACGGAGGACTTTTAGGCGGCAAGAGCTGGTTCGGACTTGTGGGTGTGGGGCAGGAGCCTCACGCAGGATATGCGGCAACTATACCGCACCTTGCTTTCATGGCGTTCCAGATGGCTTTTGCCATAATCACTCCGGCCCTAATAACAGGGGCTTTCGTGGAGAGGATCAACTTCCCCAGCTTCCTTATGTTCATATTAATGTGGTCAACATTCGTATATGCCCCTGTGGCTCACTGGGTCTGGGGTATCGGCGGGTGGCTCAGGAACATAGGTGCTCTTGATTTCGCGGGAGGCACAGTCGTGCATATCACTGCAGGAGTTACCGCTCTTGCAATGGCTATGGTCATCGGAAAGAGAAAGGGCTACAAGAAGTTCCCGATGGAACCCTCGAACATCCCATTCGTCGTCCTGGGCGCGGCCCTTCTGTGGTTCGGATGGTTCGGGTTCAACGGCGGTTCCGCTCTTTCAGCCGGAGGGCTCGCGGCATCGGCCCTGGTGGTGACCAATACTGCTGCAGCTGCAGCGGCCATGGTCTGGATGATCATTAGCTGGATACATAAAAGACCCAGCGTGCTCGGTCTTGCTACCGGAGCGGTGGTCGGACTTGTCGCGATAACCCCGGCCTCGGGTTTTGTTACCCCGATATCTGCGGTGTTCATCGGCGGCATAGCAGCGGCGATATCCTACTATGCTATCCTCATCAGGATGAAAAGCAATCTTGACGATTCTCTGGACGTATTTGCCTGCCACGGGATGGGCGGGATAACAGGAGCTCTGCTTACGGGCGTATTTGCCGATAAGGCAGTGAACTCAGCGGGCGCCAACGGGCTGCTTCTTGGCAATCCTGATCTGTTCTTCATCCAGTTGTTCACGGTCGCTGTCGTTGCAGGGTTCACCTTCATAGTAAGCTTTGTAATGGCAAAGATCATTGATGCCATGTATTCGCTCAGAGCAAGCAGCGATGAAGAAGAGGTAGGCCTTGATATCAGCCAGCACGGCGAATCAGCCTACTCAATATAGGAAAGGAGGGGAATAAAATGGCATTTAAAAAGATAGAAGCTGTCATAAGGCAGGAAAAGCTCGAGGACGTACGGGTCGCCCTTGAAGAAAGCGGCGTGGTAGGCATGACGGTCACCGAAGTAAAGGGCCGGGGCGCGCAGAAAGGCATACTTCTTGAATGGCGCGCAGGTGAATACAGGGTGGAGTTCCTCTCAAAGCTCAAGATCGAGGTCGTGGTCGATGAGAAGGATTCCGAAAAGATAATCGGGGTACTTGAAAAGGCCGCAAGGACCGGCAAGGCAGGCGACGGAAAGATATTCGTCTATCCTTGCGAGGAGATCGTAAGGGTAAGGACGGGTGAAAGGGGCAGGTCAGCTCTATAGTTACAAAAATGTAGTGAGTTGTTCCCTTTGTCGGGAGTGTTTGTACAGGAAATGACCCTACATAAGCAAAAAACAGTATCGGCATAAATATTGCTTGCAGCTCCTTCAGAAATATCTGAGAGGAGCTGCACTGCGATGATAAACAATGCCGACAATGTCTGGGTCCTTATATCGACGGCCATGGTTATACTAATGACCCCCGCTCTCGCGTTCTTCTACGGCGGAATGGTCCGCAAGAAGAACATGCTCTCGACGCTCATGCTTTCCGTGGTAGTGGTCGCTCTGATCTCCGTCATGTGGGTGCTGTTCGGCTACTCCATAGCTTTTGGTCCTGACCACAAAGGTCTCATCGGCGGCCTTGACTGGTTCGGCCTTAAAGGGGTCGGGGATTCCCCAAGCTCCTACGCGCCGACCATACCGCATCTGACCTTTATGGCGTTCCAGATGGCGTTCGCAATAATAACCCCGGCCCTGATAACAGGCGCTTTTGTCGAAAGGGTGAATTTTTCAAGTGTTGTCGTGTTCCTTCTGGCCTGGACGACCTTTGTATACGCTCCAGTGTGCCATTGGGTATGGGCCGACGGCGGATGGCTCAGGGCCGCAGGGGTCATGGACTTTGCCGGAGGGATAGTGGTCCACCTTACTGCGGGTGTATCGGCCCTTGCCGTAGCTATTGTGGTGGGCCGGAGAAAAGGCCATAAAAAATATGCGATGGACCCTTCGAACATACCTTTTACCGTGCTTGGGGCCTTTCTTCTGTGGTTCGGCTGGTTCGGTTTCAATGCCGGCTCTGCTCTGACCTCGGGAGCTCTGGCAACAAAAGCTTTTGTAAATACAAACACCGCAGGTGCCACTGCAGCGCTCGTCTGGATGCTCATAAGCTGGATACACAGACGGCCAAGCGTTCTGGGTTTTGCCACGGGAGCGGTCTGCGGTCTTGCGGCGGTAACTCCTGCATCGGGATTTATCACTCCCATGGCATCGATGGCGATCGGAGCTGTCGCGGCAGCCGCGTCTTACTACGCGATAACGGTAAGGATGAGGAGCGATATCGACGATTCTCTTGATGTGTTCCCGTGCCACGGGATAGGAGGGATCATCGGTACGCTGGCGGTAGGGATATTTGCCAGCAAAGCGGTCAATCCGGCCGGCGTGGACGGGCTTCTTTACGGGAATGCAGGTCAGCTTTACGCACAGGCAATGGCCGTCGCAGTTGTTGCTGTGTATTCGTATGCCGTTACTTTCATACTATCTAAGGTGATAGACGCTCTCTTCGGGCTAAGGGCAAAGGACAGTGAGGAAGAGATCGGTCTTGACATAAGCCAGCACGGCGAAACGGCCTATTCAATATAAGGAGGGGATAATGTCATTTAAAAAGATAGAGGCAGTGATCAGGCTTGAAAAGCTTGAAGACGTAAGAGTGGCGCTTGAGGAAAAAGGATTTGTCGGGATGACAGTGACCGAAGTGAAAGGCAGGGGAGCGCAAAAGGGCATACTCCTTGAGTGGAGGGCGGGGGAATACAGGGTTGAGTTCCTCTCAAAGCTCAAGATCGAGGTCGTGGTCGATTCAAAGGACGCGGAGAAGGCAATAAGCGCTATAGAGAGCGTGGCAAGAACGGGCAAGGCCGGCGACGGCAAGATATTCGTATATCCCTGCGAGGAGGTGGTCAGGGTAAGGACAGGTGAGAGGGGCGACAGCGCGCTGTGATACAAAAATGCACAAAATGCAATCAATATATTACAAAAATGTAAAAGAGTGTGTATTTTTTATACTTACTCCCGGTGGGAAAATTGCTCTAATTACGGACAGGTCGGCAACGTTAGCCGGCCTTAGATAAACAAAGAAGTGCAAGAATTCAGAAAGGGGAAATACAAATGATAGCGCAGACCAGTACTCCAGGAGATGTGATAAAGTTCGCGAAAGAAAAAGGTTTGAAGATAGTGGATTTCAAGTTCAATGACCTCCCGGGCATGTGGCAGCATTTTTCGATCCCTGTAGAAGAACTTGACGAGCATCTCTTCAAGAACGGGCTCGGGTTCGACGGTTCCAGCATAAGGGGATTCCAGAAGATCCAGGAATCGGACATGCTCCTTCTGCCGGACGCAACTTCGGCTGTGATAGATCCTGTCTGTGAGATCCCGACGCTTTCGCTCATATGCGATATTTTCGACCCGATCACAAGAAAGCCTTACAGCAGGGACCCCAGATTCGTCGCGAAAAAGGCGGAAGAATATGTAAAGAGCTCCGGGATCGCGGACATAAGCTATTTCGGACCTGAGTACGAGTTCTTCCTCTTCAACGACGTAAGGTTCGACCAGACAGAAAATTCCGGATACTATTATCTGGATTCGCAGGAAGGCGAGTGGAACAGCGGAAAGGACGAAAAGCCGAACCTGGGCTACAAGCCAAGGTACAAAGAAGGTTATTTCCCTGTTGCCCCTCATGATTCCCTCCAGGATATCAGGAGCGAGATAATCATGAAGATGATGGAAACAGGCATCCCTGTAGAGGTCCATCATCATGAGGTTGCTACCGCAGGTCAGTGCGAGATAGACATGCGCTACGGTACGCTTACCGCTCAGGCGGACAACTGCCTCATGTACAAATACATTGTTAAGAACATGGCCAGAAAGAAGAACATGGTCGCTACTTTCATGCCGAAGCCTATTTTCATGGACAACGGGTCAGGCATGCACGTCCACCAGAGCCTGTGGAAAGCCGGGCAGAACCTGTTCTTTGACGCAAAGGGTTACGGTATGATAAGCCAGACTGCAAAATACTATATCGGCGGACTTCTCAAGCATGCGCCTGCACTGCTTGCTATTTGCGCCCCGACCACTAACTCTTACAAGAGGCTGGTCCCCGGCTATGAAGCGCCGGTAAATCTTGTCTATTCTCAGAGGAACAGGAGCGCGGCTGTCAGGATCCCTATGTACAGCGATAACCCGAAGAGCAAGAGGATAGAGTTCAGGCCTCCCGACCCGTCATCGAACCCGTACCTTGCTTTTGCCGCTCTTCTCATGGCAGGTCTGGACGGTATCAAGAACAAGATCGAACCGCCCGCACCGGTCGACAAGAATATATTTGAAGATCTCAGTGAAGCGGAGAGAGCCAAGATCGCCACAGTGCCCGGTTCACTTGATGAAGCGATCAACGCACTTGAGAAAGACCATGCTTTCCTTCTGGAAGGCGGTGTGTTCACCAAGGACGTTATAGATGTCTGGATCGAGTACAAGAGGACAAAAGAGATCGATGCGATCAGACTAAGGCCGCATCCGTACGAATTCCATCTGTATTTCGATATTTGATCGGCTCGGCCGATATTTAAAAAAGAGGGGACAAGGTCAGTCCCCTTTTTTTATGCAAGCAGTGTTCTTTTAAGGCCGGACAGCATTGATGAGGCGAAAAGCCCCTTGATCTCATCGCCTTTGACTGAGCCGAAGTTGTCGCACTGAACTGTTATCGAAAGCACTCCGTTCTCCCATGAGAGATGCTTTATCATAGGCCTGATATCAACGTCCTTGTCCTTTCTTCTGACCGTTATGTGTTCTTTGGCAAGTATCGCTGATATCTCGTCCGACAGGTCATTTCCGCAGTCCGCCTTGTATTCGGCGAACCTGAGCGCCGCAGATATGGCGGGGGCCGCTGAAAGAACGTTCTTTGCTTCGAGTATTTTTATCCCTGATGGAAGTGCGGCGTTAAGCCTGTCCATGACAGTCTTTGCGGATATCCACCGTTCAAAGCCTATGTCGAGCAGCTCGCATTCCGACGTGAACCCGAAAGGAAGCGGCGGGCCGAACGACATCTTTTGCCTGGGGTTGAAGCCTTCGCTGTAAGCGCAGGGAAGATCGGTCCTCCGCAAGGCCCTTTCCCACAGCCGGACTACATCGAGATGCCCTATGAAGCGCACCTCTTCGCTCTTAGCGTATCGTAACCTTATTCTCTCCAAAAGATTTCTCCCATATCTCGTATTTGAAATGCTCGGCCCAGTTATCGAACCTGGCCCCCATGTTCACGGCGCTTTCAAGAACGGCGCACAGCTCCTGCCCGCCGGTGGAGAACGCCCCCTCTATGAGGCTCATCTCGGCATCATGCCATTTGAGGTCGATATTCCTGTTCTTTATGGCCCTTTTCAGGATGTCCTGCCTGCGGCGTATCTCATCAAGGCCTATCATTTTCTCGTTCTCAAAAGGCGTTTCCTTTTTAGGTATGAAAGTCGATACGTTGACCGTTATCCTCGCCCTGGGATTTACGCTCTTTGCCTCTTTAAGTATCTTTTCGGCAAGCGAGGCGATACCCTCGATATCCTCATCGGTCTCGGTAGGCAGACCGATCATGAAATAGAGCTTTGCCCTGTTGGCCCCTCCGGAGAATATTGTCCTTGCCGAATCAAGTATCTTTTCTTCGGTGAGGTCTTTGTGTATCACGTCCCTCAGCCTTTGGGTCCCTGCCTCCGGGGCAATTGTCACTCCGGAGCGCCTTACGTTCTGTATCTCGCTTGCCATGTCCTTTTTCAGCGAATCCGCTCTGAGAGAGGGGAGCGAGATGGAGATCCTTTTCTTGGCGAATTCCTTCCCAAGCTCGTTAGCTATGTCGATCAATCCCGGATAGTCGCTGCTGGAAAGCGATACGAAAGATATTTCCTCGTACCCGGTGTTCGCGATGATCTTCCTGGCAAGGTCTTTGATCCTGTCGGCAGAAAGCAGACGTACAGGCTTGTTCACTTTGCCCGCGTGGCAGAAGCTGCACCTTCTGGGGCAGCCTCTCATTATCTCGACCTGTGCCCTGTCGTGGATCACCTCAAGATAGGGGACTATCGGCTTGTCCGGATAATCTATGGTATTTATGTCCTTAACTATCCTTCGGCCTGCGTCCTTCATCGTGTTATACCCCGGCACGTATACTCCCGGGACCAGGGACAGCTTTCCCAGCAGTTCTTGCTTATCCTTTGTCTCTTTATATGTATCTATGATGTCAAAGACAGCTTCTTCCCCGTCGCCTATAACGAATGCGTCGATGAAGTCGATAAGAGGGTAGGGGTTTGACGTGCAGGCCCCGCCTGCTATCACGAGCGGCTTAACGTTCTTCCTTTCGGAACTTCTGAGAGGAAGGCCCGAAAGTTTCAGCATGTTCACGAGATTAGTGTAGGTGAGCTCGTTCTGTAGAGAGAAGCCGATAATGTCATAGTCCTTTACGGGCTTCCATGTTTCCAGAGTGAAGAGCGGAACCTTGTTCTCAACTAGCTGTGCTTCCATATCGGGCCAGGGAGCGTAGAATCTCTCGGCAACAAGTTCATCCTTTTTATTAATGAGGTTGTATAGTATCTGAAGGCCGAGGTTCGACATGCCTATCTCGTAGGCGTCGGGATATGAGAGGGCAACTGATGTCTTCCCTTTATGGTCCTTTTTTACGGCGTTGAGCTCGGTCCCGATATAGCGTGCAGGCTTTACCACATTTTTCAGAGCTTGTGCGATCCTGTCCCTCATAAGATGATAATATCACCCGGTTTTTACCAAAGTCAAAGAAATGAAATCAAGAATGATATGTTGCGATATAGATAAGTAGGAAAACAGCGATGTGCAACAGAATGACCGGACTTTCTAGTATAATCTTCCTAATGGTACGGCATAGAACCATCTGTTACGCATTGTTGCTGTGCATGCTTCTGGTCCCGCCTGTCCACTCAAGCGCGATCAACGGTGCCTTTATAGGCAACAACCCCACCAGAAAGACCATAGCCGAATACGAGAACAATACGGGCGTAAAGCTGCAGAGCGTGCTCTTCTTCCATGCGGCAAAAAAAGGTTTCATCTTCCCCCTCCAGCAATGCCAGCTGCTCGATTCGGAAGGGATAGTCCCTTTCATCAAGTTCGAGCCCTGGAGCTGGGGCGGAAAATACGACAGTTCCTTCTCGCTCGAGAAGATCATAAGGGGTGATCTTGACGGCGATCTCATGGCCTTTGCCAGAGGTGCGGCCGACTACGGAAAGCCCTTCTACTTCAGTTTCGCGCACGAGATGAACGCTGACCTCGGATGGAGATGGTATCCCTGGCAGGGCAAGCCCGATAAATATGTTGATGCCTACAGACGGGTGCATGACATATTCAGGTCCGCGGGAGCATCGAACGCGAAATGGGTCTGGACAATAAATGCCAACAGCGCGTCATTTGCAAGGTATTATCCGGGCGACCAGTACGTGGATCTCGTCGGGATCGACGGCTACAGCGCTGACTGGAGCGCAAACCCTTCGGACCCTGCCGCCCTGTTCGACCAGGACATAACAAAGATCAACGCTTCATATCCCGGCAAGCCTATCATCATAGCGGAGACCGGGTATGACCTCAATAACGGGGGAAGCGACCAGGGCAAGAGGGAATTCCTCAGGAAACTGCCGGCTTACTGCGCTGCAAAGGGGATACCTTTCTTCTATTTTGACATCGACAAGATAGAGGACAGCATATCAAGGAGCTGGGGGCTGCGCAACGGTTATTATAAGGTACTGGGTGACGCGGTAAGCGACAAGGGGATAAGCAGAAGGGTTCAAAAGAGGGAAGTGGAAGAGGAGGATGTTGCTGACACCTCGGATATGGCAAGAGGTATTCCTCTTTCCAGACTGATAAGGGTCGACGGCACGTTTAACGGCGCCGAAGGCGGGGTCAAGGACGTGCAGGGAGCTACGGAGGTCACATTTTCCTTTGACGGGCAGGGAGATCCCGGGGTAGCCCTTAAACTCTCAAAAAGGATAAAAGGCAAGCTGGCTTTCAGGCCTTCAGGCCATGTGTCGGGCGGGGCCAGGAACGGCGATGTGACCCTTCTTATGATAAAGACAGGATACAGCGGAGATGCTGTCACCGAAGAGTACGACTTTTCGGCTTCCGACCGTCAGTTAAAGACATTCATCATTAATATCCCTGTGGACAAGATAAACTTTATGGTGGTAGGACCTAAGCCTAGAGGCTCCGTCACTCTTTCCGATATAAGGTTCATGGAAGAATAAAAAAAGGCCTCCCGCTTATGCGAGAGGCCTGTGGTACTGACTTTTCCCGCTATACCAATCCCTGCTCGATCATGGAATCGGCCACTTTCACGAAACCGGCGATGTTCGCGCCGTTCACGTAGTTGATGTAGCTTCCTTCCTTGCCGTACTGAACGCAGGACTCGTGTATGCTCTTCATTATCCCCTGAAGCTTCTTGTCGACCTCTTCCCTTGACCAGGAGAGCCTCATGCTGTTCTGGCTCATCTCAAGCCCGCTGGTGGCGACGCCTCCGGCGTTGGCCGCTTTTCCCGGTCCGTAAAGTATCTTTGCGTCGAGGAACACCTTGACCGCGTCCGGTGTCGAGGGCATGTTGGCGCCTTCGGAGACGCAGACACAGCCGTTCTTTACAAGACGTTTCGCGTCATCTGCGTTGACCTCGTTCTGAGTGGCGGACGGGAAGGCGATATCGCCTTTTTCCGCCCACGGGGTCTTGCCTTCGATGTACTTGCAGCCGTACTTGTCGGCGTATTCCTTGATCCTGCCTCTCTTTATGTTCTTAAGCTCCATCACGAAGGACAGTTTCTTCTCGTCGATGCCGTCCGGATCATAGATGTAGCCGTTCGAATCGGAAAGGGTAACGCATTTTCCGCCGAGCTGGTTGACCTTTTCAACGGTATATTGCGCCACGTTGCCGGACCCGGAGACCAGGCATATCTTGCCTTTCAGCGATTCTCCCCTGGTCTTGAGCATCTCTGCCGCGAAATAGGTCGCGCCGTAGCCCGTAGCTTCAGGCCTGATGAGCGAGCCTCCCCAGTTGAGGGATTTGCCCGTCAGCACTCCTGTGAACTCGTTCCTCAGCCTTTTGTACTGCCCGAACAGGAAACCGATCTCCCTGCCTCCGACACCGATGTCCCCGGCGGGCACGTCGGTATCAGGGCCGATATGTCTTTGAAGCTCGGTCATGAAGCTCTGGCAGAATTTCATCACTTCGTTGTCGGACTTGCCTTTCGGGTCGAAATCGGAACCGCCTTTGCCTCCGCCCATCGGGAGCGTGGTCAGGCTGTTCTTGAATACCTGCTCGAAAGCAAGGAATTTTAATATTCCCAGGTTCACGCTGGGGTGGAACCTGAGCCCTCCCTTGTAAGGGCCTATTGCCGAGTTCATCTCTATCCTGAAGCCCCTGTTGACCTGGACCTCGCCTTTATCGTCCATCCAAGGTACGCGGAACATGATCACTCTCTCAGGCTCAACGACCCTTTCAAGGACCTTTGCTTTTTCGTACTTCGGGTTCTTTTCGATGTAGGGCATGAGAGATGAAACGACCTCATGCACTGCCTGGTGGAACTCGACCTCTCCGGGGTTCCTGTCAGCCACTTTTTTCATGAACTCCTGGACTTTATCTGGCATTTTCTTACTCCTTAATAACACATGTACATGCGATATCCTATCGATCGGTGGGAGTACGACTTCGTTCCCGGTAACAGACCTTGTTACTTACGCGGCACAACCTGGTGCAGTGTTCTTTTTGATGCTGGAAGAAAGTATTATGGCCTCGGATACTTCTTTCATGCTTTTCCTGTTGTCCATAGCGTAGCGCTGGATCTTCAGGTAAGCCTGCTCTTCAGTGAGCTTCTCCTCCGCCATCAATATGCCTTTGGCACGCTCCAGCAGTTTCCTAGCGTGGAGCTCTTCCTGCATCGAATTAGATTTTATCACAAGACGTGAGTTCTCGATAGCCACGGCGGCCAGCTTGGCTATGCACGACAGCATTTCCGTCTCGTTGTCGCTGAAAGCATGCGGCTTGCTCGTGTAGAGGTTGAGTACTCCTATGACCTTTCCCCTGAAGCTCATGGGAACGCTCAGAAGGGAGCAAAGGCCTTCTTTCCGGGCAACGTCCTTGAACCTGTACTCGGGTTCCTTGGATATGTCCGCGACCGCGGCAGGCCTGTTCTCGAGAGCGACCTTCCCCGCAATGCCTTCGCCGATCTTAAGAGGGGGTTTCTTTATGTAGTCCTCGCTGATACTTTGGGTCGCCTTGATGATGAGCTCCTTTTTCTTCTCGTCTATAAGCTGTATAGAGCATATATTGGATTTCATCATCTGGGCCGTGATGTCGACAATGCTTTTCAGTATCTCCTCAAGGCCGAGGCTGGAGGTGATCATGTCGCTGATCAGGGTAAGCGCCTTGAGCTGGGCTTTTGATCCTGTCTTGTCCGAAGAAGGTCTCTTTTTCATGTTACTTTACCACTATGTTGAGCAATTTCCCGCCTGCAAATATCACTTTCACTATCTCTTTGCCTTGAGTGAACTGCTTGATCTTTTCCGCGGCAAAGGCCATTTCCTTTATCGTCGCTTCATCCGTCCCCGCAGGCACGGTGAGCTTTTCCCTGAGTTTCCCGTTCACCTGTACAGGGACCTCTATCCTGTCAGCTACTGCAAGCGACGGGTCGTACACCGGCCAGGGGCAGGAGAGCACATCAGTGCCGTTACCCAGCAGGCTCCAAAGCTCCTGTGCCATGAAAGGCGCGAAAGGGGATATAAGAAGGACAAGTGTTTCCGCGCTTTTTTTATCCGTCCCGGTATCCGAAAGACTGTTAAGGTATTCCATTATCTTTGAGATCGCCGTATTGAAAGAGAACCTTTCGATGTCCTCGGTAACTCCTTTTATCGCTTTGTGCATGTTCCTTTCGGTGCCTGCAGGGCTCTTGCCTGAGGCGCCTTCAATATGCGCGTTGACGAGCTTCCATACGCGGTTGAGGAACCTGTAGCTTCCCTCGACCCCGCTGTCGCTCCATTCAAGCTCTCTCTCAGGCGGAGAGGCAAAAAGTATGAACACCCTTGCGGTATCCGCTCCGTACCTGTCGATGATATAGTCCGGATCCACGACATTTCCTTTGGATTTGCTCATCTTCGCTCCGTCCTTAACGACCATTCCCTGCGTCAGGAGGTTCTTGAACGGCTCGTCCACGGGCACAAGGCCCAGATCGAAGAGTACTTTGGTGAAGAAGCGCGAGTAGAGCAGATGCAGTATGGCATGCTCGATGCCTCCGATGTACTGGTCGACAGGCATCCAGTACTTGAGGTTGGCAGGGGAGAAAGGCCTGTCGGGATTTTTAGGGTCGGTATATCTCAG
The DNA here is from genome assembly GCA_964532225.1 of uncultured bacterium. Lineage (GTDB taxonomy): Bacteria > Margulisbacteria > WOR-1 > JAKLHX01 > JAKLHX01 > CAZHHM01. Next base: position 2,056 of record CAZHHM010000005.1, on the reverse strand, counting down.
GAAATACCACGAAGAACAATTAAAGGTATCCAGAGTGTCCGTCTCTCTTTTTGCCGCACCGCCGCAGGAAGGGCACTCCGTGTTGACGAAGTCGTCGCATTTTGAAAGAGGGGACCCGCCTTCACCCGTGAAGGACACATCGTAAGGCAGCCTGACAGGGAGCTCATCTTCCGGTACCGGCACTGTACCGCATTTTTCGCAGTGGACCATGGGGATGGGGGCCCCCCAGTATCTTTGCCTTGAGATCAGCCAGTCCCTGAGCTTGTAGTTGGTCTCTTTCTTTCCAATGCCCTGGTCTTTGAGCCACTCAGTAATAGCATCTTTTGCCTCTTCGCTTGCCATTCCGCTGAACTGCTTTGAGCTAACAAGTATCCCGGCGTCAACGAACGCTGCGGCAGGGGGCTCGCTATCTGACGCTTTGCCGTCGGGGGATATCACGGTCTTTATCGGCAGGTCAAAGGTCTTGGCGAAATCAAAGTCCCTTTCATCATGGGCAGGCACGGCCATTACTGCGCCGGTGCCGTAATCCATGAGCACATAGTCCGATGTCCAGATAGGCACCCTGTCGCCGTTCACGGGATTGACGGCATAAGCGCCGGTGAATTCGCCTGATCTTGCCTGTGTCGTGCCTTTATCGGCGATGCCTTTTTCTTTCTTGACTTTGTCAACATACGACTTTACAAGGGCATGCTGCGGTTTGCCGTGCGAAAGCTTCAGTGTCAGAGGGTTCTCGGGGGCAAGGGTCATGTAGGTCACTCCGAACAGAGTGTCAGGCCTTGTGGTGAAGACCTCGATCTTTTCGTCAGAGCCTTCGACCTTGAAAATAATGCTCGTGCCGTAAGACCGGCCTATCCAGTTCCTCTGCATTATCCTTACGCTTTCAGGCCAGCCGTCAAGCTTTTCGATGTCATCAAGCAGTTTGTCGGCGTAAGCGGTTATCCTGAAGAACCACTGTTCAAGGTCCTTTATCTGCACCTTTGAATCACATCTCCAGCATTTATCTTCTTTTGCCTGTTCGTTGGCCAATACGGTCTCGCATTTTTCGCACCAGTTCACCTTGGCCCTTTTCCTGTAGGCCAGGCCGGCCTTGTAGAACTGCAGGAATAGCCATTGCGTCCACATGTAATAATCTTCTTTGCATGTGGTGACCTCCCTGTCCCAATCGTACGAGAGACCAAGCTTCTTTAGCTGGACCTTCATTCTCGCGATACACCGCTCGGTCCAGTCCTTAGGATGCGAATTGTTGGTGATCGCCGCGTTCTCCGCAGGCATGCCGAAAGCGTCCCAGCCGATAGGGTGAAGCACGTTGAAGCCCTTCATCCTCTTATACCTTGCTATCACATCGCCGATCGCGTAATTCCTTACATGGCCCATATGTATGGCGCCTGAAGGATAGGGGAACATAACGAGGTCGTAGAATTTTGGCCTGTTATCCGGCTTGGCAGCGGAAAATGTCTTTTCTTTTTCCCATGTTTCGGCCCATTTGCTCTCGATGAGGCGGAAATCGTATTCTTTAGGCATGAATTTATTATATATGCGCGTGATATAATAAGTCAAAAGTCAAAGGTCAAAAGTCGAAAGTAAAGGTCAAAAGTAGGAAGTCCAAGAGAGAGAAAATATTACAAAATGAAATACAAACAGCCGGACAAAAAGGGCTATTTTGGAAAATACGGCGGCGCTTTCGTGCCCGAGACCCTTATGCCGTGCGTCAACGAACTTAAACAAGCATACATGCGTTTCAGGAAGGATAGGGATTTCGTTGCGGAGCTGAAAGGATACCTCAAGGATTATGCCGGCCGGCCGACACCACTGTACCATGCCGCAGGACTTTCAGGGCTTTACGGACATAAGGTCTATTTAAAGCGCGAGGACCTTTGCCATACAGGCGCACACAAGATAAACAACTGCCTCGGACAGGTGCTTCTCGCGAAAAAAATGGGAAAGAAGAGGATAATCGCCGAGACAGGTGCCGGACAACACGGGGTGGCCACCGCCACTGTATCCGCCCTGTTCGGGCTGAAATGCAGGGTGTATATGGGCGAGGAGGACGTTAAAA
>CAZHHM010000004.1:0-90235 GCA_964532225.1 uncultured bacterium | reverse complement strand
GCCCATCAATAATCTTTCGTAAGAAAATGACGCGGATTTCACCGTCGAAGATGAATGGCCTCGGGAATATCTTCAGCTATAGATCCAGTGCTCTACTTTGAGTGTCCGTTCTCGTCGTCGAACACAAGAACCGCTGCCGAGATAACTGTGGTCCACATTTCCCTTGTGCCGATGGCGCTCTGGGTTATGTGGGATGTCTTGACTATCTTGTCGGATACTTTCCACAGTTCCTGGCGTTCATCCCAGCTTGCCGTTTCGTCAAAGGGAACGCCGAGCGTGGTGGCCAGCATCTGAGCCGCGAGGTCCTCGGCATAATCACCGCATTCCTCGTCTGTCTGGCCGTATGAGTGATGTTCGCTCAGGTATCCGTATGAATTGCTGTCGGCGGGAAGCGCCATGCCGACGGATGCCGATATGAGCCTGTGCGGCTCGTCAGTGCTGTTCTTGGACATGACGATGAAAGTGATCTCGCCAGGTTTTATCAGTTTTAATCCCTGCTCGCGTGAAAGCATTTTGCAGTTCGGGGGGAATATGCTGGATACCTGAACGTAGTTGCAGGCCTGAATGCCGGCATCCCTGAGAGCCATCTCAAAGCTGACCAGCTTTTCTTTGTGTCTTCCCACACCTTTGGTGAGGAATAATTTATTCGGTACTAAGTTCGGCATCGTGATCTGCTCCTTTTTTAAATAAAATAAGACAAAAAAAATTATACACTATATATCAAAAAATGCAAATCCCGGCATGATAGAATTACTGCATGGAAAAGGTCCGTCTGCACAAATATATGTCACAATGCGGTATAGCATCTCGACGTACATCCGAGAAGCTGATCGCAGCGGGAAAGGTCACCGTGAACGGCAAGGTCGCGGCCGTGGGAATGTCGGTGGACCCGTCAAAGGATAAAGTCGAAGTTCAGGGCAAGAGCGCGGAGAGCAGGGAGCAGAAGGTCTATTACGCCGTGAACAAGCCGCGAGGCTACGTATCCTCGTGCTCCGATACCGGAGGCAAGGTGGTCACCGAGCTCGTCAAGTCGGCCGAGAAGCTCTATCCGGTAGGCAGGCTCGACAAGGACAGCGAAGGCCTGATGATACTTACAAACGACGGGGAACTGGCCAACAAACTTACGCATCCTAAGTTCGGCTGCGAAAAAGAATACACTGTTGTGCTTGACCGCGATATCCCGAACGCCGAGATTGAGCGGCTGGCTTCAGGGGTCATGATGGACGGTAAGATGACCGCTCCCTGTATTATTGAAAAACTTTCGGAAAAAAGGTATCTGTTCATATTAAAAGAAGGAAAGAAAAGACAGATAAGGCGCATGGCGCAAGACGCCGGTGCGAAGGTCCTCAGGCTTAAGAGAGTGAGGATAAAAAAGCTGCTTCTCGGCGATCTTCGTCACGGACAGAGCCGCAGGCTCACAGGACGCGAGATAGCACAGCTCAAGGCCTGACACGCCCTTGCCAGTTTGCCGTCAATCATATAGAATACTCTCAATATCCAAATGAAGTATGTAATACTCAAAAAGGATAATTTCGATACTTTCATTTCCCAGCTGGCGCAAACGCACAAAGTGGTGGCGCCTGTATCAAAAGGTAATGACAACTATTCTTTTGAGGATGTCAGGTCCGGCCGAGAGATATCGGTAAAATACATTCCCACTATCCTTCCGCCAAAAAAATACTTCATGCCGCAGTACGAAACGCTTCTTGAATATGATTCGTCAAAGGACCCCAAGGTGCAGGCAGTTGTCGAGCTCGAGGACATGGTGATATTCGGCGTTCATACCTGCGATCTTGCCGGAATTCAGTGCCTTAACACTGTGTTCGCTGACAGGCCGAAAGACATCAATTATCTCCTCAAGAAGAACAGGATCACCATCATCGGGCTTGAATGTTACGAGTATTGCGACCAGTACGCGAGCTGCGCGTTGATGGGGAATGAGCTTCCAAACGGCGGTTACGATCTTTTCTTTACCGATCTGGGAGAGTATTTCCTTGTGCACGTGAACACATATCAGGGCGACAATATCATCGAGAAGACAAAGGTGTTCGAGCCGGCCGAAAGCTCTCATGTCGAAGCCTTCGATGAGTTCAGGCGCAATAAAAGGAACATATTCAAGCGCGAGGTCGAGGTCGACGTCAACATGATCCCCGCGCTTTTCGATAAGAGCGGCGCGAGCAGGATATGGGAGGAGATCGGCGAAAGATGCCTTTCCTGCGGCAACTGCACCAATGTCTGCCCGACCTGCTACTGCTTCGACGTTGTCGACGAGCCGAACCTGGACATGCGCACCGGAAAACGGATCAGGGTCTGGGACAGCTGCCAGAACGAAAGGTTCGCCAAGGTGTCGGGCGGGGAAAGCTTCAGGCAGACAAGGGCCAAAAGGAAGAAGCACCGTTTCTACCGCAAGTTCAGGTATCCTGTCGAAAGACATCAGAAATTCTTCTGCACGGGCTGCGGACGCTGCAGCAGGACATGCATGGCAAAGATAAATCTCAAGGAGACGCTTGAAGCCCTGGTGAAAGAGAACTCATGAAAGAGAAGATGATAATACAGGAATCGGAGTACAACCTGAAAAAGGCAAGGATACTCCGCGTCAAAAAAATGACCGACATGGAGAAACTGTTCGAGATATCGCTCATGGACGGGACAAGCCTTAACCATGAGCCGGGGCAGTTCGTTGAGGTCTCGATACTTGGCGTGGGAGAGGCTCCGATCTCGCTGGCCTCGTCGCCGACCGAAAGAGGCTCTTTTGATATTTGCGTTAGGGCCGTAGGAAAGGTGACTGCCGCTCTGCACAGGCTGGGGCCCGGGGATGAGATAGGGATAAGAGGCCCTTTCGGGAAAGGATTCCCCATCAGGAGCCTTGAAGGCAATGATATCCTGATGGTCGCCGGAGGGCTGGGGATAGTACCTTTAAGGTCCCTGATCAACTATGTGCTGGACAACAGGCGGGAGTTCGGCAAGGTGAACATCCTGCTCGGATGCAGGTCCCCTCAGAACATGCTCTTCCATGACGAGATAGACGAATGGGGGAAAAGGCTTGATATCTCTTTCAGTTGTACCGTGGATAAAGCGGATGAGGAATGGAAGGGCAATGTAGGCGTGATAACAAAGCTGATCCCCGGGGTGACCATATACCCGAGACACACATATGCCGTTGTCGTCGGGCCTCCCGTGATGTACAAGTATGTTATTAAGGAGCTGCTTGAAAAAGGTCTTCCCGAAAAACATATCATAGTGTCTCTTGAAAGGCACATGAAATGCGGGCTGGGAAAATGCGGACATTGCCAGATAAACAAGTATTACTGCTGCCAGGACGGGCCGGTTTTCGTGTATGACCAGATAAAGGAGCTGGACGAAGCGTTCTGATGGAAAAGCCAAAGATAGCATTCTTTGATTTTGCCTGCTGCGAGGGCTGCCAGCTGCAGGTGACCAATGTCGGGGAGACCCTCCTTGACATCCTTTCTCTTGTGGACGTGGTTGAGTTCAGGGAGGCGATAAGCGAAAAATGGCCCGGCACTCTCGACCTGGCCGTCATCGAGGGGTCGATAACCACTCCGCATGATATCGAAAGGATAAAGAAGATAAGAGAAAGGTCAAAACTGTTGCTCGCTTACGGGTCATGCGCGACCATAGGCGGCGTGAACGGGATGAAGAACAATTTTGACCTTGACGAGATCCGCGGATATGTTTACGGCGATTCGGCCCGTCATTTCAAGACCGTCAGAACGATGCCTGTCCACGAAGTGGTGAAAGTGGACTATTTTGTTCACGGCTGCCCTATATATCCTCCCGAGTTCCTTAAAGCTCTAAAAGCAGTGCTCGTAAAACTGCCTTATGACCCGCCCGACCACGCAGTTTGCGTTGAATGCAAGCTCAATGAGAACGTGTGCATGTACGACAAAGGTATAGGGTGCCTTGGCCCGGTAACGAGAGCGGGATGCAACTCGTGGTGCATCAATAACGGCAATACCTGCTACGGATGCAGAGGGATGGTCAGCAATCCCAATGAAAAAGGAAGCATCGAGGTGCTGAAAAAATACAATATACCTGTCGAGATGGTAACGAACAAGATGAACATGTACAACACATGCAGGATAAAGGGGAACGATGGGACAAACATTCAAGGTTAACGTCGAGTACCTGACAAGGGTCGAAGGTCACGGCAATATCGTCGTGGACATAAGCGACGGCCGCCTGGAAAAGTGCGAGCTCGACATAGTAGAGGCGCCCCGCTTTTTTGAAGGCATGCTGAGGGGCCGGTCGATATTCGAGGCGCAGCACATAACGAGCAGGATCTGCGGCATATGCGCCTGCGGGCACACTCTTTCATCTATCGAGGCGGCAGAGAACGCCATAGGGTTCACTCCCTCCGAACAGACAAAGAAACTGAGGAAGTTCCTCCTTCATCAGGAGATAATGGACAGCCATCTTCTTCATATCTATCTTCTCGTGGCTCCCGATCTGCTGGGAGTGAAGAGCTTTATCCCTCTTATCACGACGAACAACGACGTTGTAAGAAGGGCCCTCAGGATGAAAAGAACGGTGAACGACGTATGCGGTATTTTCGTCGGCAGGCATATTCACCCGATATCCTCTATCGTCGGCGGGTTCACAAAGCTCCCGGGAGAGAAAGAGCTGGATGAAATGCTGTCTCTGCTCAGGGGCATGAGGCCGGACATGGAAGCAACTCTTGATCTTGCCAGGACCCTGAAGTTCCCGGAATTCGAAAGGGATACTGAATATGTGGGGTTGGTCAGCGACAGCACGGATTATCCACTGACCGAAGGGGACCTTGGTTCGACTGACGGGGTTAAGCTGCCGAAGCACGACTACAAAAAGATGACCAATGAGTTCGTTGTTCCTCATTCATCGGCAAAACACACAAAGCTGAGCAGGGACTCGTTCATGACTGGCGCTCTGGCCCGCTTCAATCTCAACCATGACAAGCTTCATCCAAAAGCCAAAGAAGCGGCCCAGCTACTTGGCTTGAGAGCAAAATGCACCAATCCTTATCTTAATACGGCCGCTCAGATAGCGGAGGTCGTGCACTGCCTTGAAGATTCGATCGCGATCCTTGAAGGGTTCAAGTCGGCAGGCATCGACAAGAGCGAAGAAGTGCTTGTCGGCCTTAACGAAAAAGGGACTATACCTGTAAGGGCAGGCAAGGGGGTGGGTGCGGTAGAAGTGCCGAGAGGCATACTTTACCATGAGTATGAAGTTGATGATAAAGGTATCATTGTCAATGCTAATTGCATAATTCCCACTAACCAGAACGTGAACAATATCGAGCATGATATGCGAAAGCTCGTCCCGGAGATAATGGACAGAGGTCAGGAATACACTACTCTGGCGCTTGAAATGCTGGTCCGCGCCTATGACCCGTGCATATCTTGCTCCGCGCATTTCCTTAATGTCAAATTCGTCTAAGCCGGACCTTTCAAAAGTATTCTCCTCTCCTGACACAGGCAAGCTGCTTATCGTTTGTGTAGGGAACGAACTGAGAGGTGATGACGCGGTCGGACCATATATAGCAGAAAGCTCCAAATCCCAAATAGTTAATGCGGGGGAAAGGCCGGAGGCAGCTTATGATATCGCGTTGGAAATTAAGCCCTCGAAAGTTGTCTTCATAGATGCGGCCGACTTTGGAGGACAGCCCGGGCAGATAGAGATCATACCTGAAGACAACGTGCCTTCAACGACCTTGAGCACTCATGCTATTCCTCTTAATGCGGTAGCTGCGCTGATAAAGAATGATATGCAATGCGACATCGTTTTTCTGGGGATACAGGTGAAGGATGTGTCCGTCGGAGCTGTTATGTGTGATGAGGTGAAGTCCGCGGCAGACAAGATCATCGGTTTTCTCCAGATGATATAATCAATATATCTGCATCAAGGCGCTATCGTCTAGAGGCCTAGGACACGGCCCTCTCAAGGCCGCGGCACGGGTTCGAATCCCGTTAGCGCTATTTCTTGACTGCCGACCCTGCCGATGATAGACTCAATATGCAAATGCGCTTATTAACTATTCCGGTCCTGGCTTTTTCAATATTATTTTCTACGAACGTTATAGCCATGGCTGCCGACAGCAAGGCCCCGATGTCCCCGACAAGAGACAATGTGTCCTCGATAGCCGATAAATATATCGATGAGGTTTCCCCGAAGCTGACCCCGGAAGAAAAAACGTCCGTCGACAGTACGATGTTCATCCTCAATTCAAAGAAGTCTACCCCTTCAATATATAAAGAAGCGGCCGATGAGCTGCTTAACAGCTGCACAGTAGCTCTTGCCAATACAAAGGACATTAAGAAGCTTATTGTAATAACGGCAAAGCTCTTTAAAGAGATCCCGGACAATGCCAGGACAGCAAATATGCTTGGCGTGACGCTTTTTGCGATCGGCAGGAAGAACGACGCGATCACCGTTGTTGAATATGGGCTGTCGTTAAAGCCCAATAACACATTGCTCCTCATGAATGCAGTGAACATGTATTTTGATATGGATGAAGCCGAGACCGCCAAAGCATATCTTGACAAGGTCATCTCTATAGATAAGGACAACCGGGCCGCTTATTCAGCACTGGCGACGTACTGGTATGCAAAGGGAGACCTGGACAAGGCGGTGGGTGCCATGGTCAAGGCCGCAACTCTTGGCGGTGTCGTGATCGTAAAAAAAGCGGATGCCGACAAGAAAAAGATCGAGGACAGCACAGGGGCCCAGAGCGACATCCTGCCGGTGCTCGAGAGCAAGACCACGGCCCTCAAGGATATCCTTCCAAAGACAACAGCGGATATCATAGAGGACAGGTTCCCTTCGCAAGCCGAAGAGATACGTTCAAGATATCTCAAGCTAATCGAAAATGAAAAAATGGTCATGCCGGGCATCCCGTCGGCGAACACGCATGACGCAAAAGGATGGCTCAGCAACGGCCTTCATATCATCAAAGAATGGCAGAAGCAGTTCCTGGATAAGGCAAAAAAAGAGACAGGCAAGGTCATGGCGATGCAGTACGGGGTCAACCCCGGCGACTCGAAAGCGGTGAAAAAAGCAAAAGGCAGGGCCCTTGCAAAGGAGCAGATAGAAAAGAGCCTCGCTGACGTGGACGACATGCTTGAAGCGATGAAAGGTATGGGGATCCCCGAGTCGAAGATACGGCTTGCAGAACAGAAGATGAAGAAAGTAAGGGATAAGCACGGCATCGCGGCTCCTTCTCCGGCAGCAGAAGAAAGCCCTTCCGATACGGAGATAACTTCCGATGAGGAAATGCGCAAATACGAGAGGTCCCTTGTGATCCCCGGATGGGACAACGGATCTGTTTTTGCCATGACCAACTTCAGGGACTATGTCGCGATACGCTCTACCTATGAGATATATTTCCGCGAGCTTTTTAAGGACCTGAACTCAAAGATCGCCGACGTTATGCGCGTGTATGAGGAAAAGGCCAAGGAAGAGAAGGACAGGCATGAAGATGTCATGAAGCGCATCGAAGAGGAGGCCAAGGCGGAGGCAAGGGCTAACGACGGGGTCGTGCCTGACCCTGAGAAATATGAAATGAGGGCCAGGGATGAGAAACTGATGCACAAAAAGAAAATGAACGCTATCGGGAACGACTATTTTAACCAGTGGTCGGGCATAGTGTTCCCGCAATACAGGAGCAAGATGAAGCCTAAGCTCGAAGAGTTCTGGAACGTATGCGCCCTGTATATCAGGAACATGAACGATACGGAGGTCATGAAGGCAGAGTATTCCAAGGTCAAGCAGATATACCTTAATACTGCCTCCATGTCTGTGTCGATGCTGAGCTGCGGTACCACTTTCAAGTATTACGGTGATACTTACGAAGAAGAGCAGGAGATCGAAAAGGACAGGGCCCTTGCAAAGGAGCGCGCGGAGGCCGAGAAGGCCGCTTACGCTGAAAGCTCGAAGCTTGCAGAGAGCGCTCTTGAGCAATGGATAAATGACACTTTCGCTCTGGGCATAAGCGGACAGTTCCTGTCGATGAAGGTGACCCCGCGTAAGCTGGTGATCGAGGAGTATATTGCCGGAATGAACTTTAAGCATGTTTACGACTTCAAGACAGGGGAGTGGAGCATCTACAGATCGTTCTGCGCCAAGATCGATGTCGGCATACAGATCGGTCCCATGAAGGCCGGTGTAAGCGCGAGGGCCGATATCCTAGAATCCTATGATGTCATAAACACGCGAAACGGTCAGGTGGTCAACGCGGGCAGCAGTTTTGCCAGAGGTTCCGTTGGCGGTTCTCTTGGTGCTGATAAGCTGTCAGTATCCGGAGGAGCAGTAGTGACGCTTGATCCTGCTGCCGAAAGTGAGCTTTCGGTCAAGTTTAATAAATCTGCAGGGTATAAGGATTCCCTTTCAAGCGATAAGGATTACAAGGACCTGAAGGGCGGGATGACCTTCTAACGTTGATATGATCACGAAAGGAGAAGCATAGATGAAGAAGATCGCGTTGCTCGCAGTTGCGGTGGTCTGTTTGGTGATGATGGCCGGGATGTCGATAGGGGCCGTGTCTGACAAGGACAAGAAGATCGTTCCTGGCGGTCAGAACCAGATCGACGGGGTCGAAGGCAAAGCAGGGGAGTGGGTCTTTAACGGTACGACCAAGTTCATGGTCACCGAGATCGATACGCCTGAAGCGGGACCCAACGGAGAAAAGGCAGAGGCCGGAAAAAAATGGATAATGATAAAGGCCGAGATAAAGAACGCCCATGACTTTACATCGACCTACGGAGGGCCGTTCCAGTCCATCGACCTGGTCGACTATGACGGGAATCTGGTCGAGGGTGTCAAGGTTGTGAAAGCGACGGATTGGACAAAACAGGAAGGCGGAAAGAGGCTGTTGCCTGCTGCCGGGATGAAGGCCGTATTTGCTAAAAGGATCGAAAAGGACTATAACCCGATACGCTTGATCTTCCATGCCGGAGCAAAAGAACCGGTATTCAGGATAGCATTCTAAGTTCACTGAAGTAAGTAAATGAGGGCCGCGAAAGCGGCCCTTTTCTTTTATAATAAGAACATGTCAATGGTCATAAGGGTCCTGCTGGTCCTGGCCGGCACTGTTTCGCTCACCTTGGGGGTGATAGGCATATTTTTGCCTCTGCTTCCTACGACACCGTTCCTTCTTCTGTCGGCGGCATGCTATGCCAGAAGCTCCGACAGGCTTTACTCATGGCTGCTCGATCATAGCGTGTTCGGGAACTATATTAAGGACTGGAGAGAGGGAAAGGGAGTCCCCTTGAGGGTCAAGGTGCTTTCCATAGCCCTTCTGGTCCTGACCATAGGGTATTCGGCCTTCTTCGTCATCGACAATATGGCAATTAAAGGCCTTCTGATAGCTATCGGCGCCGCGGTGGCGCTCCACATTAATTCTTTTCCGGTCAAAAGGCCGTAGTCCCGAAAAGATTGACGGCCGGACGTGACGGTTCTATAATGTTCACACAAAATCACGGGAGGTCATCATGAAACGAACGCTATTTGTCTTAGCCTTAATCCTTTCAGTATCAGCTTCGGTTTCTGCTGCGGATATCTTTGCGCGGCTCGACAACATCAGGGGCGGTTCAACTGATGCCGCACATAAGGACTGGATCGATGTCCGGACGATCGACTGCGGAAGGACCAGTACAGGCGTGTCCGCATTCGTTTTCACCAAAAAGATCGACGGCGCATCCGGAGAGCTCCTGAACATAGTAAGCGGCTCAAAGCCTGTGAAGGAAGCAAGGATCGAGATCATGAAAGGCGGGGTCCTGCAGGGAAGGATAAGGATGAGCGACTGTGTCATAAAAAGTATTAAAGTAAAATGTGATGAAACAACGGGGAACGTTCCGGTGGAAGAAGTGACGATGTCGCCTCTGACGTATGTTTGGGATTATAAATAGCAGGGAGAATGGGGAGACTGTATGGGGGAGACCGTATTGGGGAGACCGTATACTATCTGCTGACTATTCTGCCCTCAAGCACATCTTCGTAGATATTGTAGGTCTCGGTGTCGTAGGCCACGAGGATGACACGGTCAAAATAACCATGATATTTTGAAAGGAATTCAGATATCGTTCTGACGGCTATGAGAGCCGCTTCTTTCCCGGGGAACCTGTAAGCACCGGTAGATATCGCGGGAAAAGCTATCGTCCGTATCCCGTTCTCAATGGCAAGCTTCAAGGAGTTCGCGTAACAATCGGCGAGCTGTTCGGCTTCATTGCTGATACCGCCGTGCCAGACGGGCCCTACGGTATGGATGACATGTTTTGCGGGCAGATCATATCCTTTCGTGATCTTTGCCTGTCCGGTCAAGCATCCGCCTAGCTTTTTACATTCTTTCAAAAGGCCTCCACCAGCGGCCGCATGTATAGCTCCGTCCACGCCGCCGCCACCCAAAAGGGAGCTGTTCGCGGCATTTACGATAGCATCTACGTTCAGCTTCGTGATGTCGCCTTGGATCACCTCGATGTTCATGGAGAGATTATATCAAAGCAGGGGTGGGGATAAAAAAACCCCGGGCAAAAACCCGGGGTCATGATCATTTAAAGCCCGTTATCAATAACGGCTGAATGAACGTTTGCCGCCTCTGTCGCCGCCGCCTCTGCTATCGGTCTTCGGCTTGGCTTCATTGACGGTGAGCTCGCGCTCGCCCCACTTTTGGCCGGCCATGGAAGAGATGGCTTTGGCTGCGCCTTCGTCATCCATGTCCACAAAACCGAATCCGCGGGACTTGCCCGTGAACTTGTCGGTGACTATCCTGGCAGCTGAAACTGTGCCGAATTCGCTGAATTTTGCTTTCAGCTCTTCGTCAGTGGCTGACCACGGAAGGTTTCCTACGAATATGTTCTTCATGATAGAGATCTCCTTATTAGATTTTTCTGCTGGTTAATGATGTGTAGACGACCTAATGACGGTTACGATCCAGATGAAAAGCGCAGATGCTTTTATCCACTCAACCATTAATCACGACTATAATATTATACCTATAATGCAGGTAATTAGCAAGCGGGCAAAGAGAAAAGGGGATGGAAGAGGTGGGGAAGGGGTAAAAGGGAAATAGGGGAAAGAAGTGGGAGATGGAAAGGGGATAAGGGGAAATAGGGGAAAGAAGTGGGAGATGGGAAGGGGTGAAAGGGAAATAGGGGAAAAAAGTGGGATAGGGGAAGGGGATAACGGGAAACATGGGGTGAGGGGAAGCGGGGTTTATAATTCCATATTTTCCCCTCTATCCCTTAAACCCTTCTCCCTTCTATCACTTGTTTCCCTTCTTTCCCTTTATCCCCTTCTGCCTTATTCCCACTTGACACAAGCGTGGCGAAAATGTAATATGTCATTGTACTGTAAAGATACTAAAAAAGTATCATTATAGTACACCAATTATTCCAAGGAGGTTTACATGGACTTTAAGATCTGCGGCGGCAGGCCCGATGACGAACTCTCGGTTTACATGCATAAGGCAGTGTTGGACGACGGAATGGAAACGATACACGAAAGGTTCCTAAAGCAGCAGCCTCAATGCGCTTTCGGAACTCTAGGGGTCTGCTGTACTCTTTGCACGGACGGGCCTTGCCAGATAACCAGGAAGGCATCAAGGGGAGTATGCGGGGCATCCGCCGATCTTATCGTATCAAGGAACCTTCTTCTTAAATGCGCCCAGGGAACTGCCGCCAATGTTTATCATGCACGGAATGTGGCCAGGACCCTCAAAGCAGTAGGTGAAGGCAAATCTGACTATAAGATAAAGGATGAGGAGAAACTTCGAAATACCGCGAAGAAGTTCGGCTTTGATGACAAAGATATTCTTAAAGTGGCAAAGGACTTCGGGAGCTTCTTTATTGATCAGATCAATGGCAATGATTATGACCCCATGAAGCTTGTTGAGGTGCTTGCGCCGAAAAAGCGGCTTGCCGTATGGAAGAATCTTGGGATAGTACCGGGAGGCCCGAATTCCGAGGTTGCAACGGGACTGTCTAAGGTAATGACCAATGTTAATAATGACGTAGTAGATATACTGTTGCATTGCTTAAGGCTTGGTATTGCCAATGAATACGCCGGTCTTTACGGTATTACGACCATTCAGGAGATACTTACGGGGACTGCCTCTCCCAACGAAGGGGCCGTCAATATCGGTGTGCTTGATAAAGATGCCGTGAACGTGATGATGCACGGGCACCAGCCTCTTCTTGCCGTCAAGGTCCTTGAAACTGCAAGGAAGAAAGAATGGCAGGACAAGGCAAAGGCAAAGGGAGCCAAGAATGGTCTTAAGATATACGGATCTTTATGTGAAGGACAGCAAATATTCAATATCGCATCTGAGTATAAGGATGTATTTTTCGGGCAGATGGGCAACTGGATACAGCAGGAACTCATAATTGCCACCGGCGCGGTGGACGTGCTGGCATTTGATTACAACTGCGTCATGCCGACGATATCAGAGGAATACGCGGGTAAATATCACACCAAGTTAATATCGACCGACAAAGTCATCAGGCAGGCAGGGGTTGAAAGGCTTGAGTTCGAGCCTGATAAGGCAGTCGAGATCGCGGAAAAGATAATCCAGGCAGCAATAGATAACTTTGACAAGCGCGGAAAAGTGAATATCCCGCCTGTTAAACACAAGGCCATGGCCGGATTTACTACCGAAAGCGTGGTCGCGGCTCTGGGAGGTTCGGTAAAACCTCTGGTCGATGTTATCAAGAACGGTTCGGTAAAAGGTGTTGCCGCTCTAGTCGGCTGCACCACAGTCCGTGAATTCCAGTCAGGCAGACATATAACGGGCCTGGCTTCGGAGCTGAACAAGAGAGATGTTCTGGTGATCGGAGCAGGGTGCTGTTCTTCTGCCATGCAGAACGCAGGGATGATGGACAAAGATGCTGCAAAGAACGCAGGCAAAGGGCTTTCCGCTGTTTGTACCAGCCTTGGGGTCCCCCCGTGCCTTTCTTACGGAAGCTGCACCGACATAGGCAAGATCATTGCAACAGCAGTGGCCATAGCCGATGAGCTCGGTGTCGATGTTCCCGACCTGCCTGTCGTTGCATCAGCTCCCGAATATATGGAGCAAAAGGCAGTGGCCGATGCTTTTACCGCTGTGGCGTTCGGGCTCTCGGTCCACCTTTCCCCCGCGCCTCCTGTCCTGGGCTCTGCGCTTGTCACCAGGATACTTACAGAAGACGTGCAGTCGCTCACAGGCGGCCGGGTGTTCGTGGAACTTGATACGAAAAAAGCTGCGGACGAGATAGAGGCCCATATCATGAACAAAAGGAAAGCGCTCAAAATATCGTGAAAAGACTTAATATAAAAGCAGAAAGATGTGCCGGCTGTAAAAGATGTGAGACCGCTTGCATGGCCGAACATAACTCTAACGTGCCGCGCATATTCGTTGAATCGGTTTCCGAGCGGCCTGTCCCGGTAGTTTGCAGACATTGCGAAGAGCCTCTTTGCGTGAGCGCCTGCATGGCAGGCTGCATGCAAAAGGACCCTGTGACAGGGATCGTTACAAATACGGGCCATGAACAAAAATGCGTCGGATGCTGGATGTGTGTTATGGCCTGCCCTTACGGTGTGATCGTCCCGAACGGCGGCCTTGCGGAAAAATGCGATATGTGCCCCAACCGCGATACACCGGCCTGTGTTGAAGCCTGCCCCAACTATGTTATCTCACTAGATGAAATGTCATGCCAGCCAACAGGGAGAATATCATGCAATATGTGATTATCGGTGCCAGCGCAGCGGGGATGCAGGCGGCGGAGGATCTGCGCAAACTGCAGCCTGATTGTTCAATTATCGTTGTTTCCGCGGAGAACCATATACCGTATTCAAGGTGTTTGATCTCAAGATATCTGGACGGCAGGGTTTATGGGGCAGGATACAGTAAAGATCAGCCGAATATGTTCTTTAAAGGTGAGAATGTTTTTGAAAAGCTGAATGTTAAAGCGTATTTGGGGAAAAGGGTTGCAAAGATCGATAAGGTTAAAAGAAATGTCGTGCTTGAGGACGGGACTGATATAAAGTATGACAAGCTGCTCATAGCAACAGGAGCAAGACCTGTATTGCCCGAAGTATGTTCCGAACATATCGACGGGATATACACTTTTCACGATCTTGATGATGTGAAAGCGATCAAAGTGTCAGCTAAGACTGCTAAAAGCGCGGTCGTTATCGGGGCCGGTTTTGCAGGGCTTGAGGCGGCTTACGCTCTAGCAAAGCTGCGGCTAAAGACCACTGTTGTAGAAAGGTGCGAACAGATCCTGCCGAATCAGCTAGACCAGACGGCATCCAATATAATAAAAGGGGACCTTGAGAAGACGGGGATCTCTTTGCTGCTGGATACGAGTGTCGCCGGGATCGAAAGGGTACAGCCTGCCCGCAACGCTTCGCGTAGCGAGGCGGGCGGGGGTACAGGATGCAGGGTATCGTTATCATCAGGCATAAAGATCCTTGCAGATATCGTTATCGTTGCTGCAGGCATCAAGCCAAATACAGAACTTGCTGATAATGCCGGGCTAAAAGTTGGCAACGGGATCGTCGTGAATGAATACCTGCGTACGTCCGATCCTGATATATATGCTGCCGGCGATGTGATCGAAATAAAAGACCAGGTCACGGGGAAAAGAGGCAATTCCGCGACATGGTTCAACGCAGTGCTTCAGGGGAAATACGCAGCTTTTAATATGGCAGGAATGAAACGTCCGTATACGGGAGCTGTCGGCATCCAGAACGCGGTCCAGTTCCATGAGCTGCCCGCCATTTCTTACGGTAAGACCAAGGTCGACCCGGATGAGAACGGCTATGAGGTTATGACCTGGCATAAAGGCGATGTCTACAAGAAGCTGGTCATAAAGGGCAGCAAGCTGGCCGGCATGATCTTTGTGGGCGATATTCAGAAGTCAGGGCTTTATGCGGCGTTGATCAGGAACAGTGTCGACATATCACCGTACAAAGAAAAGCTCCTTGATAACGACTTTAGCTACGGGCATTTCAAGTTCTCCTATTTCAAGCAGGAGGATTTCGGCCAGTACGACCCTTATTCTTCTACGGCACAATGCTGGGACCATCCGGAATGGCATTCTATCAGGTCAGTTTGTATGTATAGCGAATAGGGGAAGGGGTAAAAGGGAAATAGGGGAAAGAAGTGGGATAGGGGAAGGGGATAAGGGGAAATTGGGGGTGAGGGGAATAGGGGTTTATAATTCCACATTTTCCCCTCTATCCCTTAAACCCTTCTCCCTTCAATCACTTGTTTCCCTTCTTTCCCTTGATCCCTTCTCCCTTCAATCACCTGTTTCCCTTCTTTCCCCTTATCCCTTGTCCCTTCCTCCACTTCCATCCCTTCTTTCCCTTGATCCCTTGCCCCTTTCTTTATGAAATTTCCTTCATATTCTCACGATATATAAACATATGGGTTCATCGTCACTACACATAAGGATGAATACGCCGTTTGAAGGTGCGCGCAACGTTAAAGTGAGCGACAGGCGCCTACACAAGTTCTCCAGGAACATCGTTTCAATGGCCGGAAGCCAGAACGCAGTGATCGATACGGGACACTATCTGCTTTATGTCGATGACAAGGTCGCAGGCAGCAAGTTGCTTGATGAAAGGGTTTGCAGCGGTCTGCGTGCTTCCGGAGTTGAGAGGATGATGTTCAGTTCGGTCGATGTTGCAACGATGACTGATGTGGTGCGGTCACTATTCTCAAAGGACGCGCCGGGACTGTTCAAGGCGTTCGGCCTGAATTCTGCCAAGATCTCTGGTCTTACTCCCGACTGGGTCCTTTCACATCTCGAGAACATCACGCTGCGGTCGCAGGACCTTGATCTGATCGGCTCGGTCGTGCGGTTCCTTCCTGATCCCATGGACCCGAAGACCGATGTCTGGCCCATACGATCCGAGGATATGAATCTGATCAGCGCGGAAGCGGCAGATATTATCAGGTACGGACTATGGTTCCCTGAATCAGCCAAGAACATGGACCTTGCTATGGCTTCTCAGTCGCTGATCGCCTGGTCGTCAAGCGCCAGGATATTGTCTCAGGATGAAAGATACAAAGATGAACCGTACATATATGATATGCCGGTCAAGCAGGGCAGGTTCGCTGTCGCAAAAATGACTGAGAACGGGCTAAAGCTGTCATCGCTTAATGACGGCATGCTGAAAAAGATAGTCCATCAAAGGCTGACCGAATACAAAGTGTATCTTTCTTGCGCTTATTCCGACAGGAGCTCATACTTGCTTTCTCAGAACATGTTCAGCGAGGCACTGAACGACATACGGCTGGCTTCAGAGATATCGCCTCATGTATTCCAGTTCAAACATGACAGAGAGATACTGGAATCCACTCTTGGCATGATAAACGGCCGGCCCACCTTCATTATGCCGGACTTGGGAAGCCGTCCCATCTCTCTCAACTGATCTCAACTTAATATTTCTACCGGTTTGTGCTATTATCTGATATCATGCAACGTGGCGTTGAGGCTGCGGTAGACGAGGTCATCGAGCGCCACCGGGGAAAGCCCGGGGCGCTGTTAAGAACGCTTGAAGAGGTCCAGGACCTTGAAAAATATAAATACCTTTCTGAAGACACCCTAAAATACGTTGCCAATAAGACCAATACGCCGCTTTCCCGAATATACAGTGTAGTTACGTTCTATGCGTTCTTCAATCTTATCCCTCAGGGAGAGCATGTCATCGTCATCTGCCGCGGGACCGCATGCCATACAAAAAGATCAAAAGAGCTTCTAGAATACCTGAAGAAGATACTGAACGTAAAAGAGGATTACGAGCACAGGGGCGAGAAGCTTTTCCTTACTACCGATGACAGAAAATTCACGATAAGGACGGTCGCTTGTTTCGGCCAGTGCGCCTTAGCGCCGGTCGTTGAAGTGGACGGCAAGATATTCAGCAGAGTGACCGAGAACCAGCTCAAGAGGATCATTACCGGGATAAAAAAGAAAAAATGAACGTTAACTCCTTAGAGAAACTCGAACTTGCCAGGGAGGACGGGATGAAAAAGCTCCTTCCTGACAGGCCAAAGATATCCGTAGGCCTGGGTACCTGCGGGATAGGCAACGGAGCAGACTCGCTTTACGAGCTTTTCGGAGAAGAGATCAAAAAGTCCGGGACAAAGATATCCCTTTCCAGGACCGGCTGCTTCGGTTTTTGCGCTGAAGAACCTCTTGTGAACATATATATTCCGGGAAAACCTCTTGTTGTGCTTAGCAAGGTAACGAAAAAGGATGTCAAAGGCATAGTTGCTGCCGTGCTCGAAGGCGAGGCGTTCAAGAAAAAAGCTCTTTGCAAGATAGAAGAATGGGACCATCTTACCGGTAAGGTGGTCTACGGCAAAGGCTATGATGATATTCCTGTCTGGAGCGTGGTCCCGTTTTTCAAAGGCCAGAAAAAGATAGTCCTGCGGAATGCGGGCCTTATCGATCCCGAAGATATCGATGAATACATCGCGGTCGGCGGCTATTCCTCGCTTTACAAGGTCCTCAGCGGGATGTCGCCGGAGGACGTGATAAATGAGGTCAAGGCGTCAAAGCTAAGAGGGCGAGGCGGCGCGGGTTTCCCGACCGGCAGGAAATGGGAGCTCATGGCTGTAGAGGATTACCCGAAAAAATATATTATCTGCAACGCTGACGAGGGCGATCCGGGCGCGTACATGAACCGCAACGAGATCGAGAGCGATCCTCACATGCTCATCGAAGGTATGATCATCGGAGCCTACGCTATGGGCTCAGATGAAGGTGTCATATATATCAGGGCTGAATACCCGCTTGCCGTAAAGAGGATACAGAAAGCGATCGCACAAGCTGAGGAGTACGGCTTTCTCGGCAGGAACATTTTCGGCAAAGGGTTCGACTTCCATATCGATCTCGTAGAAGGCGCAGGAGCCTTTGTGTGCGGAGAGGAAACAGCTCTTATTGCTTCGATCGAAGGAAAGGCCGGCTCGCCGACAGTAAGACCGCCTTTCCCAGCACAGAGAGGTCTTTGGGGCCTTCCGACCAATATCAACAATGTCGAGACCTGGTGCAATATTCCGGTCATCATCTCAAAAGGCGGTGTCTGGTTCAGCCAGACAGGGACAGAGAAAAGCTCCGGGACCAAGGTCTTCTCTCTTGTAGGAAAGATAAAGAACACCGGACTGGTGGAAATGCCTCTCGGCTCTTCCATACAGAATATCGTATATGCTATAGGCGGAGGCACCGGCACCTCACGAAAAGTGAAAGCCGTACAGACCGGAGGTCCCTCAGGAGGCTGCATACCTAAAGAGCACTTCAATACCCCGGTTGATTACGAATCGCTTAACTCGCTGGGTGCCATTATGGGCTCCGGCGGAATGGTCGTTATGGATGACGACAATTGCATGGTCGATGTGGCCAGATATTTTACTGAATGCACGACCTCCGAGTCATGCGGCAAATGCACTCCATGCAGGGAAGGTCTTTTTCAGTCCCTTAAGATACTCAACAAGATAGCCCAGGGCCAGGCCGCAATGCAGGACCTTGCCGATATACAGAACCTCGGAGAGGTGATAAAGGATACAGCTCTTTGCGGTCTCGGACAGACAGGGCCGAACCCGGTGCTGTCGACCATACGGTATTTCAGGGACGAGTATGAAGAGCACATACTCAAGAAGAGATGCGCTTCAGGCGTTTGCCAGGACCTTTTTGTGTCACAGTGCATGAACTCCTGCCCGCTCGGCATCAATATCCCGGGATTCCTTGAGATGCTCAAGGAGAACAAGCTAGAGGAAGCCTTCGAGGCGGTGATGCAGGACAATCCGCTCCCGTCATCTACAGGGAGGATATGCCATTTTCACTGCAAAATGAGGTGCAGGCGCGATGATATCGACGATCCTATCGCCCAGGGCGAAGTACACAGATATATCGCGGATAAGGTCTATGAAACCGGTGTTGAAGAAAAGATCATCGCAAAAATGAAGAAAGAAAGGCTCAAGAGAACAGACAAGGAGATAGCTGTCATAGGCGGAGGGCCGGCGGGACTTACGGCCGCTTATTATCTTGTAAGGCTGGGGCACAGCGTGGATATCTATGAGTCGGCCAAAGAATGCGGCGGTATACTGCGCTTCGGAATACCGGAGTACAGGCTCCCGAAAAAAATACTTCAAAAAGAGATCGGTTTCATCAAGAAGCTAGGAGCCAAGTTCATCACCGGCACAAAAGTGGATGCCGATATGCTTAAGACGATATCGGGAGAGTATGACGCAGTGTTCATTGCCACAGGCGCTTATAAAAATATGCCTCTCGGCATTGAAGGAGAAGACCTTTCCGGAGTGATCTCCGGTACTTCGTTCCTTGAAGAGATCAAGAGTAAAAAACCAAAAATAGGGAAGAAGGTCCTGGTGATCGGGGCCGGTAACGTGGCCATAGATGCCGCAAGGACCGCTTTAAGGCTGGGCAGTGATGTTACGGTCGTTTACAGGCGTGACAGGGATGATATGCCGGCGAACAGGCATGAGATCGAGGCTGCAGAAGATGAAGGAGTGAAATTCGTCTTCTTTGCGGCCCCTGTAAAACTTAACGGTACAGACGGAAAAGTAAGGTCGCTGACCGTATCAAAGATGAAAGCAGGCGACTTTGATGTTTCGGGAAGAAGGAAACCCGTCGCTACTAATGAAACATATGATATCCCGTGCGATACGGTGATGAGGGCCATTGGCGAAAGAGTCGATCCCGTTATCCTTGAAGGCAACGGGATCGTTCTGAGAAAGGATAAGACCGTTTCGGTCGATCTTCTTACTCTTTCTACCAGCCTCAAGAAGGTATATGCCGGAGGAGATGTCGTAACAGGGCCTTCAACTGCGGTCGAGGCTATGGCATACGGCAAGCGTGCGGCAGAATCGATAGATGCTGCTCTGATGGGGGAGAGCAGGTTCAATAAGATCTATAGGTCTTTCAGCTATTCCATGAAGGCTGACGACCTGATATGCGAAAAGAAGAAACAGACAGGTAAAGAGCTTCCTGTCGACAAAAGGATCTATGGTTTTGAAGAAGTGTCGCTCGGGCTTACCCGGGACCAGGCAGTGGCAGAGGCGGAAAGATGCCTTCGCTGTGATATAAGGACATCATAATGAACGGCGATGTGAACATTAAGATAAACAATAAGGACTACAGCGTCCCTGCGGACCTTACTATACTGAAGGCCTGCAGATATGCCGGAATAGAGATCCCGACGCTTTGTTATCTTGAGGGGGTCAGCGATAATGCGTCATGTTCGATCTGTGTGGTAGAAGTGAAGGGAGCAAGGACACTGCTCCGCTCCTGCGTGACAAAGGTCTCGGAAGGCATGGAAATACTTACCAATACGCCCAGGGTGAGGAACGCAAGACGCGTGAACCTCGAGCTTCTTCTTGCCGGTCACAGAGAAGACTGTTTCGTGTGTGACAAGAACCAGAGCTGCGATCTGCGCAAGCTCTCTTATGATCTCGACATAAAACATGTAAGGTTCCCAAAAGCTGTCGCGATAGATCTCTTTTTCGACGAGACCTCTCCTTCGCTAACTAGGGACCCCAACAAATGTATCCTGTGCAGAAGGTGCATCGCCGTCTGCTCCAAGGTGCAGACCGTGCATGCCATAAATACGGCCCACAGGGGCAAGATGAGCCATGTGACGACGTTCATGGACAAGGGTTTGGGCCATGTCGAGTGCATCAACTGCGGGCAGTGTCTCCTTGTCTGTCCCACCGGAGCGATAGTCGAGAAAGAAGCCGCTTCGGGCGTATGGGCAGCGCTTGCGAATCCGGACAAGTTCGTGGTGGTGGAGACCGCGCCTGCAGTAAGGGTCGCGATGGGCGAGGAATTCGGGATGCCTGCCGGCACAAGGGTGACGGGCAAAATGGCTGCGGCCCTGCGGATGCTGGGTTTTGACCGTGTGTTCGATACTCAGTTCTCAGCAGACCTGACGATAATGGAAGAAGGCCATGAGCTTATTCACAGGATAAATACCAACGGAGTCCTGCCGCTTATCACATCGTGCTCCCCGGGTTGGATCAAATTCTCGGAGCATTTCTATCCGGGCATCTTCAAGAACATCTCTTCCTGCAAGTCCCCGCAGCAGATGTTCGGCGCGATAGCCAAGACCTACTACGCTCAAAGGCTCAATATCGACCCGCGCAACATGGTAGTCGTATCCGTTATGCCATGCACCGCTAAAAAATACGAGGCCTCGCGGCCGGAGATGAACTCGGCTTTCAGGTACTGGAAGGACAAGATGGGGCTTAGCGACGCGGACAGCTTCCAGGACGTTGACTATGTGCTCACTTCTAGGGAAGCGGCAAGAATGATCAAAGAAGCCGGCATTGATTTTGCGAATATCGGCGACCAGGATTTTGACGAGCCTCTCGGCATGTCCACCGGGGCCGCAGTGATATTCGGTGCTACGGGAGGAGTGATGGAGGCGGCTTTAAGGACGGGTTACGAGGTCGTAACGGGCAAGACGCTCGAGAACGTGAACTTTGAAAGCGTGCGCGGCCTTCAGGGGATCAAGGAGGCTGAGGTCGATCTGGACGGCAAAAAACTGAAAGTGGCAGTTGCCAACAGTCTCGGCAGCGCAAGGACGTTGCTTGACGAAGTCGCTAAAGGAACGTCCCCTTATGCTTTTATAGAGATCATGACCTGTCCCGGAGGATGCATAGGAGGAGGCGGTCAGCCGATCCCGACCGATGACAAGATCAGAAAGCTCAGGATGGAATCGATATACAGGGAAGATGAGGGGAAACAGATGAGAAAGTCCCACGAGAACCCTGCGGTAAAGACGCTTTACGACGAATTCCTTAAAAAGCCTCTAGGTGAGATGTCAGAGGAACTTCTTCACACGCATTATCATAAGCGCGACTGAACTGTGTCATAATTATAAATATGAAAAAACAGAAGAAGAACGATCTCTTTATTTCCGTTATAGGCGAAAGCCATGCGTCAAAGCACATCTATAAGCACGCGGAGAAAGTAGGGGAGCTGTTAGCTCAGAAAGGCGCGATAGTGTTCTGCGGCGGGACCACGGGCGTGATGGAGGCTGTATGCAAAGGAGCAAAAAGATACGGCGGCATGACGGTAGGCATCCTCCCGCACAGCAAAAGGAAAGCTGCCAATAAGTTCGTCGACATACCTATCCCGACAGGTATAGGTTATGCAAGGAACAAATTCGTGGTAAAGAGCGGCAAAGCGATAATAGCCATAGGCGGCAGTTTTGGCACACTGAGCGAGATAGGGTATGCTCTGGGCTACAAGATCCCGGTTATCGGGCTTGATACCTGGAAAGCCGAGTGCCATACGGGCGAGAAGATGCCCATTATATATGTAAAGACGCCTGAGAAAGCCGTTGAGATCGCGGTGGCCAAGGCCAAGAAACGCGATTAAACATCTAACTATCTGACTTTCGGACTTTCAAACATGAAAAAAGAATATTTATCACATATAGCTGAACAAGAAGGCGTTTCTGCTTCAGTACTGAAAAAAGGTCTGTCCGAGGGCACTATTGTCATAATGAAGAACCCTCTGCACAAAAATTGTATCCCTTTGGGCATCGGCAAGGGCCTTAAGACCAAAGTGAATGCTAATATCGGGACTTCGCAGGATTATCCCTCTCTTGCGAACGAGCTGAAGAAGCTTGAGGTGTGCATCGAAGCAAAAGCCGATACTGTTATGGACCTTTCGACAGGCGGGGATATCGACAGGATACGCAAAGAGATTATTAAACGCTCTCCTCTGCCTGTCGGAACTGTTCCCATATATCAGGCAGTGGCAGAGGTCGGGAAATTGGAAGGTTTGACGTCTGATGTATTGTTCGATGTGATCGAAAGGCATTGTGCTGACGGAGTTGACTTTATGACGGTGCATTGCGGCGTCACACGCAAGGTCACAGAGAGCATCAGAAGGCGTCATCCCGAGGGCAAGGCCCGAGGGAAAAGAGTAATGGATATTGTCAGCCGTGGAGGAGCCCTTCTGTTCGCTTGGATGGAAGCGAAGAAAAAGGAGAACCCGCTTTTCGAGGAGTATGACAGACTTTTAAAGATCCTGAAGAAATATGATGTTGTCCTGAGCCTGGGTGACGGGCTTCGTCCGGGCTCGATATTCGATGCGGGCGATGCCGCCCAGATAGGGGAGCTCAAAGCTCTCGGTTCTCTGGCTCAAAGAGCAAGAAAGGCCGGAGTGCAGGTCGTCATCGAAGGTCCCGGTCATGTCCGTATAGATAAGATAGTCGACCAGATGAAGATGGAAAAAAAGATATGCAAAGGGGCTCCGTTCTACATCCTGGGCCCGCTCCCTACGGATATCGGTGCCGGCTATGATCACATCACATCTGCTATAGGCGGGGCTCTTGCGGCAAGTGTCGGAGCCGATTATCTGTGCTATGTCACTCCGTCCGAGCATCTTGGGCTTCCTACGGCTGAAGATGTTCGTGAAGGTATCATGGCCTCGAGGCTGGCCGGCCATATAGGCGATATCGCTAAAGGCGTCAAAGGTGCCATTGAGAAGGACCTTGAGATGTCAAAGGCCAGGAAAGCCCTTAACTGGAAGAAGCAGATAGAGTATGCACTTGATCCTAAAAAAGCAAAAGAATACCACGATAGACTGTCCTCCGGCCGCAAGGATGTTTGCACTATGTGCGGCGATTTCTGCGCTTACAAAGTGTCTTCCAAAGCCTCAAAATAAATTACTCTTTCACCTATTCCCCTGAAATTCAGCGAATTTATCTCCGATAGTAGACATGAGACATGTCAAATCCTAAAGTATCATTTTCTAAATTCTCTGTCAGAGGGATCAATTACCGTACCCGGTATGCAGCCTTTGGCTTTACCGGCAGCGACGTGCATATATCCACGATAAACGTCGGGGAGCAGCGCGTAATGGACCTGATATCCGGTGATGAATTACTGAAAAGGCCGAAGATCATGATCGAGATGTACTCCGGCGGGCTTCCAAGAGAAGATTACTACTATCCCGGAGAGATAAAGTCCGGTTCGATCCAGGTAATTTCGAACCTCAATGACCTGGAAATACACATTAACAGACAGATACTTCCGGAAAGTGTAAGATGCCTTGAATCAGACCTTACAACACTATACGGTGAGGGGTTGACCGGTACACCCCAGGAGAAGAACTTTACTTATCATGCGCCTCTTCTTAACTTTGACGGGGTCGTGAACTATGCATGCCTTATGGTGGGAGCTTTCGAGCAAAATGAAAATGAGCATTATTATGCCTCAAATTATGATCGTATTTATAAGGTCAAAATGCCGGTATTTGCCATGAAGTACATTTTTACGATGATACCGGAAGAACACGCACTGCGTATATCTCAGCTGTCCTGGCAGTTGAACCACATGACCTATCAGGACAGCGGCTCGATGCAAATAAGCGCTTATGCGAAATTCCCGATCAGTTTAAGCGATAAAATTATTAACAAGTTTTCGAGAGAGCTTGATATTCTGGACAGATATCTTGTGAGATAGAGAGGAAATTATGGGTACGATATCAACAAAGGTCAGGGATGTTAAATACATGATAAAGGGGATGCATTACAGGGCGCTTTATGGTGCAATGGGCCCGCTAAAGCATGAGGTCAACTTAAGGTTAGTGAACCAGTCTGATATTTTCAGCATGCGGGACCTGAGCTATATCAATCTGGAAAAGGTCCCGGAAATTCTGATAACCATAAGTGAACTAAAGGAACATCATGTTCCTTTATGCATCAGTCAGGTCAGGCTTAGTGAGACAACGATAAACGCTAATCAAAAGGGGAATGTTGTGATGGCGATGAACTACAGCGCTTTCCCTGAAGATGTTACAAAGCTCATTGATGATACATTTGACCTGTTCAAGTTCGAGTATGCCAACGAATGGCATCAGATAGGGGTGTCTTTCCCTATTCCGCTCCTGAATATCCAGGGGAAGCAGAACCATATGGCTCTCTTCTACGGTGAACTTGTAAAGGGCCAAAAAGGTAAAATGAGATTATTTCGCAAGTTCTACGGTCATGAATGTCCCAGAATAACGTCGCTGTACGTGTTCAATAACATAAGCGGAATTGTCCTTCCTCCATACACTCCTGTACAAACTTTAGACGAAAAAGAGCAGAGTTCTTCTCCTCTGTATGGAGGTAGTTCAGGGTACTTCAAATTTCCGTTGTCTGACCCCGGGGAAGCACAGGATATCAGAAAGATACTTAAAGGTGTAGAAGGGGAGAGCGAGCATTAAAGAAGGCTCTATTTGTCCTCCGCTTTTGGCATGCTCACTCCATTAGCTGCACAGAGGTTCCTCAGGCCATCAAGGACATACCCGTATTTGCTGTTAAAGTCATAATGACTGCCGTAAGGAAGTTTAAGCAGAGAAATGAAGTCTTTGGTCTGAGGATCGAGCAGTTTGGATGAGACAGATGCTGATTTAAGAGCTTCCCAGTCAGGGAGTGAGAGCTTAAGTGTCATGAAATCTGAAATATTCCCTGAGTGAAGGTTGATGCGACCGAGCCCACGTTTTAATATGATCTCTCTTGCTTTGTTGGTGTTCCTTTCTCCCACTTCCTGAAGGATATCGTTATATTTCTGGCCCATTATCCATTCGCTTATCAGGAACACGGTCTCCTCAACTGAAAATGCTTTCCAGAAGGTGACCGGATATACTCTGGTCATAAGTCTGCCGATCACGAACCTGGTGGCCTCATAACCTTTGGAACTCTCCTGTTTGCATCTTGATATCATAGTCCTCAGTGCGTCGATCTTGTTCTCTTGCGTAAGGTGTTCGAAGATCACTGTTTGCATTTTGTGGTCCCCAAGGCTGCTCTCGAAAACCTGATCGATATAAGATTCTTTGTTCTTTTGATACCAAGCGTTCGCCATCCTTGTGGCATGCTCAGAACCCCTGCCCAGATCGTGTTCAATGACCTGGAAAAGTTTTAAATTGCTGTTTATGAGGTCGGAAGCGTCATCGCTTGCGGTCATTTCCTTGTATTGCCCGTAGGCTTTGGCGATCTTTCTATAAAGTGACGATTCCTTTTGGCCGCTGATCTTGACATCTTCTCCCTTTATAAGCCGCATAAGAATAGACTCTTCATATCTGGCCATGCCTTTATAGAGCACCTGGTTCTTGCTGGATATTGTTATCCAATCCCCCGTGAAGATCTCGACCAGCGCTCCACCGTCTCCGGATTGGAACAGCGAGGCGGGCCGCGGTCCACTTTTAGAAATTCCAAGTCTTGCGCCTGACCTTCGAAGATCTACAAGACCGGGGATACCATTCGCCCTGCAAGAAGTGACGACGTGTATCGCCGAAGGGGTCAGGCTTATGAGTCCGTCCACTTTTGACATTATTTCAATGTCATCAGGCTCGAAAGAATCCTTGATAAGGA
Source organism: uncultured bacterium (assembly GCA_964532225.1). Taxonomy (GTDB): domain Bacteria; phylum Margulisbacteria; class WOR-1; order JAKLHX01; family JAKLHX01; genus CAZHHM01. The sequence goes on along the minus strand of CAZHHM010000004.1, from coordinate 63,874 downwards.
TCACGTTGTCTCCCTTGGCTTTAAGCTGAAGGGCCTCCTCCTCTGAAAAACATGCTCTCCCCGTTACCGCAGAACGGGGAAGGATAGATACGCCCGGACAGAATACCTCAAGGTCCTTGAATGATGAGGGGTCTATCCTTGGCGACTCGATCTGTCTGATATGGTACGGCTTGATAAGCTCAATAACATCGCTGTCAGATATCATGCCGGAGTTCCTCATGTCCATGACAGCATTAAAGGTCGCAGGGCCAGATAGTGCGGAGGGATTGACCTGAAGGATGGCCGCAAGGCCGTTCTGAACGGCCAATTCAACTGTAACAGGGGACCGGAACTTCTCTTCAAGAAATGGGACCAGCTCGGAAATATAGCCTGAACCGATATGTTTTCTGTTGATCTGCTTACCTGAAGAAAAAGGGGTGGTTATCGCATTTGCTTCGCCTGTCATGATCTCGTCCCCGAACAATGACCTCCCGACCTTGAGCTCTCTGCCTTCTCCAGTCCTTGGATGGCGGCTGTACATTACGCCGGAGAATGAGTCCTCAGTAATGACCGGAAAAACCATCTGTTGAAGTATCAGTGACGGGAAGTGGACATCCTCACCAGAAAAATTCCTTAATAGGTCGCTTTTTCCTCCATGCATTTCGTATGCTTTGTTGATCAGGAAGCTTGCCTGGCAAAAAGGGTCCTCGATCAGGTCCCTGTTGACCACCCTTATATCACACATGACCTTATCGATCGCTGAGTTAATATCATTGTTTACGTCAGGGGCGTTCAGCCCAAGCCCGCAGGCGACAGCTTTAAGCCCGTTATAAACTGTCCTCTTTCCCGCGTTCTCTCCGAACATAGCGATGACAGAGGGTATCGTGGTCTCAGTGATCCCTACATTAAGATATGTGGGCATTACACCCGGCAGATATAACGGCATGGCTTCACGTATTGCAAATAGCAGCGGTTTTGCAGGGTCATTAAGAACGAGCATGGAGAGCTTTTCGAGGTTCTGCAGCGCGGTCTGTATCTGCTGCTCGCGTTGTTTCCCTTTAAGTCTGTATGTATCGGACGTAAGAATGGAAAAATCCGGTACTGGGTACATGTCCTGATAAAGACCTATCAGGATATTACCTTTATTGCTTACCTGAGTATCGCTGAAAGGGCCTGTAGAGGTGCAGTTCGCTACATAATCATTCTCTCTCAGGGCCGATCTTGATTGAACCTCTCTTACGGTCCCGAAAAGAGCTTCGTAAAATGGCCTGACCTCTTCCTTGATGTTCCCGGTAAGGCCATGGATAAAGGCTGATCTCTCCGGTCCTGAAAGGTTCTTAATAAGAAAGATATCGGCGCTGTTGATCATCATAGACCTGCCAGCTCCATATTCGAACCTGGCCATTTGCCATCTAAACGAAGATGTTCCGCGTTGGAGGTCCCTCAGGTCGCAGTATATTGTCCGTTGAGTTGGTGTCCTGCCTGTGATCACGAACATGTTTGTCCTGGAATTTAGACCGCTCATGTTGTATTATCGGCTGTCTTTACAAAAGATTTCACGGCACTTTGTAAGTGTCGAGCTCAAATTCCTTGAAATCCTGAAAAAATCCGGCCGATATCGTTATAGCCGAAAAATAAGGAGGACTAGTAAATGTCAGGATTAGCAAGAGGAGAAAGGTTCGACAGGATCGCGACAAAAGTGCTCACGCCCGCTGCTTCGCTGATGGCTCGCACACGTACCAGTGCCGGTGTGGCCTCATGGATGAGCATCCGCACAGGGAACCTTATGGACAGGATCGGTGTCGATGGCTGGACGACCGGTTCTGCACTCATGAGATCTGCGGAACTGAAAGGTTTCGGCGATTATTCCTCTCTGGTGAACGATCTGTCGGCCAGGTCGCTTGTCGACACTATGATACCTAAGAGCTGGAAAGTGGGGATGTACCCTTCAGCGTGGTCAACGGCCGAGTTCGTTAAATGGGGCTACTTTGCAGTCGGTCTGCACATTCAGGTCCTGACCGGTCTTTTCTATCCTGAGGTCGCGCAGATGATGTCTGGTTCTATCCCGGGTTTCGCATACGAGTTCGGTCTCTCTACATTGTTGGCAGGCGCTTTTACTTACGGTATGCTGGGCGGGCACCACGCTTCACACGCATTGGAGGCCGCAAGAACATATAATCTGGAAAGAAGCATCCAGAACACGGTCGGCATGAAGCTGGTCGAAAAGCTGCCTGACGAAACAGTAAGGTATAGGACCAACACGCTCGGTTTCTGGACCGAGCTCGGGAAAATGTCCATTCTTGGACCTCTCGGCAAACATGATGCGATCGTGAAAGAAGGCTTTAACTACAGGGTCAACGGCACTCCCGCATTAAGAGTGTTGGCAGCAGGCCCTAGGTTCGACAAGTGGGTCGCAAGATCTATCGGAGCGATAGGTCTTGGCATGTTCGCAACATCGATCGGCCTTAGGGCTGCAGGCATCGAGGTCCCGCATGAGCTTGCCCTATGGACGCCAAAAGCCCTTGCTCTTGGGGGCATCGCATATCTCGGAAGACACCAGGACAATAATGCAATGTTCAGGTATGCGGATAAAGTAAAAGAGGACGCCAGGCTGTCTGCTCTTGCCGCAAGCGGCGAGCTTAAGGCGGATGCAGGAAAAGATGCAATAGACGAAGCTGCAAGGAACAGCTATCAGACATTGATAGGGTCCGCAAGGAATTTCTCCGTTTATGGAGGCTTGGACCCCAGGTTCGCAGGCATGGAAGTGTATGCTCCGGAAGGCGCACATAACGCGATACAGGCAGGAAAACACACGGAGTATGTTGACTCGTCCGGGATGAAAGGGAATACCTCTCCGGACCTGGTGGCGCAGGAAAAATGGATCGTGCTGTATCCGAAACAGACGGATGACCCGAACAGCAGAGGATATTTCGGGACTCTTCAGGTCCTGCCAAAACTGCAGAATGAGATCGTTGCGACCGTGTTGGGTACAGACGGTATCTCAGGAGGCGGGAGAGAGAACGAGGGCGGATGCTCGATCAACTGTTATGGCGGCGGTGATATGGCTGCTATAAGGCTCATGATGGATGCGGCGTCCAGGGCCGGAGCAAAAGAAGGTTATGAGTACGGAAAGAATATCTTCCTGGGACTTGATAACGCCGCTGATTCCGATGATCTCTTTGATCATGAATCTAAGGTCTATAAATGGCAGGGGCAGAGACTTAGCGGGGACGAGCTTGTTGACAGGTATGTTGATGCTTTTTATGAATTCAAGCATCTGTTGGCATTCGAAGATCCTTTTGCGGCTGACAGAAGCCAATGGGGTTTCTGGCAAAAGCTATATGACAGGCTTGGGGATAAGATGCTTCTGATCGGTGATGACATTCTTTGTACAAATCCTACCACTGCTTATGATGCAATAAGAATGGGTGCGGTCAACTCAGGCCTGATCAAATTGAACCAGGTCGGATCGTTCGCGCAGGCATGGCTGTATATGGACCTCTTCCATAAGAAAGGACTTGGGACGGTGATATCCCATAGGTCTACACAGCCTGATACTCTTCCCGATCCGCTGGAAGTAACAGCGACGCTTGGAGCTTCTTACCAGGAAAAGGGGAGGGTCGTGCTCGCTAAGCTTGGAGGCATCTATCTTGCGAACAGAGCGAAACTGTTCTATGAAATGCAGAGAGGTGTTGAGGACTGGAGAGCAGGGAACTCGATAACAGCCGGAATGGGACCTGATGCGAAAATATCGTCGATCAGTGCTTTCCCGTCACCGCTTGGTGCAGGTAAGTATGGTCTTATGACGTCGATGAGATTGAGCAACGGTATCGAGATAGTTTCTCCTATACCGGGAGGACTCTCAAGAGGTGAGAACGAAACGACCCTTCTTGGCCCTAAAGAAGGTTCAAAGATGGTCAGGCATATCGTCGACGAGCTTGGCCTTGTCGGCAAACCTCTCGGTTATATTGGTAATGTCTTTGGTTTCGAGCAGATGCTGATGGCCATGGACATCAAGATGGCCCAGGCGGCAGGCAAACTTCCTGAATATTCTAAGGCAGAATGGGATAAGTTCGAAGAAGAAGCGGCCTTCAAGAGATTTATCGGAGGTGATGTGGTCCTGAGCCTCGGCCAGCTGATGTTAAAGGCGGTCGCTATGAGGGACGGACTTCCTCCATGGCTGGTGTACAGGCTTCACGGCTTCGACCTGAACGAGAAGATAGGTTTCAGCTTTGAAAACTATCCGGTCGCAAAACAGGGTTTCTATGAGCCTATCTTTACCGGTGAAGCAGGTAAGGATGCTTTTGTAAGATAAACAATGTCAAACGTCCGTGTGATTAATAAGGGATGGGAAAGAGGGGCTGCCGGAAGGCAGCCCTCTTACTTGCCGCGTGTGGGCGCCATAGCAGACGCCCACGGATCGCTTAGGTGGTGCAATGCCGCCAGGGAATTGAAAGATAAGTGCGACTATATCGTCGGACTTGGGGACTTCATCAACGGCGGGCAGAACAATCTCAAGGTGTACGAGACGGTAAGGCGTATGACCGAGGACAGGGAATTGATCCCATTATACGGCAACCATGATCTTAATTTCGTGCTTGCCATGAAAGGCTCGTATCACGATCAGGCAGTATGGTTGAAAAATCGGGCTTCCAACAGTTTCTTTGATGAAGTAGGAGCGCATACTCTTGGTGAAGCTTTGCAGAACGACCGCCTTCGTGATATGGCGAAATGGTTCGAAGATAATCTGCAGTTCTATCATGTTGATGAATACGGGGCCTTATATACGCATGCTGCCGTGCCTATAGGGATAAACGGTATAAGCATGATCAACTACGGTAACCGCTACGGATGGGATGCGCTTGTCAGGCAGTCATCAGATGCAAAGGCCGCCATAATAAGGTCGGACTTTGACCATGACTCCCTGTTCAAGATGGCAGGGCATCACAGTGCTCTGCTGCTCAACGAAAGGTTCATGTACGACATACAGTATGTCAGGGTCTTTGATGTGCTGAATAATTTCAATTCATTGATAACCGAGAATGTTAACATGCTTGTATTCGGCCATTTCAGGAATTATGAGCCTGCCGTGATAGGCGACAGGATATTCGGGATAGAGACAGGGATATGGGGCCCTATGCCGGCAAAGACATTCCTCATCAACACGGCCGACCAGGTCACGATCATGTATCAGCCTCTAAGGTGATCGACCGATAGAATGACGGGCCCTTCAGGTCGAACAGGCCGGGACCGTCTGATGTTATAATCCTTTTATGCCCAATAAACAGCGCCTTGTAAAGCTATTTACCGATCTTGTAAGGATCAAAAGCACTCCGAAAAAAGAAAAGGATGCAGCGCTGTTCCTTCAAAAGGAGCTCAAGAAGATCGGGCTGGCCGTAAGATACGATTCTGCAGCAAAAAAGATCAATGGTCAGGTCGGCAACATGTATGCCACGTTTAAGGGTGATCCCTCGCTTCCAGTGATACTGCTTAACGCACACATCGATACCGTTGAGCATCAGGGTGAGGTCAGACCTGTGATCCGGGGCGGGAAGATATTCAGCTCAGGAGATACGATACTGGGCGCCGACTGCAAGGCCGGGGTCGCTGCGATGATAGAGGCCGTCAGGCAGATCATTGAGAAAAAGATCCCTCATGGGGACATCAAATTGTGCTTTACTGTCGCGGAAGAGATCGGCCTTATAGGTGCAAAGGCTGCGAACAGGGAATGGCTTAAGGCGGATATCGGCCTTGTGATCGACGGCGGGAAAGTGGACTGCATAATAAATATGGCCCCCTCCCAGATATCCGTTGAGGCCAGGATAATCGGAAAAGCAGCGCATGCAGGCGTTCATCCGGAGGACGGGATAAACGCGATCAAAGCCGCCTCGGATGCTATTTCAGGGATGAAGCTTGGCAGGATAGATAAAGAGACCACAGCTAACATAGGCATCATAAAAGGCGGTATCGCTACCAACATCGTGCCCGAAAAGGTGACTATTAAAGGAGAGGCAAGGAGCCATAACAAGGAAAAGCTGAAAAAGCAGGTCGGGCATATGGTGTCATGTATCAGGCTTGCCTGCAAAAAGAACAAGGCCAAAGCAGACATTAAGATCGTTGATATGTACAGGTCTTTCTATGTGAATAGCGGTAACAGGTATCTCCGGTCGGTGATGAAAGCCGCAAAAAAACAGGGCCTTTCGCCTAAATTGGTCATGACAGGAGGCGGTTCGGACGCGAACGTATTTAACAGGATGGGGATCCCAAGCATGATCTTGGGGGTAGGGATGACCGGGGTGCACACTTCAAGGGAATCGATTAAGATATCTGACCTTGCTGAAGGCTGCGGGCTTATTATCGCCGCGATAGCGGAGATAGCTTCCGCCAATGGAAAATAGAACAGAAGAGTTCCTGCTTTATCTTAAGGTCGAAAAAGGGTTCAGCCCGAACACAGTGACATCTTACAGGAACGATCTTAAAAAGCTCGGACGTTCCGAACTTACGCCTGACGGCCTGTCAAAGTTCATAAAAAGGCTTCATTCTTCCGGGCTTTCCCCATCCACTGTCGCAAGGCATCTGGCCGCGGTCAAATCATTCTGCCGTTTCCTTATTAATGAAGGATATATCCAGAAAGACCCGACAGAGGACCTTGTATTCCCCAAGCTTGGAAAAAAACTGCCTAAAGCCATTTCGGCCGCTCAGGCAGGTGCTCTCATGGACCTGCCTGCCGGAATGAAAAAGCTTGACCTCAGGGACAGGGCGGTGCTCGAGGTCCTTTACGGATGCGGCCTGAGGGCCAGCGAGGTCGTCTCTTTAAAGCTGGATGACGTCAACTATGAGTCCGGCTTCATAAGATGTTTCGGGAAAGGCTCAAAAGAAAGGATAGTCCCGGCAGGGAAAGGGTGCCTGTCAGTGCTGCGGACATATGTGAACGTTGCAAGAAAGAGGATACTCAAGAAAAGGATGTCGGACTGTCTTTTCCTGGACATAAAAGGCAAGCCTCTGACAAGGCAGGGTCTGTGGTTTATAATTAAAAAATACGCAGGCAAGCTTGGGTCAGATAAGAAGATATCGCCCCATACACTGAGACACAGTTTTGCGACCCATCTTCTTGAAGGCGGGGCGGATCTGAGGTCCGTGCAGGAGATGCTGGGGCATGCCAATATCGCGACCACCCAGGTCTATACCAGCGTCAGCAGGGAAAGGCTGAAAAAAATATACAGGGAGGCGCACCCGAGGGCATAAGATGGAGAACTTCCTTTTCTTTTCGATAATATCGATACCAATTATTTTGATATCGATCACCGTGCATGAATATGCCCACGGTATGGTAGCGGAGATATTCGGCGACCCGACGCCCAGGATGAGCGGGCGTATGACTCTGAACCCTTTGGCACATATCGATCCTCTTGGGCTGCTCATGCTGGTACTGGTGCGTTTCGGATGGGCAAAGCCCGTGCCTATAAACCCGAATTATTTCAAGGACCCTGAAAAGGACATGGCCATAGTAGGCCTTGCGGGGCCTGCGGCCAACTTTATACTTGCCTGGCTCGTGTCCCTTGTGTTCCGCTTCTTTACTCTTACCGACGGCTTCCTTGTTGATATCGTTCAGTTCACGATGTGGATCAATATCGCGCTCGGCGTGTTCAACCTCCTTCCTGTCCCTCCGCTTGACGGCTCGAGGTTGTTGAAGGCCGTTCTTCCCAGGGATATGGGATATGCGTTGGACAGTATCGAGCCTTACGGAATATTCATCCTTGTCGGGCTTCTTATATTCCCGGGGACCTCTTCACTTATATTTTTCCTGGTCAATCTCATCTTCAGTCTCCTTGTCTGAAACCATGGACTACACCCAAGCTGTCTCATTCCTTGAGAAAAGACTGACCTTCGGGATAAAACCAGGACTGCAAAGGATAGAAAGACTTCTTGAAGGGCTTGGTCATCCTGAGAAAGGTCTCAAGTGTGTCCTTGTCGCCGGTACGAACGGCAAAGGTTCTGTCTGCGCCATGCTTGCCAATATCCTTTCGAAGGCCGGATACAGGACAGGTCTTTATACTTCTCCACATCTCATCGAATATACCGAAAGGATAAAGATCGACGGCAGGGATATATCCAAAGAGGAGTTCGCAACTAACTGCCGGCTGCTAGCTGCTTTTTCTTATAACGATGACCCCCCGACAGAATTCGAGCTCCTTACAGCGGCAGCGTTCAAATATTTCCATGATAAAAAGGTGGATATCGCGGTCCTTGAGGTCGGTCTTGGAGGAAGGCTTGATTCCACTAATATCGCGGACCCGATGGTGAGCGTGATAACGAACATAGGCCTTGACCATACAGGCATTCTCGGCGATACAAAGGAAAAGATACTTCTGGAAAAGGCCGGTATCGTAAAGAACGGAGTGCCTGTAGTTGCGGGGATAGAGGATGAAGAACTGCTGGAAAGGCTAATGGAAATATGCAAAGAGAGAGGGTCGGAATTGTTCGAAAGTTCGGAAGTTAAGAAGTCGGATAGTATGAAAGTAGGATTGATAGGGGAGCATCAAAAAAGGAACGCCGCCATTGCCGTAAAGACAGCAGAACTGTTAAGACCATGCGGTTTTGACGTGAGTCAGTCAGACATGGCTAAAGGGCTCATGGATGTCGAATGGCCGGCACGCTTTGATATTGTCAGAGAACAGCCCATGATCATCATCGACGGGGCGCATAATCCTGACGGGGCTTCGGCTCTTGCTGCGACCCTTAAGAAGACTGCCGGCGACAAAAGGGTCCTGCTTGTGATCGGAGTGTTGCAAAGAAAGGACCTGAGAGGTATTGTTCATCCTCTTGCCGCTGCGGCAGATAAAATATATGCCTGCGAGCCGAAAGGCGCAAGCGCACATCCGTCTGCTGGGATACTTTCTTATATGAGAGAGCTCGGAAAGGAAGGGATGGCGTTTTGCAGTGTTGCCGAAGCGCTTGACAGCGCTGTCGGTGAGGCCGTCAAAGACCCCGAAGGCACCTGCATATGCGTAGCAGGTTCTCTTTATACAGCAGGGGAGGCTCTGTCCCGGCTGAAGACCATGAAATGATGTTATTGACGCTAATTGATATCATAGTGTAGAATATTACTGATTATATGGCACTTAATGATTTCCAGAAAAGGCAGAGTTTAGAACCTATGGATGACGAGATAGGCATAGGGCAAAAGATCATGCCTAAAGCAAATGTCTTTTCTTTTAAAACAGTATTCGTGCTTGTTCTTATCGTGGTCCTCGTGATCGGGAGCTTCTGGATAAGCTTCCTTCTGGGCAGGCAGATACTTTCTCCTCTCAGAAAACTTCCCGAGATCGATTACAGTGCCGTGCAAAAATCACTTGACGAGCCCAAGCCTGCCGTTCCTCAGGTCCAGGAACAGCCGGCAGTGGTCGAAGAAGAGCTTTCGGAAGAACCGGCCGCGGTAGTGGTCCCTGAAGTCAAGAAGACAGTTCCGGCAAAGAAGCCGGCAGCTCCTGCAGTAAAACCGGCTCCGGCCGAAGACATGGATGATGACATACCTGAATCGCCGATACCTGAAACAGCGGTCGCGCCCGCTTCCTCCGGCCTCTATAGAGTGCAGGTCACGACCACCAAGACCAAAGATGATGCGCTTGCAATAATGAAAGACCTCAAGGCGGGCGGATTTGAAACTTTTGCCAGGGACCTTGGAGCAGGCAAAGGCTTCAGCGTGCAGGTTGGTGTATTCAAGTCTAAAAAGAACGCCGACATCCTTATCGAACAGCTTAAGTCCAAAGGTTTCAGCGGTTCAATATCAGAGGAATGACCTCAAACCAAGAAAGGGGATTGAAATGGGAGTTTACGACTATATTTTCGGGCATTTTTCCAGGGACCTCGGCATAGACCTGGGGACGGCCACGACCCTGGTATTTGCCAAGGGCGAAGGCATCATTCTCTGCGAGCCCTCCGTTGTTGCGATAAACAAGGATACGGGAAAAGTGCTTGCCATCGGTAATGAGGCAAAAGGCATGCTCGGAAGGACTCCCGCCAACATAATCGCCGTAAGACCCCTGCGCGACGGTGTGATCGCTGATTTCGAGGTCACCGAGATGATGATGAGGCATTTCATCACTAAGAGCCATAACAGGACAGCTTTCGTCAGACCAAGGATAGTAGTAGGCGTGCCTTCGGGCATAACCGGGGTCGAAAGAAGGGCCGTTATCGACGCGGCTATGCATGCAGGCGCAAGGGAAGCCTATCTTATTGAAGAGCCAATGGCCGCGGCTATCGGCGCCTCTCTTCCTGTTTCCGAGCCGATCGGTTCAATGATAGTTGATATCGGAGGCGGTACGACCGAGGTCGCAGTGTTGGCTTTGGGCGGTATAGTAGTGTCAAAATCAATAAGGGTCGCCGGCGACGAAATGGATGAAGCTATAGTCGCACATTGCAGAAAGAACTACAATCTTCTTATCGGAGAACGCACAGCCGAACAGATCAAGATAGATATCGGTTCCGCATATCCGCTTGGAGAGGAAAAGACGGTCGAAGTAAGGGGCAGGGACCTTGTTTCCGGACTTCCAAAGACCATAACGCTTACATCTACCGAGATAAGGGACGCTCTTGCAGAACCTGTAGCTACAGTGATCGATGCTGTCAGGATGACCCTTGAAAAGACCCCTCCAGAGCTTGCTGCGGACATCATGGACAGGGGCATAGTAATGGCCGGCGGAGGCTCTCTGTTAAGAGGTCTTGATAAGCATCTTAGCCAGGAGACAGATATGTCGGTCTATGTCGTGGATGATCCGCTGTCCTGTGTTGCATACGGGACGGGAAAAGTACTTGAAGAGATCGATACACTTAAGAAAGTGCTCATTACCAGCAAAAAGTCCTGGCAGTGAGATAGCTCTTCAGCATGTTTCCTGACAGGTCATCCGTTATAAAGACGCTGGTCTTTGTAATTATCCTGACCATAACGGTCAATCTTCCTGTACTAAAAGAGCTTCAGCCTTTTGTCAGCATCAGAGGCGCTTCGCTTGCCGTGCTACATCCACTCCAGAGCTTTACTTTCGGGGTCTCAACTTTCTTCAGGGACTTTTCTGTGTCTGTAGTGACACTTAGGAACGCACAGGCCGAGAACGCCGAGCTGCACGAGAAGATACAGATGATCAAATCTCAGATCTACATGATAAATGCTCTCGAGGATGAGAACGAAAAACTGTCTAAGGCCCTGGAATTCAGAAGGACGGCCCCGTTTTCATTCAAGCTCATTCCTGCCAGGGTCATTGCCAGGAGCCCCCAGACATGGAACTCTGACATCACCATCGACAAAGGACAAAAGGACGGGGTGAAGACCGGGAAAGCCGTAATAAGCCCTCTCGGGCTTGTCGGCAGGGTGGTGGAGGTCTCGTCATCACATTCAAAGGTACTGCTGGCCACAGATCCTGTCTCGTCCGTTTCAGTCATGTTCCCCAGAACAGATGATGCGGGCGTCCTTAAAGGCAGGGGGCCGTCGGAGCCTGCAGTGTCATTTATACAGTCCAATTCGGAAGTGGCGTTCGGCGACGAGGTCGTGACAAGCGGAGTGTCGGACTATTTCCCGAAAGGTGTTCCTGTAGGGAAGGTCTCCTTTGTCGGTAAAAGGGACTTTGATATGTTCGAGTCGGTCACGGTAAGGACGTCGGTGAATTATTCAAAACTTGATATTGTTTTTGTGGTCAGGTAAACAATGAGGCAGATCCGACTTATCGCCCTAACGATCATCCTGCTGCTCCTGCAGTCCGTTGTCTTCTCGCGTCTGACGCTCTTCGGGTCTACTACCGATCTGCCTTTGATATTCGTTATTCTCGTCGGTATACTTGCCGGAAAAAGAGAGGGGTTCATTTACGGGGCTCTGGCGGGGTTCCTTGCGGATATCGCCTCCGGCACAGCGTATTTCAGCCTGTTCATTCTCCCGTTATTCGGTTTCATGTCAGGTTTCATGAAAGAGGCGGTCGTGAGCGAGGATTCTGCGGTGCTGTACGCAGTGATCTTTGCTTTTTCATTCCTTTCAGTATTTCTTAGAGGATGGCTGCTCAATAACTATATGGGCGCGGACCTGACCGGTCTTGTCCCTGTATCATTGGTGAGCGCGGCAATGAACGCGATAGTGTCCCCAGCGTTAAAAAGAGCTGCCGACAAGGTGTATTCGGCATGAAAGAATACCCGAAACAGGCGATCATATCGATAGGGATACTGCTCTTTCTCTGCTTTGCCCTGATAGCAAGGCTTTGGTACTTGCAGGCCGTAGAGGGCAGGAAGTATGCCAAGTTCGCGCAGATAAACGCATCCCAATCAATGCCGGTAATAGCCCCCAGAGGACTGATCTACGACAGGAACGGCAAGGTGCTGGTAAGCAACAAGGCAAGCTTCAACGTTTACATACTTCTTACGAAGATAAAGGACCGTGATGCCCTCCTGAAAAGACTGTCCAGGCTTATCGAGATGGAGGTCGCGGACATTGAAAAGAAGATCAAAAGGCGGAAAAGCCGCTCTTTCGACCCTATCCTGATAAAAGAGAACCTTGATATCAGATCTGTGGCCAGGATCGAGGAGCAGAAGGACCATCTGGAAGGTGTGGTGGTCAATGCCGTGCCTGTGAGATTTTATCCGTACAAGGAAATGGCCGCGCATGTGCTGGGTTATATCGGTGAGGTCACTGCCGAAGATCTCGAAAAGGACGGATACAGCAGTCTCAGGTCAGGAGACCTTATAGGCAAGGCCGGCGTTGAAAGGATATATGATGCGTATCTTCGGGGAGTGAACGGCGGCGAGCGTGTTGATGTGTCGACATACGGAGTGGTGCAGGGATCGGGAAGTGAAAGCTCTGTGCCGGGAAAGAACATCACACTTACCATCGACATCGAGCTGCAAAAGGCCGTTGAAAGTTCGCTTGGAGCAAGGGCAGGGGCGGTCGTGGTGCTTGATCCTCGGAACGGTGAGGTCCTTGCGCTTTCTTCTCACCCCAACTTCGATCCGAACATCTTTGCCCATCAGATCGAACCGGAAGAGTGGAGAAAGCTCAGTTCGGCCAACCATCCTTTCATGAACCGTGCCATTTCATCGTATCCTCCGGGGTCAACTTTTAAGGTCGTTACCCTTTCTGCGGCGCTTGAAAAGGCCCTTGCGCGGCCGTCGGAGCTTTTTTATTGTCCGGGATACTTCAAGCTTGGAGCCAGAACTGCAAAATGCTGGAAACTGTCGGGCCACGGGACTCTGCATCTTCTGGGCGGCCTGATAAATTCATGCAACATTGTTTTTTACCAAATGGGACTTCGGGTAGGGCCGGATATACTTCACGATTATGCAAAGGCGTTCGGGCTCGGAGAAAGGACCGGGATAGATCTTCCAGGAGAGGCCAGGGGGGTAGTCCCTTCTACAAAATGGAAAAAGGAAGTATATAACGAAGCTTGGTTCCCCGGGGACTCGATCAATTTCGGCATTGGTCAGGGGTTCATCTGGGTCTCTCCCCTGCAGATGGCAAACCTCTATGCTTCTATCGCGAACGGCAGGGACAGATATGAACCGCATCTTATCAAAAAGATAAAGGACAGGGACGGGGAAGAGGTGTTCACATATAAGCCAAAAATTATCGGACAGGTGCCGTTGTCTCAGAAGAACCTGAAGATGATAAAGGATACTTTGCACGAGGTCGTGACTCACGGGACAGGAAGGGCGGCAGGGATAGCTTCGTTCGAGGCCGCAGGTAAGACGGGAACGGCCCAGAACCCCGGAAAGCCGGCTCATGCCTGGTTCGTCTGTTATGCTCCTTTTGACAGGCCTCGGGTAGCTGTTGCGTCATTCGTCGAGCACGGAGAGCACGGAGACCAGGTAACGGCCAGGATAGCGCATGATGTGCTAAGCTGGTACCTGATGAACAGGGTCGTGGAGAAAAAACCCGCTTTGATAAAGGCAGGGACCGGAGAAGCTACAAGTGAAGCAAGATAAAAAGCTTATTATCGGTGTTACAGGACCAATAGCATCCGGGAAGAACGAAGTGTGCGATGTCTTCAGGGATCTGGGGGCAGGGGTAATTGATGCTGACAGTATAGGGCATTATGTCATAAAGCCGAAGAAAAAGGCATATCGACTGCTGGCCGCTCATTTCGGAAAAAAGATACTTTCAAAGAACGGGGCCATAAACAGAAAAGCGCTAGGCGATATCGTGTTCGCGGAGCCTTCAGCACTAAAATTCCTTGACCGTACTGTCCATCCGGAGATACTCAAGGAAACACGCTCAAGGATCATCGGTTCCGAGAAAAAGATAGTGGTGGTCAACGCGGCGCTGATATATGAGATGAAGATGACAAAGATGATGGATGTTGTGATCTGCGTGCTTGCTCCCCGCAAGACCAGAGTGGATAGGCTCATCAAAAAAGGACTTTCAAAGAAGGACGCATTGCTGAGGATCTCGACTCAGAGGTCCGATGCGTTCTATCGCAGGATATCCGATAAGGTAATAATTAACACTGCAGGACTGAAGGAACTAAGACGTAAAGCCGCTCAGATCTTCTCCGCCTTGAACACATAGGTCTTTATGACCTTTTTGCCCTTATCCCTGAACGTCAACGTGATCTCGTTGATACCTGTCTTGAGAGGTATTTCTCTGCTGAACACCTGACCAGAGGAAGGAGGGAATATCCTGGACCTCTCATCGTTAACAATAACATCCTTAACATCCTTTGACAGTATCCTGCCGTACAGCAGAAGCTTGTCTTTATCTGTCTTAAGCGGGAGCGGTTCAGCGAACTCAAAAACGCTGTCCCTTTCGGTCGAGGCTGAGGCCGGCCTCACGCTCTTGAACGCACTGTCGATCTTCTCCTTTATCAATGCGGTCTTTGAAAGCATGTAGGCGATCTCTCCTCTGGTCACGTTCGTCTTTGCCTCAAAGCTCGCTGTCTTTGGCAGGTAATCAAGCATTCCGGCGTCCCTTGCTCCGGTTATATACATTTGCGCCCAATGGTTCGACGGCACGTCGCTGAAAGGAGAGGACTCCGTTGAGACCAGTTTCATCCCTTCGAACCTGGTCATGATCACTGCAGCCTCGGCCCTGCTTACGTTCCGTTTCGGTCTGTAAGTCCCGTCCGAATATCCTCCGACCATCTTTTCCCTTACGGCAAGATTGATATAGCGGGATGCCCAGTGACCTTTTGTGTCCTTGAAATCGATGAAAGCCACATCGCCCTCGCCGGAAGGTATGCCTTTCGCTTTTGTAAGCATCGTAACGAGCTCGGCCCTGGTGATTGGGCTTTCCGGCTTGAACTTGCCGTCTGAATAGCCTTTCATGATGTCCAAAGCCTGCATATACCGGACCGCGTTTGAAGCGAAATAGCCATCGCGGACATCCGGGATATTGTCCGATACAAGGATGTTTACGGTCCCTGAAGCGGAGCCTGCCTCAGGTGATGTGATGAAAGCCTCGATGCTGATGACGTTAAGGCCCTTGGCAAGGGGTCCCCACGCGGTCTCGAATGAATTTCCGGAAACAAAAGGAGATAGATGTTTGCCGTTCACGGCCAGGCCGTGTATCGAATAGGCATTGGCAACCGAACCTTTAACTACCGTCGTTTCTCCTGTGACAGAGCTCTTTTCGAGAGGCGAAGAGAGGTTCAGCGTATATTCGCCCGCTTTCTTGAGAGGCAGAGGCTTTTTGGGTACAGGCCAGAATGACATAGAGAACACATGTGTTGCAGCATCAGATATCGGATCGTTCCTTAAAGCATAATCGAAGCGGAACCCGTCCTTCTCAAGGCCGACGCCGTAATTGATGTTGGTCCCTCCGTTCCTCTGATCAAGGCCCAGCCTGAGAGCTACATCCTGTACTGGTCGCCATTCCACACCGGTATTGAAGTACAATGACGATTTTGTTTGATCGTTGCTGGGCATGTTCGAATCAAAGTACACATCAAGCGATCTTCCGTAGTATTCAGGAAGATCAAGCTCGTTGATTTCCGCCCATGACCCTTTACCGATGACAGCTGCTCTAAGCCCGAGCCTGTACCGTCCGGGAAGCTTTTCGCTTGCGCTTGACGCGCCTGACCAGGACACTGAAGATGAAAGGAAGTTCTGGATCACTGCGCCGGTGCTTACCCAGGGCATCCACTCGGGCGTATAGATAGCTCCAAGGTCAACATCCGTTGCACTGCCTTTGGAATTAGAGGCGCTGCCGCCAGATATCGACTGGTTGAAGAACTTCAGGCTTGCCCCTAGCACCAGATCGCCCTTGTAACTTATACGTCTTGCATAAGACAGGAGCAGCGCGTTGTTATCATAGCCGGCGGCCTCTACCGACGGATTTATGATGATCCTTCCGAAAGCCGAGGGGTCCCTTACGGTAGAATATGCCCCGTCAAGAGAGAGGTCCACATATCCCAGCCCGACCGTGCCCCAGTCCGTTCTGTAAACACCGGCGAATATGTTCTGTCTGATCTCGCCCAGAAGCGTGCTGGATGTTGCCGACATTCCCCATGGCTTTATTCCTTCTATCCCTGCAGGATTGATGAAGACAGAGTTGATATCGGTCAGAGTAAGTCCGGCGGAACCTATGCCAAGCTGCCTGGCTGCCAGCCCGCTTTCAGAAGGGTCGAGCGCAGCCCCGTAGCTGACCGAAGTGATCAGCAACGCACATAATGCGACTAGAGATCTTTTTACCATCAGTTGACCACCACCATTTTCCCTTTTGCGGCAACGCTTCCGTTCACCATGACCATATAGACGTACATTCCGTTCCCGGCGGGAACTCCTGACGCTGTTCTTCCGTTCCAGAAGACCTCATTGTATCCGGTGCTGCCTCCGTTGGAACCAGACAAATAGGCGCCTGACCATACAAGTCCGGCAGAAAGGTCATAGATGTTTATCCTTACGTCCGAATCCCTGGTAAGGGTATACGCGATGCTGGTCCCCGTAGAAGCGCTGAATGGGTTAGGATAGTTCAGCGGTGCGCCTCGTAACTGCGGCGCTTCGCCGGTCCTTACGAGAAGACCTGTAACAAAGAAAGTGTAGTCATTGGTGGAGGCGCCGGTCACCTGCAGCCCTATGCTGTGAGCGTCATTTGTCAGCGCTGTTGTGACCTCATATGTAAGCATGTAAGTGTTCGCGTTCAATTTGGAAAAATCAGAGCCAGACAGAGGGCTCATGTCTATGCCGAATACATAGGATGATGTGCTGATCGTCTCTGAGGTCACGACAATGATCTCTATCTTTGGTCTTGACGAGATGAAGTCATTGTTCCTTATCTCTTTTCCGTCGGCATACGCGGTAAAATCGACCTTTGCCAGGGCAGGGGAGCAGGTCAGCGCCGCAAGCACTGATGCCAGGATCCCCGCACGGTATAAGTTCTTCATCATCATTTACCTTTCCTCAGAACCTCAAGGTCATGGAGACAGCCTGTTTCCATTTTACGTCCGACATTCCTGCCTCTCCTATGGGTTTGCCTGAGCTTTTTATTTCTGCCATGGTCGCAAGTATGTCAGCCATGGCGGTATATGACAGCTGCCAGTCTTCCCTGTTGTGATAAAGAGTATAGAACAGTGTTTTGCCGTTCCCGCTGTATGTAAGGTCGAAGCTGTACATATTTATAAGTGAGAGGCCGTCTATGCCGAAAGCGAACCCCGTCTTGCCTTTGTACATATCGGCTTCAAGCCCCATGTCGAACTTGATGGGGATGAACGGGATGGATCTGCTCCTCAGCTTGAATATTGAGTCGATCTTGCTCTGGACCTCCGCATTGTCAGCGACCGGCTTGTAAAGGAAGGCCATGCCGCCTTTGAGCACTACGGGGGACCTGAAGAGCCCCATCTCAGCGCCCATCCTGAGAACGTTCATGTTGGAAAGGTTGACGTCTTGATAACTGCCTGAACTGTCCCTTACGCGTATACGTGTTGGGGTTGAAGGCGTCTCATAGTCTATGGCAAGAAGGAAAGGGGTCTTTATCGCGACGCCGATCTTTGTCCTTCTCGGTATATTGTATTCGATATTATTATCCATGTAGAGACCTTGCCCGGGAGCGAACACAAAATCCTGTCCTGCCGCTGTGAAAGGGTCCCAGTCGAGCGTCCCGTCAGGGTCGATGTTGGGAGAGGAGGTTGAATTGAACCTGTGATTGGCAAAATAGTTGATCCCTCTTCCGTGCATTGTCATTGTCGAACCGGTGATGTTCTCAAGCATCAAACTGAGCGTGGTATTGTCGGATATGTCGTACATCATGCCCAGGTCGGACCTGACGGCGGCCCCTGTATAGGTCCCGCTCCATTTTGAGTCCATTATCACGTCGCCTGCCGGGATGTCTATAGTGTTGGCCTTATAGCCGGCCGCAGCGCCGAACCTTGTCGGGTCCAGCATCCATGCGGCAACATCTGCCTGGTTCGTGGGGTCAAAGTCCGGAGTGTAAAAGACGCCGTCACCGGCATTCCTGCTGACTATGAGCTGCATCGAGTTCTCTATGTCGGCCCTTGCGGACAAAGGTGTAACGTTGAGGCCGAAGCTGAACTTGTCATATTTGTATCCGCCGGTGAGTACCACGGTCCTGTCGACATGCATGTCGTTCTGGAATTGGCTGACGGCCGTGGTCGGGAGCCTGAGGCGCTGTTCAAGGAAGCTGTTCCATACCGGCTGCGCGCTTGTATATGTATAGGTGAGGCCTCCCTGATCATATGTGTAGGTCATGAACCCGGAGCCGTCCACGCTCAGTCCTCCGGTAGTGGTGTTCCTGTAGTTGGTCGAGTACTGCGCGAACATCGGGAAATTGCCCGCAAGGCCAAGCTCGATATCTATCGGGTTCAACGACCTTACGCCGATGCCTACACTGTCATTCACCCTGAATGTCTGATCAAATACAAGGCTTGCCCCTGAATTGGAGTACCCTCCGTAAGTGTTCATATTGCGCTGTTTCTTGGTGAGGTCTGTCGGGTCATCGGTAAAGAAGACCCCGGTGCTCAATCCGTTGCCTGTGGCGTCCATGTCAAGATCGTCGATCTTCGAGGTGTAGCCGAAAGAAACTGATGTCAGGTTCATCGGGAATGTGAAAGAACCTTCGGCAGTGCCCACTCTCATGATGCCTGCCGGGTTCCATAGTACGGTCTTAATGCCGTTAGAAAGGCTCCCGTAATAGCTGCCCATGCCTGAGAACGGCTCCTCATATATCGGTATGTTAGCCCTCGAGTTAAGGTAAGGGAAATCGATGTCGGCATACGCAGTGCAGCTTAACAAAATTATGAGAATCGCTGATAACCGGCATTTACGGAAGAACATCTAACGGCATTATATAAAATACCGTAAAAAAAAGTCAAGAAAAATATCAGGAAGGAAGCCGGTGGTCTATTATGGTTTCGATATAACTTAGCACAAGCCCGGCAAAATAGGCGTCCCTGTCAGTACTGTCCTTCAGCGAGTCGTTCCAGGAGTTGATGTCATTCTGGATCTCTGCAATATCCCTCATGGTAAGGAAGTAGATGCTGTGTTTCTGGTTCAGCATATCATAGACCTTGCGGACCCTAGGCCGAAGGTCGGAAAGGCCTTTATCGTTCGACCCCCTGATATTTGCTGTGGCAAGCTTCCGGTCGACATATGTGGACATCATGCTGAGCTTTTCCATGATGTCGTTCATTCTGGACAGTTTTTCTGGATTGTGGAACGATGTCTGGTCGTGCTTTACCATTTCAGGAAGAGCTTCGGCGGTTATTGTCATTATTTATCCTCATTATCTATATCGTATCGAAAGGTCTGAAACTTGCATCGGGCCTGCGGGGCGCGGGTCCACAGAGCGTGTTAGAATGAATAAAAGGCGGAACAAGGGTATGGGACGAAAAAAATATACTATCCTTAGGACGCCGTACGGATACCTTGGTGCGGTCTATACGGCAAAAGGTGTGGCAGGGGTGGTGTTCCCGGAGGCAAGCGCGAAGAGCGTCAAAGATGAGGTGATCGGGAACTTCGGTGACGCGGTCAGGGACGATGTGAAGGGTTCCAGGTACAGGGATCACTTGAAAAAGTATTTTGCGGGACGACCTTCAAGAACTTCTGTCAAGCTGGATATGGAAGGGGTCTCCGATTTTGACAGGTCGGTATATGAAGCGGTTCGAACTGTCCCTTTCGGGCAGACCCATACATATAGATGGATAGCCGAGAAGGTAGGCGGGAGCTCAAAATGCAGGGCAGTGGGCCAGGCTCTTTCGCGCAACAGGTACATGATACTGGTCCCTTGCCACAGGATCGTCGGCAAGGAAGGTCTGGGAGGTTTCTCAGGAGGTATGAAATTGAAGATCGATCTGCTCAGGCTTGAAGGAAGGGTACTCTGATGCTTTCTAAAAGGATAATACCTTGTCTCGACGTAAAAGAGGGGCGGGTCGTAAAGGGGATCAATTTTGTTAACCTTATCGATGCAGGCGATCCGGTAGAGCTTGCAAAGGTCTATGACAAAGAAGGCGCGGATGAGCTTGTTTTTCTGGATATCACAGCTTCACACGAAAAACGGGATATCATGATAGATGTAGTAAAAAGGGTCGCTGAGCAGGTATTCATCCCTTTCACTGTCGGCGGCGGTATAAATGATACAGAGACCATCAGGGAGCTGCTTTCGGCTGGAGCTGACAAAGTTTCAATAAACACAGCAGCGGTAAAAGGCCCGGAACTGATAAGCGTTTCTTCGCAAAGATTCGGCAGTCAATGCATCGTTGTCGCGATAGATGCCAAGAAAAGAGTTCGGGGCGGAGCGGAAGGCTGGGAAGTCTACACTCACGGAGGGAGAACACCTGCGGGCATAGATGCAGTTGAATGGGCGAAAGAAGCGGAAAAGCGCGGCGCCGGAGAGATACTGCTTACGAGCATGGACAGGGACGGGACCCAGGCCGGGTACGACGTTGATCTCACAAGGACGATATCGAGAGCCGTGAATATCCCGGTGATCGCTTCGGGCGGCGCAGGTTCTTTGGATGACATCCATGCGGCTTTTGCCGAAGGGGAGGCGGATGCAGCTCTGCTGGCGTCACTGCTTCACTTCGGACAGCTGAGGATATCGCAGATCAAAGAGCATCTCAAACAAAAGAAAGTGGAGGTCAGATAATGCAGATCGAGAACTATTTGTCGCAGAAAAGGGACATGGTCGACAAAGAACTCAAAAGACTTTTGCCGGGAGATGACTCCATACTTTCACGGTCTATGAGATACAGCGCCCTTGCCCCTGGTAAACGCATAAGGGCCATACTGGCCATGGCTTCCTGCGCCGCTTGCGGAGGAAAGGACCGTGCCGCGTTAAGGGCGGGCTGCGCCATAGAGCTCCTGCACTCTTTTTCGCTGATACACGACGACCTCCCGGCGATGGACGATGACCCTTTAAGACGGGG
Source organism: uncultured bacterium (assembly GCA_964532225.1). Taxonomy (GTDB): domain Bacteria; phylum Margulisbacteria; class WOR-1; order JAKLHX01; family JAKLHX01; genus CAZHHM01. The sequence continues at coordinate 42,548 of CAZHHM010000004.1, read as the reverse complement.
ACTGCCAACCAACCACATCAAGTTCGGTGAGGCGACCGCTATCCTGGCGGGGGACGCCCTGTTCGCTCTGGCATATAACATCCTGTCCATTGAAGAAAAAAAGAGCGGGCTAAAGCCTGCCGCTTCGCTGAAGATCGTCAACTTCCTGAGCGCGGCAATAGGCCATTCAGGCATGTGTTCCGGACAATCGCTTGACCTGGAAAGCGAGAACAAAAAGATAACGTTCGAGAAGCTCAAGGAGATACACTCAAAGAAGACGGGAGAGCTTATCAAGGCCAGCGTATTTGCCGGTTCAGTGTGTGCGGGCGCGAACCAGAAGAGGACCGAAGCGCTGCTTAAGTACGCCAAACATATCGGCATGGCCTTCCAGATAAAAGATGATATACTTGATGTCAGTTCAACTGCCAGACAGCTCGGCAAAACACCTGGGTCTGACATGAAAAAGAAGAAGTCGACCTATGTTTCGCTGTTCGGCGTGGAAAGGGCGAAAGAGATGATGAGAACTGAGATCAGTATGGCATTGTCCTCGCTAAAGGTTTTCGGCAAGAACGGCGAGGTCCTGAAGCGCCTTGCGGTGTACATCTCCGAAAGGGATAAATAGGTGTCCGCGTTCTGGATGTCGGTCCTTAAGAACTATCCGCTGATGAGCGCACTGCTCTCTATGATGCTCGCCCAGGCCCTCAAGATACCCTATTACTATTTTATCGACAGAAAGATAGACTGGCATCACATGTTCGAGTCCGGAGGCATGCCTTCGTCGCACTCGGCCATGGCCATGGCACTTGCTGTTTCGGTCGGCCTTACCGACGGCTGGACAGCGTCCACGTTCGCTATATCCGTAGCTTTTGCGAGCATCGTGATGTACGACGCCATGGGAGTGCGCAGGGCGACAGGCAAGCAGTCCTTACTGCTGAACAGGTTGCTTGAGGATATGTACAAGACCGGCCGTATCGCGAGTGAACCGCTCCACGAGTACACCGGACATACGCCGGCTGAGGTCCTTGGCGGGCTTGTCCTCGGATTTGCCATAGCCCTTCTACTTTACTTTGGAGGTTATGGTGTTATCTCTTGAAGCTTTGGACCTTCCTTCCTCTCTAAAAAAGATGTCCGCTGCCGAGCTTGAAGAGCTGGCAGGGCAGATAAGGTCAAAGATAATCGAATCGGTCTCAAATTCCGGAGGACATCTAGCCTCAAATCTCGGAGCTGTCGAGCTTTCGATCGCATTGCACACTGTTTTTGATTCTCCTCGCGATAAGGTTATCTGGGATGTCGGGCATCAAGCCTATGCTCACAAGATCCTCACGGGTCGCGCCTCCAGGTTCGATACTCTCAGGCAGTATCAGGGGATAAGCGGCTATCCGTCTACCGAGGAAAGCGTTCATGACGTCTACACGACAGGACATGCCAGCACGGCGATGTCCGCGGCGATCGGCATGGCGAAAGCAAGGGACCTAAGAAAACAGGACCATCATGTCATTGCTGTCGTCGGGGACGGTGCGCTTACAGGAGGCATTTCGCTTGAGGCGATCAACAATGCAATGCATCTCAACTCGAACCTTATTGTTGTCCTTAACGACAACGAGATGTCGATATCAAAGAACGTAGGGGCTTTTTCCGATTACTTCTCGAGGGTCAGGATGAACAAGCTCTATACTCAGACCAAGGACAGAGTGGAGAACATGATCAAGCGCATCCCCCGGCTTGGCCATCCGCTTTTCCATATAGCTGAAAAGCTCAAGAACCGCATGAAACATTTCATAATAGATTTTCAGACCGAGGTGATAGTCGAGGAGCTCGGCTTTCAGTACCTTGGTCCTGTCGACGGGCATAATATCACCCTGGTAATGAGCGCCCTTGCGTTCGCAAAAGAAGCAAAGAGGCCGATCCTTGTTCACCTTCTGACGAAAAAAGGTAAAGGGTACAGGATAGCAGAGAAAGATCCTACAAAGTTCCATGGAACTGGGCCTTTCGATGTTGCAAGCGGGGTGCCGAAAAAGAAGAACGGCAAGCTCACTTATACCGAGGTTTTCGGGCATGAGCTGGCAAGGATGGCCGAGAACGACGATAAGGTCGTTGCCGTCACGGCTGCCATGACCGAAGGTACCGGGCTGGACGATTTTTCAAAAAGGTTCCCGTCAAGGTTCATAGATGTAGGGATCGCCGAGGAACACGCTATCATTTTTGCCTCCGGTCTAGCAAAAGGCGGCATGGTCCCTTTCTGCGCCATATATTCCACTTTCCTCCAGAGGTCATTTGACCAGATATTCCACGATGTCTGCCTTCAGGGCGCACATGTGGTCTTCTGCATGGACAGGGCGGGGATCGTGGGCGATGACGGGCCGACCCATAACGGTGTTTTTGACATGGCATACATGCGGGCCTTCCCGGGTATAGTGGTCATGGCGCCTAAAGATGATATTGAGCTGATCGACATGATGCATACTGCACGTCAGCATAACGGGCCTGTTTCCATAAGATATCCAAAGACCGTCATTCCGGGGATACATTCATCTGGAACTAACCCTGCTACCATTGAGATCGGAAAGGCGGAACTGCTCCTGACGCAAAAGCCCGTGAAAGGAAAGAACGTGCTGATCATCGCGATCGGCTCCATGGTGCTTCCGTCCGTTGAGGCAGCAAACCGGCTGGGCAAAAAGGGCCTGTCCGTCTCTGTGATAAACTCAAGGTTCATTAAGCCGCTTGACGGGGGCCTGATACCCGAGAAAGCGTCCGTGGCGGATATGATAGTCACAGTAGAAGAAGGCAGCCTGCCCGGAGGGTTCGGCAGCGCGGTCCTTGAGCTTCTTGAGGAAAAAGGCATCTCTAAAAAGGTCATGAGGATAGGGATCCATGACAGGTTCACAGAAGCAGGCAACAGGGACTTCATCCTTTCCAAGTACGGCCTTGACGCTGACGGCATCGAAAGGGCCGTTGAAAATGCTTTCAGATCTTGAGATAGCTTCCAGAATAAAGATGAAAGAGATCTCTGAGATCGCCTCTGCCGTGGGGCTTAGCGGCAAGGACCTTGATCTTTACGGGACTTACAAAGCAAAGATCGATCTTTCATCTGTCGTAAAGGCGGCAGATCGCCCAAAAGGTAAGCTCATACTCGTGACGACAACATCTCCGACACCTTTTGGTGAAGGTAAAACTACGATGACCATAGGCCTTTCACAGGCAATAAACCGCGCAGGACGCAGCTCGGTCGTTTGCATAAGGGAGCCGTCTCTCGGTCCCACGATGGGGATCAAAGGCGGGGCAGCGGGCGGCGGTTACGCGCAGGTCCTTCCTATGGAGGATATCAACCTCCATTTCACGGGAGACATGTACATGATAGGAGCAACGCACAATCTGCTCTCGTCTATGATCGATAATCACATTTATTTCGGCAATGAGAAGAGCATCGATACCGAACGGATAACTTGGCCCAGGGTCGTGGATATGAACGACAGGGCCTTGAGAGATATCACGGTGAGATATAAGGGTGTTGAGAGACGGTCGAGCTTTGACATAACTGCGGCTTCCGAGGTAATGGCCGTTCTGTGCCTGTCGGAAGGCATTGAGGACCTGAAGGACCGGCTTAAGCGGATAGTGATCGGTTTTGACGTAAAGGGTATTCCTGTAACTGCCGGCGACCTTAACGCGCACGGCGCCATGGCACTGCTATTAAAGGAGGCGATCAAGCCCAACCTTGTGCAGACCACTGAAGGAACTCCCGCAATGATCCATGGGGGGCCTTTTGCCAATATCGCTCACGGATGTAATTCCGTCATGGCGACCAAGCTGTCGATGTCGCTGTGCGATTATACGGTGACAGAGGCCGGTTTCGGGAGCGATCTGGGAGCTGAAAAGTTCTTCGATATCAAATGCAGGGCAGCAGGGATAGATCCGGATGCTGTCGTGCTCGTTATAACCACAAAGGCGCTGAAATGGCAGGGCGGCTGCAAAAAAGAGGACTGGATGAAAAAGGATATGGCGTCACTGAAGAACGGGTTTGCAAATCTGCGCAGGCACATCAACGGGCTGAAGAATTACGGGCTGCCTATTGTCGCAGTGATAAACAAGTTCCACTTTGACGATAAAGAGGAGCTTTCCGCCGTAATAGAGGAATGCAATGCTCAGGGGATAGTTTGCCATATATCTTCGGCAAGGGACGAGGGAAGTTCCGGGGATATCGCTTTTGCTCGGTCGGTGACAGATGCTGCCGACGGAAAAAAACAAAGTTACGCGCCGATCTACGGTCTTGAGGAAAGTATCCCTGAAAAACTCAAGAAGGTAGCGGTCAAGGTGTATGGAGCTGATGGTGTGGTATTCTCCGAAAAGGCCAAATCAGACCTTGAGGATGTCGTCCGTTCTGGTTTCGGAGGACTGCCTGTATGCGTTGCAAAGACCCAGTTCTCGTTTTCCGACGATCACACCAAGATAGGGGCAGCGACCGGATTTGACCTGAATATCAAAAAATTAAAGATAGCTTCGGGTGCCGGTTATATCGTGGCTTATGCCGGTGATATAATGACCATGCCCGGACTGCCGAAACATCCGGCCGCGGAGAACATGGATATCGATACTTCCGGGAACATTAAGGGAATTTTCTGATGGACCTTAAAAAGATAGAAAAAGCAGTAAGATCGATAATCGAGGCGATAGGGGACGACCCCGAAAGAGAGGGTCTCCGAAGGACACCCGAAAGGGTCGCAAAGATGTATTCAGAGCTGTTCTCGGGCGTCGGCAGGGACGCTTCCAAAGAGGTCAATGTTTTCCATGCCGAAGAACACGAAGAAATGGTCATGATAAGGGATATCCCTTTCTATTCCATGTGCGAGCATCATTTGATCCCCTTCATCGGCAAAGCGCATATAGTTTACATACCTAACAAGGGCAGGATAACCGGACTGTCCAAACTCGTCAGAGTGCTTGAGTCTTTTGCCAAAAGGCCTCAGGTACAGGAAAGGCTGACCTCTCAGATTGCCGATATGCTAATGAAAAGACTGGAACCTCAGGGCGTTCTGGTCATAATCGAGGCGGAACATCTGTGCATGTCGATGAGAGGCGTGAAAAAGCCCGGTACGATAACGACAACATCGGCCGTACGGGGCGTCCTGAGAAAGAACCCGACAACCAGGGCGGAAGCTCTTTCGCTCTTAAGGACCAGATGAAAAAGAACCTCTATATCGTCCTCCTGCTCCTTTCGATCGTTCTGTGGCGGCAAGATTGCTCCATAGCAGAAACAAGGGCCATGTGGATAACGCGTTTCCAGATGGATTCTCCCGAAAAGATCGACCGTTTCATAGGAGAAGCAAGAAAGAACGGAGTGAACATGCTTTTCGTTCAGGTCCTAGGCAGGGGGATAGCTTATTACAGGTCCGACCTGATACCGTATTATGACCTGGGGTTCGATCCGCTTGCCTACGCTATCGACAGGGCTCACAGGTCCGGCATAAAACTGCATGCCTGGCTCAATACCTATTATGTGTGGACGAACCCTGAGCTCCCGGAGCCCAGGTCGCATGTGGTCAATTCGAAACCGGAATGGCTGATGTCCAAAGGGAATATCCATTATCTGAACCCATCGATACCGGAGGTGAAGGACTATCTGTACGATATCTATATGGAGGTCGCAAGGAAATATGACGTCGACGGGATCCATTATGACTATGTAAGATATCCCGACGAGTTCTCGGGGCTGGACAGGAGGACCAGGGAGCTATACAGGACGTCTTACGGCATAGACCCTGTTTTGCTCGTTACCGATAAAAAAGGGATCGTAAAAAAATACGGATGGAAAGGCTATATGAAGTTCAGGGAAAAGCTGGCAGCTTATAAAAGCCGGCAGGTCACTGAGCTGGTAAGAAGGATCGCTGATGGCGTGAGGTCGCTCGATAAGGACATTGAGATATCTGCGGCGGTATTTGCAGATATCAGCGTAGCGAAAAGAGAGAAAGGTCAGGACTGGTTCACATGGCTCAGGGAGGGTTCCATAGATTTTGCCGCGCCTATGATATACTCCGAAAAAATGCAGAGCGTGAAGACGCTGATGCTGAAGTCGGCAAAGGTCTTTAAAAAGAAAAAGGTCATCGTCGGGCTCGGCGCCTACAAAGTGTCCTCCAACCAGCTTGTTGACCAGATCCAGATGTACCGCAGGATCGCAAAGGACAACAACTCTCTGGGCGGTTTCTGCCTTTTTTCGTACGACTCTATCGCCAAAGAGCCTCTCTATCTTGAAAAAGTAAGGAAAAATGCTTTCTGACAGGGACCTCTGGCTCTCTCTCACTTCGGCCAAAGGCATAGGACCGTCCACGGTAAAAAAGCTCTATCAGGCGTTCGGCTCTGTCCGTGAGATCGCTTTCGGCCCGGCTTTAAGACTTGAGAGCATCGAAGGCTTAAGCAGGCCCGCGGTACAAGCAGTACTTAAATGGAGGGCAGGGCTGTCCGGTGTTGAACCATTCGACATCCATGGGTACAATGTGATTTGCCTCGGTGAAGCGAACTATCCCGTAAACCTTTCAAATATCTACGACCCTCCGCCGGTGATCTATTGTATCGGCGACACAACAATAGCCGATGACAGGGCCGTCTCAGTCGTTGGCACAAGATACCCGTCAAGATACGGTGAGGAAATGGCCTTCAGACTGGCAAAGGGGCTGGTACAGAACGGGATCACTGTGGTCTCCGGACTGGCTGTCGGCATAGATGCTGCTGCACACAGGGGAGCGCTGTCCGGCGGCGGCAGGACGATAGCTGTACTGGGCACGGGGATAGGCAATATTTATCCCGGACAGAACCGTGAGCTTGCAGTGGGGATCTCAAAACAAGGAGCTGTCGTATCAGAGTATCCTCCAGGATACAGGACCGAAAAGTACAGTTTCCCAAGGAGGAACAGGCTGATCTCAGGATGGAGCCTGGGTACGATCGTAGTCGAAGGCTCGGAAGACAGCGGGTCTTTGATAACGGCATACTCGGCTCTTGATCAGGACAGGCAGGTCTTTGCCGTCCCCGGACAAGTCTCGGAAAAGATGAGCAAAGCGCCGAATTCTCTGATAAAGCAGGGCGCAAAGCTCGTTGAAACGGTCGATGACGTCCTTTCCGAGCTCAATATGGTGTTCGAAAAAGGCCGGGAGGAGAATGCCCCTCTGATACATGCATCAGAGCTTAGCGATGAAGAGAACCGCGTTCTTTCAATACTTTCCCAAAATAGAGCGAACATCGACATGATCGCCCATGCGTGCGCTTTGCCTGTCAGCAGAGTATCGGAGCTGCTTACGGGCATGTGCCTTTCTGGCAATGTTAGGGAGCTGCCGGGAGGGTTTTTCGGGCCTACCGTGATATAATTCCATTGTCATGATATATTTTAACGACATGTACGCCTCGGAGCTAAAGGGGCAGATTGTTATCGACCGTATGGAAGAGAAGATCGGACATGTGGAAGATATCGTTGTGGAGCCCGGAGAGCAGTTCCCCAGGGTCGTAGGGCTCCTGATAAAGTTCGATAAAGAGAAACGGAAAAAGATCATACTTGTTTCAGAGCTGAACATCGTAGGCCGCAGGTTCATAAGCGCGAAGAACCCGAAGTTCGACACCGCATTTGCCTCTGTCCGCGAAGGTGAGCTTCTCCTCCACCGCGACATAATGGACAAGCAGATTGTGGATATCCACGGCTCAAAGGTAGTCAGGGTCAACGACGTTAAGCTTGCTAAAATTGGCGAGGAGATCAGGATCATCGCCGCGGATGTCGGTATAAAAGGTATTTTCAGAAGGCTTCATCTTGAGAAAGCCGCTGAATGGGCATACGGCATCTTCGGAAAGGTCATGAAGGATGAACTTATCGGCTGGAACTATGTTGAACCACTCCAGACCGATATAGCCAAACTTAAGCTTGTCGTGCCGTATAAAGGCATTTCTCATCTGCATCCCGCCGATATCGCCAGCATAATAAGCCAGGTCCATTCTGAAGAAAAGACCGCTATCTTCGGCATGCTGTCTACAGATACAGCTGCTGAGGCCCTGCATGAGCTTGAGCCCCGGATACAGGCTTTCCTTATAGGCGCCCTGGATTCGAAAAAAGCTCTTTCTATCCTGGAAAAGATGCCCAGCGACGAGGTGGCTGACGTTCTCGGCGACCTGTCAGAAGAAAAGACATCAGAGCTTCTCAGGCTCATGAAGCAGAAGAAAGCTGAAGAGATACAGGAACTGCTTAAGCATGGAGAGGAAACGGCAGGAGGCCTGATGGCCACGGAATTCCTGACAATGAGGCAGGACCTGACAGCAGGACAGACCATAGAGAAGATCAGGGAGCTGGCCCCGTCGGCCGAGACCGTATACTACATATATGTCGTGGACGAGAACGAACGTCTTGTCGGCGTGCTCTCACTCAGAAGACTGATAGTTTCCGCGCTTGACACGAAGATAGCCGACGTCATGCAGACAAAGATAATCACGGTGACACCTGAAATGAACCACCGTCAGGTGGCTGAGGTCATATCAAAATACAATCTTCTGGCGGTCCCGGTGGTGGACAAGCTCGGAAAGGTCCTTGGCATCATCACGGTTGATGACGTCATGGATTATGTCCTTCCTCCTCTGGCCAGAAGGAAAAGGATGTCGGTTGGCTGATGCGCTCCATAAGTCTTCCCAAGTTAAAGCTGAATAAAAAGCTCCTGTTATTCCTTTCTATAATGGGTCCCGGTCTTATAACAGCCTGCGCTGACAACGATGCCGGTGGTATCGCCACTTACTCGATGGCCGGTTCTCATTACGGGTACAGCCTGTTATGGATGCTGCTCCTGATCACTTTCTGTCTTGCGATAATACAGGAGATGTGCGCCAGGATGGGGGCTGTGACCGGAAAAGGACTGTCGGACCTGATAAGAGAAGAGTTCGGTCTTAAGTGGACGATGTTCGCCATGGGAGCCCTGTTCTTTGCAAATATCGCCACATCGATATCGAACCTTGCAGGGGTCGCTGCCAGTATGGAGATCTTCGGGATAGTCAAGTATATCTCCGTTCCTGTCATAGCGTTCACGATATGGTTCGTCGTGGTCAAGGGGTCTTTTAAGATAATCGAAAGGGTCTTCCTTGTATTCTGTCTGGTCCAGTTCTCGTACATACTTTCGGGCTTTCTTGCGAGACCGGACTGGGGAGGAGCTCTTCAGGGAGCTCTGGTCCCGAGTTTTAAAATGGACTCCAGCTACATCCTTATCGTGATCGGTACCATAGGGACGACCATAACGCCCTGGATGCAGTTCTTCATACAGTCCTCCGTGGTGGACAAGGGCATAACCATTAAACACTTTAAATATGAAAGGCTTGAGGTGTTCTTCGGCGCTTTGGTGACCGATATTGTGGCTTTTTTCATTATAGTCGCCTGCGCCTCAACTCTCTTCAAATACGGTATATCCATAGAGACGGCAAAGGACGCAGCGATGGCTCTAGAGCCTATCGCAGGCAAGCATGCCGAGCTGCTGTTCGCTCTCGGTCTTTTCGGGGCATCGACCCTGGCGGCCTCGATACTTCCGCTCTCATCGGCATATGCGTTGAGCGAAGCTTTCGGTTTTGAGAACGGCCTGGACAAGAAATGGAAAGAAGCTCCGGTTTTCTACGGCCTGTTCACGTTCTTTATCGTTGTCGCATCGGTGGTGGTCCTTGTCCCGAAAATATCGCTTCTCGGTATCATGCTTCTCTCACAGCAGATCAACGGCATTCTCTTGCCGGTAATACTGGTGTTCATGATGCTGATAATAAATAACAAACGCATTATGGGGAAGTACGTGAATTCAAGAATGTTCAACATTGCCGCGTGGTCAACGGTCGCCGTTCTGATACTGCTTACGCTCCTTCTGTTCTTCTCGGCCTTCATAGGGTAACAAAAAACCCCAATGCGTCGCAATGGGGTTCATTGTTTCAGAGAAATATAAAAGAGATCAGGCGACCTTCTTCATTAATTTCCTCTTCTTTACGACCGCCCAGATCAACTTTGTCATTGATGTTACAGGGATCGGTTTCTTTCCGAAAACATCTTCCAAAGTATCGGTCTGACCTTTGAAGTCAACTCTCATCTTTGATAATCCGCCTCTTGCCATTTGCTTCACCTCCCTGCTTTTTTTGTGCGGCTAGCTCTTAAAAACCGCTTTTATGGTATAATTATAGAGCATAAATCAAGGTTGTCAACCATATTTTCAGGTCTTAACGGAAATCCCCATAGAGCTAGAAAATTGGTGGAAAGCAGGCCGGAATGTTCAAAAAGGTTCTGATAGCGAACAGAGGCGAGATCGCAGTTAGGATAATAAGGGCTTGCAGGGAGCTCGGCATAAAGAGCGTAGCGGTTTACAGCGAGGTGGACAAGGACTGTCTGCACGCTCAGCTCGCCGATGAAAGCTATTGTATCGGCCCGGCCGTGCCTTCCCAGAGCTATCTAAGCATACCTACTGTAATATCCACAGCTGAGGTCTCGGGTGCGGAAGCGATACATCCAGGATACGGTTTCCTGGCAGAGAACTCAAAATTCGCCGAAATATGCGCGGCACACGGCATCACTTTCATCGGACCTTCCGTGGAGTCCATTGATTCGATGGGGGACAAAGCGACCGCCAAGTCGTGCGCTCAGAGAGCAGGGGTGCCTACGGTCCCGGGCTCTGACGGTATTGTCAGGGACCAGAACGAAGCACTGAAGATAGCAAGAAAGATCGGCTTTCCTGTCCTCATAAAGGCTACTGCGGGCGGCGGCGGCAAAGGGATGAGGGCTGTGATGAAAGAAGAGGAGTTCCTCACCATGATGAACATGGCCCAGACAGAGGCCGGCGCGGCGTTCGGGAACGCTGATGTATATATCGAAAAACTGGTCGAAAGGCCGAAACACGTCGAGATACAGATACTCGGTGACAAGTTCGGGAACGTGATATATCTCGGCGAAAGGGACTGCTCAGTCCAGAGAAGGCACCAGAAGCTGATCGAAGAATCGCCTTGCATGGTGCTTGACGAAAGGACAAGGCGTAAGATGGGCGAGTCGGCCGTAAGGATGGCAAAGAGCGTCAAGTATTTCAGCGCCGGGACGATCGAGTTCCTGCTGGACCAGAAGAACAACTTTTACTTCATGGAGATGAACACAAGGGTGCAGGTGGAGCATCCGGTAACTGAGATGATAACATCGACCGATATCATCAAAGAACAGATAATGATCGCGGCGGGCGAAAAGCTGACGATCAGACAGAAAGATGTGAGGATAAGCGGGCATGCGATCGAGTTCAGGATAAACGCAGAAGATCCGGACAGGAACTTCATGCCGTCGCCGGGCAAGATCACAAAATTCATCGCTCCGGGCGGTCCGGGCGTGAGGCTGGACACGTTCGTGTATGAAGGATACAAAGTGCTCCCGAATTACGATTCTTTGATGGCAAAGCTCATAGTATGGGCTCCGACCAGGAAAGAGGCGATCGCAAGAGGCAGGCGGGCGCTCTCCGAGTTCAGGATCGAAGGATTGAAGACAACTATCCCGTTCCATCTTAAGGTCCTGGATATCCCGAACTTCAATGAAGGACTTGTATACACTGACTTTATCCCTACGAACATGGGACAATAAATGGGAAAAAGATCTACAGCAAGGCGTATGGCGATGCAGGCGCTCTATCAGACGGACATTTCGTCCGTCGGCATAGAGGAAGCCCTAAAAAGCGTTCATTCAGATGAAAAGGCCGCGGATGCCACGAAAGAAGAATCATCAGTCCTTGCCCGCGGGGTCTTTGCCAGACTCAAGGAAATTGACGATAAGATATCATCGAAGCTCGCTCAGTGGCCGATCGACCGGCTCGGTTCGGTCGACCGGAACATCATCAGGGTCGCCGCTTATGAAATGTTCAACGTGAAGAAAGACCCTCTGGCGGTGATAATCAATGAGTCTGTCGAGCTCGCAGGCAAATTCTCCTCTGAGGATTCCCCCGCATTCGTTAACGGTGTGCTGGGGTCCCTGGCGGAAGAGCTTAAAGCGGCATAGGCCGGTGATATAATATAACGCATGGAACTGCATTCTCTCTTAGAGATATTCAAAAGACGGTCGTCGGTGATCATAGCAACTCTAATATCATCTCTGATAATATTCTCGCTTGTACTATACTTCATTCCTAAGGACCATGACGCCAAGACGAACGTGCTGATAATAAGGAGCAATTCTGACAAGCAGGAATCCGACACGGAGTTCTTCGAGGATGAGGTCCGTCTGGTCAAGGACCCGGCCGTTGTCAACGAGGTGATCCGCGCCCTGGATCTCAGGAACAGACAAGGGCTTCTTCTGAAGCCTTCTGACCTCGATGGTGCCGTATCCGTCGTCCCTCTTCATCAGGCAGGCATGATAGAGGTCCACGCAAAAGCACGGACCGCATCCGATGCGGTGAACCTGGCCAACACGTTCTCCAGAAAGTTCATCGTATGGAGCAAAAAGCTCAAGCTGCAGAGGATCGAGAGCGTTAAAAAATTCGTTATTGAGAAGCTCTCCGGCATCAAGAAAGGGCAGGCTGAGGCAAAGACCAGCATATCTGATATTGAAAAGAAGAACCCCAGGATATCCATCGGCAAAGACCAGCAGTCCATGATCGCGGAATATACCGATCTTGAGATCGAAAAGGCAAGGCTGGACATTGAGATAGACGAGATTACCTCCGATATCACAGGCAAGAGATCCGACAATGACGTTTCCGGGCTGGTACAGCGCAGAGAAATGATCGACAGGAAGCTCTTGTCTTTCCCTTTTGCGGAAAAGGGAAAAGATGAGGAAGTGTACATATTCCAGAACAGAAGGCTGCGGACGCTGAACAGTCTGTTCTCGCTCTACAATCAGAAGCTCATGAACCTGAAACTGGAAGAGGCGATGTTGACGCAGCACAGGATCGTATCCGACGCGGTCCAGACGAGAGGCGACGGAGGCGTTTCCGTGCTGTTCGGGTCTTTCATCGTCTTGATGTCGTCGCTGTTGGTGACCATAGTGGCAGTGCTTCTTGCTGAATTCCTCGACATCACGATATACGAAACGGATGACATCAAGGATATTGTCGGCTCACGCGAAGTTGCGGAGTTACCGTCTTTCGAGGTCGTCAGCAGGGATTCCGATGTGGAATGGGAGATCAAGGATGAAGAAGTAAGGCGGTCCCTCAGCTCGGCCGTCGAGAAATGTCTTGCCACGGGAACCAGGGTCATTGCGATCATGCCGTGTCTGTCAGATGAAGGCAAGGAATACGTAACAGCCAATATCGCTGCAGGACTTGCCGCGGGCGGCAAACGCGTGGTCCTTGTGGATGCCGACCTTAAGGGCCCGACGCAGGACAAGATATTCAAAAGCAGGACAACGTGCGGACTGTACGAGGTCATAATGGACGGAAAGGATACGATAGAGGCCGTGCAGATGACAGGGTTCAAGAACCTGTCTCTCATACCTGCGGGCTGCATGATAGACCTTTCATTCAAAGTGATAAAGAACGAAGCCTTCAGGAACCTTCTTGATGAGCTAAAGCGCCAATACGACATCATCCTCATAGACTGCCCGAAACTTATAGGGGCTACAGATTCTGCCGACATTGCGGCAGTGTCAGATCTTACATTGCTTGTCGTCGGCGGGGGCATGACAACAAGGGATGCTCTTAAGGAATCGGTTTCAATACTCGGGAACGTGCGCAACGCTGAAGTTAAGTGCCTTTTATCCAAAGTAAGGCTGAAAGGTTTCTCAATTCATCATCAGTATTATCGTAACAAGAAAGAAAGGCTGGTAAAGGCAAAATGGCTAGGATCATAAGGACAGGCGTGGTAGGGACAGGGTTCATGGGACAGCTGCACTGCAAGACATATGCCGGTGTTCCGGTTTCTCAATTCGTCGGTGTCTATGATGTAGATAAAGGAAAGAGCGCGGAAACAGCACAAAAGTTCGGGACCGCTTCTTACAGTGATATTTCGAAGCTGCTTAAGGATGTTGAAGCTGTCAGCATCGCATCCTCTACCACAAGCCATTACGATATAATCAAAGCTTGTGCCGAAAATAACGTGCACATGATGGTCGAGAAACCTCTTGCCGCCACATACGAACAGGCTGAAGAAGGCGTAAAGCTGATCGAGTCAAAAGGGCTTGTCGCGGCAGTAGGGTACATAGAACGCTTCAATCCTGCTGTCATTGAACTTGAAAAGGCCTTGAAAGGCCACACTGTACTTGAGATCGACGCGCAGCGATACGCCGTTCCGCTTAACAGAGCTAATGATGTGAGCGCGGTGTTCGACCTTATGATCCATGATATCGACATAGTGCTTTCGCTGGCCGGCGCCATGCCGGACAAAATGATGGCAAAAGGTGAAAAGCTGTCTTCCCCGGTCCTTAACAAAGTTGATGCCCAAATGGGATTTCCCGGCGGCTGCAAGGCAAGGATAAGGACAAGCAAAGTAGAGGAAGCAAGAAAAAGGGTGATCACTGTAAAGTGTGCCGATATGTCCGTTTCTGCCGATCTCATCGAAAGATCCATTACAAGAACGGATGCCGGAGGCAGAACGGAAAAATGGATTGCATTGGGCGAGGAGCCGATCAAGGCGGAACTGATGGATTTTCTCAAAGCGATAACGACAGGTGCAAGTCCCAAAGTGACCGCTAAAGGCTCTCTCAGCTCGCTTTCTGTCGCGTGGAGGATCGAAAAAGAGTGCCTATCTTAGGACCACTGCCTTTGTCCTTGCTGCCGTCTTCTGTCCCCTGATGTCAGTGCATTCAAGTACAATGATGTATGTGCCGTTAGGTGCATAGTTCCCGTCGGCCATCCGTCCGCTCCATGTCATGCCGGAATTGAAACCGGTCGCGGCACTGCCTGAGGCCGAATATACCATCTCCCCGGTAATGCTGAATATCCTAAGCGAACAATCGCAGGCTGCGGAAGAATTGAAGGTGATGGAGGCAGGTCCTTTTGCTGGGTCCAGCGGGCTGGGGCACGCCAGGAGGTCCTTCACTGCCAGGCCGGAGCCTACAGTAAAGATGAGCGTATATTCGGTTCCGGAATAATCGACCTTAAGAGTATGAGTTCCTGCTCTCATCATTGCTATCGCGGCTGTTCCGTCAAGCGGCTTATAAGGTACTGATGTTCCGTCAAGCAGGACAGTTGCTCCGCTAAGTCCTGTCCCCGATACAGGATCAAGTATCTTTAGAGTGGCGTCCCTGTCCACAAAGTCCCCGCTCTTTACACGCTTGCCTGCGAACTCGAATACGAGCTGTTCGGGGGGCGCGTGATATATTATCTCGGTGTCATGAGAAGTGATATTTCCTGCAAGATCGCGGGCGATCATTGAGATCCTGTTCGGGCCTTTTTCCAGAGGCACCTTGAACATGAACTTTCCGTCAGTTGCCTGGGAGCTCTGCTGCTTTTTGTCTGACAGGACGGAAACGCTTGCCGCATTGAGATCAAGGACACGGCCGGACAGTAAAAGCATCCTTTCTTTTGTCTCTTTAGGCAGAGCTCTGTCAAGGTGCAATTCGGGAGGGAGCATATCAAGAACGTACCTGAAGCGTTTCTCTTCGGAAGTGTTTCCCGCAAGGTCCCTGAGGATAGCTGAGACAATATATTCACTGGCAGATAGCGGTCTTAACGGCTTGAAAAGAACGCGACCCGAGCCGGGCTCGACGTAGGTGACGCCTTCAAGTGTCGATCCGTCTATATAAGTTGTGATCACCGAATTGAACAGGTCTGGTCCGGCCCCGTCATCTGATATGAAAAGTTCTATTCCTTCAGTATTGTTCGAGAATACCGTGCTGCCCGGAGCTTTTACAGCCACATAGGGCGGGACACAGTCGATGTCGATGTCCGATGAAGCGCTTCCGGTATTGCCTCCCTTGTCCGTGATCTCCACCGTCAGTCTTGCCCGGCCCGATGAGATATCCTTAGGCAGTAACGCGAACCCGGAAATAACCGAACCTTGCTGAGAAAAGATGCAGTCCGAATCGGTCACGCTGCCGTTCACCTTAAGTACTGCCTCTGTCTCATCTTCGATCTCTGCGCGGCCTTTTTCGACCAATACTTCTACCGCAATAGCCGAGCCGGGCCTGCCCCAGGTCTCCGGCGCCGGTCTTGTAAAGGTCAGTTTCGGCGCGTAAGTGTCTTTTAAGATCGTGACCGTCCTGGACGATAAGTTGGATGAGCGGTCGCTTGCAGTGATATCGATCGTGTTCAGCCCTTCTTTTAGAGGAACGCGTACCTGGAAATATCCGGAGCTGTCAGGGACGGCCTGCAGCGTTCCTGCCGTGATCAAAGCTCCAGGTTCTACAGACCCGGATATTATGGCTTCCTCTGAAGCTGTAGCAGACATATCTTCTGGCAAAAGACCTCTGATCTCGGGAGGCGTGGTGTCGGCTTTAAAGCTCCAATAGGGGATATCCCGTAAAGCGCTTGTCCCGTCGGTCAGGCCGATCGACAGGACCTTTTCCGTTCCTTTCGGAAAACCGGGGAAACCGGACCTGTATGTGTTAGATGATATTTTTTCTGCGGGAGATGACATAATAGGATGCCCGTTCTCGATGATCTCCATCACTGGAAAGGGGCCGAACGTGAACGGACTCTCTGTCTCAATGTCGATAAAGAACGGGCTTCCTGATACTGTCCCGATCGATCCGTTGCTGTCGCCGGGCACGAAATTATCCGATACGATCCTAATGCTTCTTATCAGGCCTAGAGCGGTCATGCCCTGCAGCTTGATCTGTTTTGTCTGCCCGCTCACCTTATCGAAGAGCAGACATATTATCCCGTTGGAGGTCGCCAGAAGTTTGAGGTCATCGGAGGCATTTATCGATACATCCTCAAGTAACTGCTTTTTAGGTGCGGATGTGCCTTTTGTATAGAATATGTCAAGCCGCCCGTTGCCTACCGCACAAATGACGGCAAGGCCGAACGGGTCGATCGTTGAGGACACGTTCACGGGGTCTATATAAGTGCCGACCTTGAATGTGTCTGCGGGGCCCCCAGGAAGGATCTGGGAAGCCGAGTACAGATCATATGTCCCGGACGACATTTTAAAGTAGGTCACAGCAAGGCGGTCATCATGCGCTGCTATGCTTACCGGGCCGCGTGCTTGTTCGGCGGCTGTCTGCGGGGCCGACCAGGTAAGCCCTCCGTCAAAAGAGGTGCTTATGAACAACGTATCGCCCGGAGATATCCATGCGACGGATAACGATCTTTGAGCGGCGGAGATATCGTATGACGGGAGTGACGCATTTACGGTGCCCAAACGCACAGGAGTCGAAAGGACTTTATCTCTGCCCAGGAAAGCACAATTAAGAGTGCCGTCATTTGTATGGAATGCGATATATGCGTTGCCTGATATTTTTTCTGCCGAAGCCTTGGCGGAAACGATGCCGTTCATGTCGTCCAAAGGCCCTGGGCCGTTCTTCCATGATATCAAGTCAGATGAACGCTGAAAAAGGAGATGACCGTCAGACACTAACCTTGAGAATTCGCCGTCAATTGCGTCGTACGGGTGGAATGTCAGAGCGGACAAAGGGCTTACCAGAAGGAATAGGAACGATATTAGGGCGCCGAAGGGTCTTTTCATGATCAGAGAGACATTTTATCACCGCTCGGACGGAGTGGCAATCAATAATCCATGATCTCAAGGCCTGTAACGGCGATATCCATGCTGCCCTTCCCGGGGAGCATTATGTTAATTTTGTCGCAACCGTCCGGGACTGGTACAAGCTCATGCTTTTTCCTTGAAGAAGGGGCGATTACCGTTTCTTTAAGGACGGTGTCAAAAGCATAGTTCAGTGTGCTGGCGTCGATGAACACCAGCGAGAAGCTTCCCGTGTTGTTGCCTCCGGTTACTTTACTGGTATGGTCGAACTCAAAAGCTCCTCCGACCTTATACTTCAATGTGATCCCGACGCCAGCATCCTTCAGCCCCGTTGATTTGATCCTTATGGTAGAGCCGTCGTACATACAGAGCGCTCCGTTGAACGGAAAAACGTTCTCTATCAGTACTTCGGTCGGGTCCTCGGCCAGCAACTCTATCTGCTGCGGCGTTTCCGGGGCCCTTCCGTCAGTGATCCTGTAGTGCAGTACATTGTCGATGTATCCGGAATTGGCACCGAGAGCCTCCCTGAAAGCGTTCTTTGAAGCCTCAGTATCAAGTGCCCATCTGTTGAACCCTCGTTCTTCTCGTTTGCTCTGGTTGAAGTATATGAAGGCTTTGACGCCGTTCTTAATGAAATAATCGATGCTTTGCCTTATGAACTTCGGCTTTTTGACCGCGTCATCGTCCCTGTCATTAGAGTCGAAACCGTATTCGCCGATCATTATCGGCTTGTTGAACTTTCTGACCATGCTTAGGGTGGGCCCGAACAGCTGGGAAGGGGACTTGAACGGGGAGCCCCAATCGCTTGTGTTGTATCCGTCTACAGCTATCCAGTCCACGGCGTCGTCACCCGGGTAATATGAGTATATCTTGCCAAAATCGATGTTGGGGTCCCAGACCCATGTGATGTTCCTTGCCCCCGCGGATTCGATAGTCTTTTTTACATGCCTGAAGGCTTTTTTATAGCTGACGGCATCGCCTGACCAGGGGTACCACGAACCGTTCATCTCATGGCCGAAGGTAATGAATACCGGTTTTCCGTAGGCCGCAAGCTTTTTCGCAAGACCGGTAAGCAAAGCATCCTGGTCCCCTGCGATTATCCCGGACAGCGGGAATTCCTTATCGTACCTCCCGTATCCAGCCCAAGGCTCAAGTTTGATGAAAAGCACTTTGTTGTACCTGGCTGCGATCTTTGCCTCTTCATCCGGGAAAAGGTCTTTTTTGCCGAACAGGGCGTAACACACCAAAATATCAAGAGGCTTGCCCGATATCGTCTCAAAAGCTGAAAGCTTTCTCTTGATGAACGGCTCTCCGACAAAAGCTCCCATGTACATTTTCTTTCCCGGAGGAGGAGCTATCTTGATGTGCTTCGGATGCGGCGGCATTGAAGGCAGAGCAGAAAGCCCCGCAATAGGCCCGGAGTCGTAAAGCTGAACGCCAAAATATGCGAGCGCAGAAACTGACAATATGGAAATGATCAGTAGGATCGAGTTCCTGACGACAGTATTCATTTAACAAAACATACAATAAAGCCGCATAAAAATCAACACCTCGGGGTTATAATTGGTCTATGGCGGAAATATTCGGGACCAAGAGGGCAAGATCACTTCTGCAGAAGAAGTCGAGGGACAGTGAGGGCCTTTTCCTCGCAGAAGGTCTTCATCTGTTCGAGGAAGCGGTAAGGAATTCGGCCGGCATCGTATCGGTCTTTGCCACTGCCTCTGTTGCGGATGATGTAAAGCCCAAGGTCCCCCCGAAAGCCCATTTTGAGATAGTGGATGAAAAGGCCATGCGACAGATATCGGATGCAGAAACCCCGCAGGGAGTTGTGTCCGTTGTTAGAAAAGCGGAAAAGGATGAGGATGGAAGCCTGATGTCGGGAAAGGCTGTCCTTGTTCTTTGCGACGGTATCCAGGACCCGGGGAATCTGGGGACTATCATCAGGACATCCGCGGCTTTCGGCTGTTCTGCTGTCATATGCGCGGAAGGGTGCGCCGACGCTTATTCACCAAAAACGGTGAGGTCGACACAAGGGGCAATATTCGGTATCCCCGTCATAACCGGCAGAAGTACTGAAGAGATCGTTGCCCTGCTGGCAAGATTGGGAATAAAGATCTACGGGACTTCCTCTGCCGAAGGAGAAAATCTGGAAGGGTTCTGCCCTGAGCTGCCATGCTGCGTGGCGCTCGGCAGCGAAGCAAACGGACTTTCAAAAAAGGTCGCCGAAAGCTGCATAAGGCACATAAGGATACCGCTGTCCGGCAGTGTGGAATCGTTGAACGTTTCTGTTGCCGCAGGGATAATACTGAGCAGTGTCAGTTCGTTCCGCTGATCCTTGTGATGAAAAGCTTTTTCAGCCGCGCCTTCTCAAATATCTCTTTAGTCGCTAAATGGTCCCTGTCGATCATCTTTGTTACGCTCTTGTCGCCGTAATCGATCAGAACGAACTTACCGTCAAGCATCCCAAAATTCCTTGAGCTCGCGAAGACATGGGCACAATCCTTAACAAGCTTGGCGTTTATCTTTTCATAGAACCAGTCGACCAAAGTGAATACAGGGTACTTGAAGTCGCGTGTATTCGATCTTAGCGGTCTTGCCGTGCTTTGTATGTTCATTATGCCGAGTAAGGAGAAAACGGTAGGGGCGACAAGCGTCTTCAGCGAGCGGCTCGTGCGCATTTCATTGATATTTGACCTGATGCCAGAGAACAGTATCTTCCGGAGAGAGTGGACGTAGGTACCTTTGATCCTGTTCGGAAGGATGAAGAAAGATATCTTCTGGGAGAGGTCTAGCTTTTCATGCCTTATCACATAGGCCGTCTTTTTTATGGCCGTCCTGAGATGCAGCTTAGAAAGCTTTATCGTATATCTTGGGCCAACAAATGCTATCCTTGATGTCCCTGAATGTACTTTTATCCCGAACCTTCTCCTGAGAAGATGAAGCGTTCTTAACCGC
This sequence comes from uncultured bacterium, assembly GCA_964532225.1. Lineage (GTDB taxonomy): Bacteria > Margulisbacteria > WOR-1 > JAKLHX01 > JAKLHX01 > CAZHHM01. Next base: position 22,028 of record CAZHHM010000004.1, on the reverse strand, counting down.
AAGTTTTTCAGCATTGTACCGCCTTTTTTTGACCGTTCCATTTTACCATAGTTATTATCGACGCGGTCCGGGCAAAATCCCGCAGGTTTTGATATAATCAGATGTAATGATAGACAGGATCGAACAGCTGGAAAAGCAGGCCATGTCCGCGCTCTCAAAAGCGGGCGCGACCGAGCTTGAAAAACTGAAGAACGAGCTCCTTGGCAGAAAAGGCAGGATAGCTGAGCTGTATTCAGAACTGGCGAAACTTGACCCGGAAATGAAAAAGAGCGCCGGAGCCGCCATAAACGGACTTAGATCAAAGATCGAATCAATAGTGGCAGAAAAACTTTCAGGGCTTTTAATTGAAGGCAAAAGCCAGAAAAAGCAAGGAGTTGACGTTACCTTGCCCGGTAAGAAGATAAGGACAGGTACTCCGAATGTCCTTAGCATCGTCATGGACGACCTGATCGAAGTGTTCACTTCAATGGGCTATATCATCGCCGAAGGCCCGGAGATCGAAACTGATAAGTACAACTTCGAGTCCCTGAACATACCAGCCGGGCATCCGTCAAAGGACATGTGGAGCACCTTTTATCTCGAGACCGGAGAACTGCTGAGGACCCATACGTCGCCTGTACAGGTACGGTTCATGGAAAAGAACAAACCTCCGTTCGCTGCCATATTCCCGGGCAAGGTCTTCAGGAGGGATGCTCCGGACGTGACTCATCTTCCGGTGTTCCATCAGCTGGAAGGCCTGGCCGTGGCAGAAGGCATAAAGATGTCCGACCTGAGGGGTGTTCTGTCAGTGTTCGTAAAAAAGATGTTCGGAAAGGACCGGAAGATCAGGTTCAGGCCAAGTTACTTCCCGTTCACTGAACCGTCAGCTGAGGTCGACGTTGAATGCTTTATATGCGGGGGAAAAGGCTGCCGAAGCTGCAAAATGACAGGGTGGCTCGAGATCCTGGGGTCGGGAATGGTGGATCCGAACGTTTTTAAGGCCGTCGGTTATGACCCTGAGAAATATTCCGGTTTTGCTTTTGGCATGGGCATCGAAAGGATCGCTATGCTCAAGTACGGGGTCGACGACATAAGGCTGTTCTTCGAGAACGATCTAAGGTTCCTGAGGCAATTCGCATGAAGATACCTTTTAACTGGCTGAAAGAATACGTCCCGACATCCAGCACGATAGCTGCTGTCGCCAAAGAACTGTCCTTTTCAGGCACAGAGATATCATCGATAGAGAGTGACTGCCTTGAAGTCGACATTCTCCCGAACAGGGGGGACTGCCTTTCGGTTATTGGGATTGCCCGTGAGGTCGCGTCTGCTGAAGGGCTGCAGGTCAAGTATCCGGAGGTCTCGCTTAAAGAGTCGGCGGAGAAAGCGGCAAATGTTGCTGCGGTGGAAGTAAAAGACAAGGACCTGTGCCCGAGATACATGGCAAGGATCGTCAGGAACGTTCTCATAAAGGAATCCCCGGATTGGATGAAGAAAAAGCTGACCGATGCCGGCATGAGACCTATAAATAACATCGTTGATGTCACAAACTATGTCCTTCTGGAAATGGGACAGCCGTTACACGCTTTTGACCTTTCGCTGATATCAGGCAACAAAATAATAGTGAGAAGAGCTTCAGCAAAGGAAACTATCACGACTTTGGACGGCGTTGTAAGAGAGCTTGAGGCAACGGACCTGCTCATTTGCGACGAAAATAAAGCGATCGCTCTGGCCGGCGTTATGGGAGGGGCCAATTCCGAAGTGACGCCTGCAACAAAGGATGTCCTGATAGAATCGGCTTACTTTGATCCTGTCTCGATAAACAGGACATCAAAAAGCAAGAAATTACGCACAGAGGCTTCGGTCCGGTTCGAGCGCGGTGTCAACTGGGACGGCGTCCCGATGGCTTTGGACAGGGCCGCGCAGTTGATGGCGGAGATCTCAGGAGGTACAGTGCTGGGCGGAGCGATCGATGTTGCCGCCGAGAAAAGGCAGCCGGCAAAGATCATTCTCAGGTCTTCGAGGATATCTGCAATAATGGGCTTTGACATCGGCAGCGAGAAGGTCGTGCCGATCCTCAAGGGTCTGGGTTTCGGCGTTTCCGAAAATGGAGTTGACTATGAGGTTACGGTCCCGCTTTACAGGGCCAGAGATATCGAACGCGAGATAGACCTTATCGAAGAGGTCGCGCGCGTGTACGGATATGACAAGATACCCGAGACCCAGCATCCCATACTGACAACGGCCTCTGATGACAGCGCATCGAAAAGACTTAAAAAAGTGAAAGCCGTAAAAAGGACTTTGCTTCAGAGCGGCTTTAACGAATGTAAGACTTATTCACTGCAGGGCAAAAGATCCTTCGAAAGAGCAGGATTGGGTATTGAGAACGCAGTTGCGATCGCTAACCCTCTGATCGAAGAGATGACACACCTGAGGACAAGCATAATTCCAGGTCTTCTCGAAGTACTTGAGCACAACAGGAACAGACAGGTCCATGATGTCGCCGTATTCGAGGTCGGGAAGGTCTTCAGCAAGAAAACAGGTCACAGCAAAGAAAAAGAGGTAGCGTCCGCGCTGCTTTCAGGATCGGTCTATTCCGGGATACTTGAGAACGACCGGATGAAAGAGGACCTGTATTTCTTGAAGGGCATTGCGGAAAGCATAATATCGGTATACGGGAGCGCTGACGCAAGGTTCGAAAGGTCCGCGGACCAGCTTATGCCGAACGGAGCAGAAGTTTTCATCGGGGACAAAAAAGCCGGCTTTGTCGGAGCTCTCAGGAGCGATATCCGCAAGTCCGTCGGGGTCAATAATGAGGTCTTTATAATGGAGCTTGACCTGGATGTGCTCTCGGAGATGCCTGAAAGACAGGTTAGATACACGCCGGTACCGAAATATCCGAGTGTAAAAAGGGATATTGCCATGTTCATCCCTGAAGGGACATTGAATGACTCTGTGGTCTCACTGATAAAAGCAACGGGAGGCGGCTTAGTCGAATCGGTCGAAATATTCGATAAGTTCAAGGGAAAAGACAGGACGAGCGTGGCTTACAGCGTCATTTATCGCAGCCATGAAAGAACGCTTACCGATGACGAGGTTGCTGCTGTTCATGGCAGAGTGCTGGAAAGTCTTGCTGCAAAATTAAATGTCGAGATCAGAAAATAACCTTCCGGAGATGCTCAATGGCTGAAACCCCCATGATGAGGCAGTATCAGGAGATCAAATCCCAGGTCCCTGACGCAGTGCTTTTATTCAGGCTCGGCGATTTCTACGAAATGTTCGGAGATGATGCCGTACTTGCTTCAAAAGAGCTTGAAATAACGCTTACCGGACGCGGGCAAGGGGAGAACCGCTCCCCCATGTGCGGCGTTCCTTACCACAGTGTCCAGCCGTATGTCGCAAAGCTCATCTCAAGAGGCTACAAAGTCGCGATCTGCGAACAGGTCGAAGACCCTGCTCAGGCTAAAGGCGTCGTGAAAAGGGATGTTGTAAAAATAATAACTCCAGGGACAGTAATGGACGAGACGATGCTTTCCTCAAAAAAGAACAATTATCTCATGGCAATAAGCCGTGGAAAAGAAGGCTATGGTATTGCATTCTGTGATGCTTCGACGGGAGAGTTCAGGTCCACCGACCTTGCAGGCGGGGATATAAGGCAGGTCGTCGACGAGATCGAAAGGATAATGCCTTCGGAGATACTTGCTGCGCCCGACCTAATTGAGCAGGATGAAGCCCTGAGGTCTTACTCGCAGAGTAAGGACATGGTCCTTACTACTTACGGCATGAAAGACATTGAAGACACCGATCTGGCCTCAAAGAAGCTTAATATGCATTTCAGGACCGCGACATTGAAGGGATACGGTCTTAACGGGAATGAACCATCTGTTTGTGCGGCCTCGGCGGTGATGGAATACCTCAGCATGACCCAAAAGACATCTATGTCGCACATCAGCGGCCTCTCAAGGTACGACATAAGCGATTTTATGATCATTGATACTTCTACCAGAAGGAACCTGGAGCTTGTGCAGACAATGAAGGAGCGTACTTTTCAGGGAAGCCTCCTCTGGATAATCGACAGGACAAGGACGCCTATGGGTTCAAGGTGCCTAAGGAACTGGCTTTTGTTCCCGTTAAAGGATATCGGGCAGATCAGATCAAGGCTCGATGCCGTTGAAGAGCTGACAAAAGATTCCGAGAAAAGGCAGGATATTTTCGAGGCGCTTGACCGGATCAGGGACGTGGAGCGCCTGACAGGTAAGATATCCGCGAAGACGGCCAATGCCAGGGACCTTATCGCTCTAAAAGAATCCCTGTTAATGCTGCCGGCTCTTGTCTCCGCTCTTAAGAACAGTTCTTCACGCGTGCTGAAAGAGCTGTCCGAGATGCCGTCGACCGCAGAAGCGGCGGAGATCATCGGACGGGCCATAGCGGAGGAGCCTCCGGTCACAATAAAGGACGGAGGTCTTATCAAGACCGGGTTCGACGCAGAACTCGACGGGATAAAGTCCTCGACCCTTACAGGGAAAGAATGGATCTCCTCTCTTGAAGAAAAAGAAAGACAGAGGACAGGCATAAAGGCGCTTAAGGTCGGGTATACAAAGGTCTTCGGCTACTATATCGAGGTCTCGAACAGCAATGTCAAATATGTGCCCATGGACTATATCAGGAAGCAGACCCTCGTCAACGCGGAGCGCTTCATAACCCCGGAGCTGAAAGACAAGGAATCAATGGTGCTCAACGCTGAAGAAAGGATCACTGAAAGGGAATATGAGCTTTTCTGCGCGGTAAGGGACCAGATCGCTGAACATGCGGAAGGCCTGAAGGACGTATCAGCACGTGTGGCGCAGGTGGACGCGCTTCTGTCTCTGGCGGATGTGGCTGTAAGTGAAAGATATGCAAAGCCTGTTCTGCGCGAAGCCGGAGCGAACTCGCCGCTGCTGATCAAAGGCGGCAGACATCCAGTTTCAGAAAGGACGATCGGCAAGCATATGTTCGTGCCTAACGATACCTGCATGAAAGACGGCACGGATTTCTTTATGATCACAGGGCCTAATATGGCAGGCAAGTCCACTTACATGAGACAGGTCGCTTTGATAGTGCTTATGGCTCATATGGGAAGTTTCGTGCCAGCCGACAGCGCTGAGGTGCCGGTGACAGACAGGATATTTACCAGAGTTGGCGCTCTGGACGATCTGTACGCGGGACAGTCGACTTTTATGGTGGAAATGCTGGAGACGGCGAACATACTCCATAATGCCACAAGCGATTCACTCGTCATTCTTGATGAGATAGGGCGGGGTACCGCGACGTTCGACGGTATGAGCATTGCAAAAGCGGTCGCGGAATACATCGGCACAAAGATACATGCCAGGACCTTGTTCGCGACGCATTATCACGAAATAACATCGATGTCGGATGATATTAAGAACATAAAGAACCTCAATGTGTCCGTGAAGGAATCGGGAGATAACATTGTTTTCATGCATAAGATAGTCGAGGGCACTGCAGATAAAAGCTACGGTATCCATGTCGCGAAACTTGCCGGACTGCCGAAAACCGTCGTGGACAGAGCAAAGACCATATATGATACCCTTGAAATGGTAGAGAAGAACCTTCAATAGCTGCCGGTCCGCGCTAAAAAACTGTTGACTCAGCCCCATATATTTAATATATTAAAGATATATAGGGGATGTTGACCCTGAGCAAAACCCAAGGAGCTGAAAGATCAAATTATCTGAGAATAATATGCATCTTGCCATAATGTTCTGTGCTGTGCTTCTTTTTTCTCTCACGCTCATTTCGGTTTGTTATTCAAAGACACAATTCGTGGGCCCGTCATTCTCTTCGACAGGATTTACAAGTTTCGTTAACGGCACAAAATTGGTAAGCCCTGAGTTTAAGATACTGTCAGATGTCCTTGACAAATACGTGGTGCGCTCAAGTGGGAAGCTTTATACGGTATTCCCGGGCAGATTGCCGTCAATATACCACGAAAGTCTCTTCAGGCCTTATGTCTACAGCATCACGCCTAATTCCGCATATAACATCGCTCCCGTCCATATCGACAGGATCTCCGGGATGAACTTTAGCTCCGGTATGATCGTGAAGCTCGTCGCCACAAGTGAATCGGATGTGAACGGCGAAAATGTTTCCGTTACCGGTACAACATCATTGACTTGCGACTTCAACCTTGTAGGTGTAAAGGCAGGCCTATATGACGTGCTGGTATCAAAAGAAGGGCATCCTTCATCTAGATTGACCAGAGGCTTTGAAGTAAAGAGCTACTCTTTCGACAGATCTCTTGCAGTAAATTACCCGAACCCGTTCGATCCAATGAGAGAGACGACGCGCGTGATGTATTATCTTGAGCGTGACACTGATGTGAACGTATATCTCTTCAACATAGTCGGTGACATGATATGGAAATCAACTTATCTTTCAGGTACTAACGGAGGCAGAGAAGGAGAGAACTCGTTTGACTGGAACGGTGTGTCCAGTTTCGGTGAAATGCAGTCCAACGGCGTCTTTCTTGTTCATGTTGTCGAAAGAGCCACCGGCAAGAGGGTAGCCAGAGGCAAGATAATGGTGATAATGAGATGAGAACGATCGCACTCACGGTCATATGTGTTCTGCTTACAGCCCAGTCGGCATATCCAAGGGATATCGGTAATACGGAAGATCCGACGAAGATCGGTTTGGGCGCAAGGCCTATGGGTATGGGCAGGGCGTTCGTCGCGGTCGCTGATGATGAGACTTCGCTGTTCATTAATCCTGCAGGCATTGGGTACGACAAAAAATGGGCGCTCTCCAACCAGTATTCTTCGCTGTTCGGGGACGTTAATTACTTTTCGTTCGCTCTCAGCTACCCGTATTCGCTATTCGGCAAAGGCGGAACATCTTTCGGTTTCGTGGGTGCCAATGTACTTGGAATAATCAGTACTTCTCAGCAGGGCTTCGCGACTACGGATTACTATAACAACGTTTTCATGCTGGGTACGGGATTCGAGGTCAGGCGAGACCTCTATCTTGGCGCTACGCTGAAGTACTTCAGGCAGGGTTTTAACGGCGCTGTCGATTATATCGGGAGCGGCATGGACCTTGATGTCGGTGCGAAATGGGACATGGACGAAAGGCTCAGCCTAGGGGTAAGCCTTCAGAACATCATGCCGATGAACATGGGGGCCAGGATACTATGGCCGAACGGCGATGAACAAAGCATCCCTGCCACGGCTACCGCCGGGATAAAAGTGAACAGCGAGGACGGTAAATTCCTGTTCACTTTCGACAACAGGTTCCAGCTCAACCGTGCATTACCCAACACGATGCATATCGGTGCGGAGTGGAAATTTCACCCGATGCTGAAACTTAGGGGAGGGCTCGACCAGACGCTCAGCGCGGACAATAACGGTTCAACGACCCATCCTGTATTGGGTCTTGGCGTAGCTTTCGGCACCTTTAAGTTCGATTACACATATCATCCGTACTACGCGGATACAGCCAACACCACTCATTATTTTTCCATGGCGTTCTCCGACTATCCGAAAGAACCCGTCTATACGCTGCCTCAGGAGAAAGAACAGAAGAAAGAGCAGAAGAAAGAGCAGAAGCCTGTGCAGGGGCCCGTGACCCCTGAAGCTGTAGCAACGCCCGAAGCCCCGACATTTACTGTAGCCGAGATAAAGGATGAGCAGATGCCGGCTGAGATCAACATCAAAGAGGACAGGCCGGAGCCTGTCGCATCAGGCAAGCAGAAAGCTATTTACAAGGTCCATGTCACATCATTTGCTTCAAGACCGCAGGCTGACCTTATCGTGGCCAGGCTGGCGGGCAGAGGGATCCCGGCTTTCTCAACAAGAGCTGCAGGAGACACGTGGAACGTGCAGGTCGGCGCGTTCAAGAACAGGACCCTTGCTGAGAACCTCTCAGCCTATCTCAGAGAAAAAGGGTTCTCCAGCTCTGTATTGATATTTTTGGAGAAATAGTTGAGAAAACGCATTGGACATTTAAAAGCATTGTTCGCAGGAGCTATCCTGCTGCTGGTCCTTTTTGCGCACGCCTCTGCCGACGCTCCCGGACGTATGAGCTATCAGGGACGTCTTATCGATTCTACAGGGCAGCCGGTAGTTGTGCCGACGCTGCTTAACTTTAAGATCTGGGACAATATTCTAGGAGGAACAACGCTTTGGACGTCCAGGACATATACTGTTACTCCCGATAATGACGGGCTGTTCACTGTATTGCTCGGCAGTGAAGGAGATCCGATCGCTTCAAGCGTATTTTCCGGGACTTCTACCTATCTTGAAATGATAGTTAACGGGGACCTTATGTCTCCAAGAATGCAGCTGGTCACGGCTCCTTACGCCTTTCAGGCCGTTAATGCGCATTATCTTAACGGATTGCCTGCCAACAACTACATGACAGTATCCGGAGGGACAATATACGGCAACGTGACGGCCGAAGGCACGGTCACTGCAAGACAGTTCATCGGCGACGGGTCTCTTATTACGGGTATCAGCGCTTTGAACATAGGTGACTACGCGATCACATCCACGAAGATCGCCACAGGCGCCGTTACCAGCGAAAAAATAGCTGCCGGTGCGGTCACAACAGATAAGATAGCTGACGGTTCTGTCACGGATGCAAAGATTGTCAGTATCTCGGGAGCAAAAATAATCGGCTCGATACCTCCCGGCCCGCATGCGGCCGCCCATCAGTACGGGGGCTCTGATTTTCTGCTGGTATCTACCGAGATGCTTGCGAACCTGTCTGTTACTTCGACAAAGATCGGTACTGCGGCAGTTGATTCCAACAAGATAGCTGTCGGAGCGATCACTGCCGACAAAGTGGCTACCGGAGCGATAAGCGCAGATGCGATAGCAAATTCGGCGATCACATCGGCAAAGCTTGCTGTAGGGGCAGTTGCGACAGCAAATATTGCGTCGGGAGCGGTATCGAACGAAGCATTGGCTGCCGGTTCGGTTACAAAAGACAAGATAGCGATACCTCCTGTAAATCCCATAACTGGAAAGATAAGAGGACTTACATCAGAATACTTTGACGATCTCAATGCTTCGGGTCTCGTAGGGTTCACTGTGAACATCGGGGACCTTGCCATAACGACTACTAAACTGGCGACTCAAGCGGTGACAACGGAAAAGATAGCGGACCTTTCGGTCACGACCACAAAGCTGGCCACGGGAGCTGTGACAAGTGAAAAGATCGCAGCGGGGGCAGTGACCGGTGATAAACTTGCCGGAGATATAAATATCACAACGACAGGGGCGGTGACCGCAGAAGCCCTCCATGCAAGCAAGCTTTACGGTGACGGATCGGGTCTTACGAACGTACCATCGGCATCATATTCCAGAACATTCACGAATTCGGACCTTGCAATGGGGTATTTGAGCATTACACATGGTTTAGGCACGTTCAATGTGAAAACGGAAGTGCATGATGATGCATATAGAGTGGTGTTCCCTGACGATGTCCTTATTTCAAGTCCCAACACATTAGTCGTGAACCTGGTCAGCTACGGAACGCTTCCCGGTACCTGGAGCGTGGTAATAATGAAATGATAACAGCGAAAATTCGCTTAATTATGGTAAGGAGGTGTTGTACAATTAGGAAAGAGCCGAAGATGATCAATATATTGAAAGGAGAATCACAATGTTAAGGCGTTTAATTTTGCCGGTGCTTGCTGTCTTCGTCCTTAATCTGATGGCAAGTTCAGCTCTTGCCTTAAGGACAGGTAAGTTGGAGGTCCAGGGCGATATCACGATGAACAACAGCAAAATGATAGGTCTTGGCTCCGGGAAAGGCCTTCTGCAGTTCATCGACGATACCCAGGACTATTTGGGGATAATGAACGGATGGGTTGGGATCGGGACGACTACTCCCACGATGACCTTGGAAGTCGTAGGCAATATCAAGGCCACGGGCGGGAATTCCGACCAGTGGAATCAGGCGTACGGATGGGGCAATCATGCTGCTGCAGGATATACAACAGCTGCAGGTCTTGCTTCAGCTTTGGGTACATTCGAGACTACAGCATCATTGCTTTCAAGGAACTATGTTAGTACCGGCTACCTTGGGACATGGGCCGGATCCAGCAACATAACCACATTAGGCACAATAACTTCCGGTACAGTACCGGCTGCGAATGTGAGCGGACTGGCAACATCTGCAACTATTGATGCAACTAATGCAAGCAATATCTCAAGCGGCACCCTTAGCGATTCAAGGCTGAGCTCAAACGTGGCTCTGAAATCTTATGTTGACGGTGCAGTCGGCACTTTTGAGCCGTCTCTCGGAACAGGGACATCTACCCAGTACCTGAGAGGTGACAAGACCTGGCAGGACCTTAATGCTGCCGCAGTATCCGGATTGGCAGCATCAGCTACCACGGATACGACGAACGCAAGCAATATATCGAGCGGTACGTTGGATGACGGAAGATTAAGCTCGAACGTGGCTCTTAAGTCGTATGTTGACGGAGCAGTGAGCACTTTCGAAACGACCTCGTCCCTGCTATCCAGGAACTATGTGAACACCACCTATCTGGGTACATGGGCAGGTTCCACAAATATCACTACATTGGGTACTATCACGACAGGTACAGTACCGGCGGCAAATGTAAGCGGATTAGCCACATCTGCTACATTGGATGCGACTAACGCCAGCAACATATCAAGCGGCACTTTGTCAGACTCAAGACTTAGCTCAAATGTCGCGCTCAAATCTTATGTTGACGGGGCTGTAGGCACTTTTGAAACGACCTCTGCTCTACTGTCAAGGAACTATGTCAGTACGACCTATCTCGGCACCTGGGCAGGTTCTTCGAACATCACTACAGTTGGCACTCTTACAGGTCCTCTGGCTGTGAGCAACACTATCGAGTCGACTTCCGGCGGGTTCAAATTCCCGGACGGTACCACTCAGACAACTGCTGCTTCAGTAAGTTTCAAGCAGACGTTCACCAACGCAACACTGTCCGGCGGAAACCTGACCGTGACGCACAGCCTGAACTCGCAATTCGTCAACTGCAAGGTATATGACAACAATAACCAGGTAGTGATGCCGGATGAGATAACGGCAACGGATGCGAACACTCTTACTGTGAATTTCGCGAGCTTCGGCACACTGACAGGCAACTGGAACATAGTAGTAGCTAAGTAATAGTCCATAGGTCAGCCCTCCGGGAGACCGGAGGGCTGACAGGCAAACAATGAAAAAATTTCTGCTCGTTATATTCATCGCTCTAATGTCGGTCCAGGGTAGCTCTTTGGCGATCAGGATTGGGTCTCCGATACTCCAGGGCACCAAGGTAGTTCAGCTCACGGATGCGGCCACGATCTCAACTGATGCCTCTCAAGGGAACATATTCACTGTCACAAGCTCAGTAGACAGGACTCTCGGCGCCCCTGCCAACCCTACAAACGGGCAAAAGTGTATATGGCGATGGAAAAATTCTAGCGGGGCAAACCGCACTCTTACACTTGATACTGGGACCGGCGGGTTCAGGTTCGGCTCAACTATCAGCTACACTACAGCGACCGCACCCGGCAAAACGGATTATATCGGGGCCGTCTACAATTCGACCGACGGCTATTGGGATGTGATCGCGTATTCAAAAGGCTACTGATTTGCTGAAGCTCCGGCCGTTTATATTATGCCTGTTCTTGCTTGTTTCCTTAGTGGCTGTTCAATCTGTTTCGGGAGCTGCCTCATACTCTTCCGCCGGTAATGGCAACTGGAATACCCCGACGACCTGGACGCCTAACGGGGTCCCTGGAACCTCTGACACGGTTACCGTTGCTTCCGGCCACACAATAACCGTAACTGTCGATGCTTTCGCTTCTTCAATAACGATGAGCGCTCCTTCGGCGAACAACGCCATAAATATAAACTCAGGGATAAAGCTTACGGTTAGCGGGGCAATAACTATGAACATGCCGTCGGCAGGCGTTATCACTCAGACGATCGCGGTGGGCGCGGGCACGCTCAAGGCGGCAAGTATTTCCATACCGGGAAGCGGTACTGCAAGCAGGTTCTGTACCGTCAGCGTGAGCACGGGCATTGTTGAGGTTACCGGGAATATTTCTTTTTCCGGGACTGCTGCGCAGGCCAGACTTATCTCCACAGGGTCTTCTACTATAAAAGTTGGCGGCAATCTTGGAAGCGGCGGGACTCTCACCACATCGAATACTGGAACGATACAGTTTAACGGAGGGTCCGCGCAAACTATCGGCACCTACACGACATACAACGCAGTAAATATCGCAAATACTTCAGGCGGGGTGACATTTACAGGAACAACGACCATGGTCGCGCTTACGGTAGAGGCAGGCACCCTTGACATTAGAGGCGTGACTACAACAGTGAATACTACAACATATGTTAAGAACGGAGGGACGCTGACATTCTCAACAAGTAATACCGGGACAAAGACTTTTATTGGGCTTGTAAGCATCGAGGCAGGAGGGACCTGGTCAAGCTCAACAAATGAAGCGGTCACCATCAGGAACGGAATCACAAATAACGGCACCTTCACGGCAGGAACGGGCACCTATACTTTCACTACTAATGCCCAACAGATCAACGGAGCGAACAAGCTTACGTTTCCTGGAATTATATCGATAACAACAATAACTCTGACCAACAAAACTACCATCGAAATGACAGGCACAGGTGCTGCTCAGCTGGCAGGTTCGGGAGGCTTCACAAATGCCGCGACAGGGTACCTGAAATATGCGGGTTCAACAAATACTGTAACTACTTTTACGTCCACGGCGGTGGGGAATACCGTAGAATATAACAGCACAGCCGGGGTTCAGACCATAAGGGCGGTCAACTACGATAATCTTGTTATAAACAATGCCGGCTATTCTCCCCAGCTGCCGGCAACGACGATACAATCTACAGGGTCCCTTACTATTATGTCAGGAACGCTTGACGTAAGAGGAGTAACGATCACGGTCAACGGCCCGACCACGATCGAATCCGGAGGAACACTCACGTTCAGTTCAAGCACTACAGGAACAAAGACTTTTGCCGGTACGATCACCGTAAAACCTGGAGGACTGCTTTCATCTTCTATAGCGGAAACCGCTGCAATGAACGGAGGCCTCATAAACAACGGCACGTTCAGCGGAGGCATAGGCGTATGGACATCAGCGGCAGGGATAGTGAATACAGGTACTTTCACGGGCGGGTCCGGGACAAAGACCATAACCAACGGAGGTATCACCAATGACGGGTCTTTTAACTCAGGAACAGGCGGGATTACATTTACAACGAACAACCAGCAAATAGGCGGGTCTCAAACGCTTACTTTTGGAGCTGCAATAACTATAACCACGATAAGCCTGACAAATACGACGACAATGGAATTCACTAACACGGCAGCCGCACAGATCGCAGGCACAAACGGCACTTTCATAAATGGAGATAACTCAACTTTGTTGTTCGCTGGGAGCACGATAACGGTGACCAACGTTAATTTTACTGCGCCTGGGAATACCGCAAGGTACAACTCTACCACTACTGCGCAGACGGTCAGAGGGACCACATACGAAAATTTGATCATTGATAAGTCCGCACAGACCGCGGCCTTAGGGGCGACGACCGTAATACAGGCAACAGGAGGGCTCCGGATAGTTAGCGGTGTCCTCAACTTCAGCACCCTGTCATTCACAAACAATGCCTTGACCACCATCGAATCGGGCGGGACCATCAATGATTCATCTGCAACCGGAACAAATATCTTCGAAGGCCTGATCACAAATGAAGGCTCCTGGACAAGCACGGCAAGCTCAGCTTATACGATACGGGGAGGGATAACGAATAACGGTACTTTCTCTTCAGGGACCGGGCTTTATACATTCAACACCAGGGACCAGGAGCTTAACGGAAGTTCTTCTTGGCAGATAACCAGCATGACCATCGATACGATAACTGTATCAAACAATACGAACCTTACTATATTAACAAATATTGCAGGGACAGGGACCTTTTCGCAGGAGGCCGGGGCCGTACTGAATATAGCCAAAACAGGAACCGCAATAACAGCCAATCTAAATGCTACAGCCCCTAATAACATTGTCAACCACAATGCAGCATCGGCCCAGACCATAAAACCGACAAGTTACGACATTATTAAGGTGAACAATTCAAATACTACAGGGGCTTCACTTGCCTCAGGAACGACTGCTTTCCGAACGATAGTGATCGGGGATGTCACTCCAAACAGTATATTTACTGATGCAGGCTTCACTATCTCTCTGCTTGCCGGTTCAAGTCTTGAGATGTATTCCGGTGTCTACGATATTACTTCCGCGTCCTCCATATTACCGACTTTCGAAAGCTATTACCAGACATCGGGTACTACTATAGAGTACGGAGCTGCTACCGGAACGCAGTACGTGTCCGGTTATCCGCCTTACAGGGACCTGACAATATCAAATGCATCCACAAAATATCTTTCTGATAATGCTGCTGTACTTGGCAACCTTACAGTCGGCTCCGGTTCCACTCTTAATCCGGACGTATATTATGTCAGCGGTTCTGGCACCGCTAATATGAGCATTTCCGGGACATTGCTGGTAAACGGTCCTACGTTCGAAAGCAACTATCCCTCTTTTGTCCTAAGGACGGCCAATACCGGCTCGACGGTAAACTATGCGAGGGCAGGAGATCAGACTATAGACTCCGGACTTGCCTATGCTAATCTGACCCTGACCGGAGGAGGGACAAAGTCCCTTGCTGCCGCAGCTTCAGCTGCCGGGACCTTTACGGTAACCTCCCCCTCCACGTTCGAGCCTGATGCCTGGACAATTACGGGGACAGGCGGAACGGATGTCCTTACTTTTACAGGTACAATTAATGTGAGAGCTTCGACATTTGCCGGGAACTATTCGGGGTTCGAGACAGTTACCGTGGGCGCGGGATCGACAATTGATTATAATGGGACGGACCAGTCTGTACAGGACCTTGCTTACGTTAACCTGAGGGCAACAGGTCCGGGAATAAAATCCCTGGGAGCAAATGAAAGCATCACTAACATACTCACGATACAGAACGGGGCGACATTTGATTGTTCTTCGTTTACACTCGGGGTTGCCGGTGATATCTCAGTGGACGGATGGTTGATCGGGTCTAATACGCTGACACTGAGCGGAACGACCAAGAACATATCCGGGACAGGTACGGTCACGAATCCTGTAACGATCTCGGCCTCAAGGTCGATATTATCCTCAGCCAGGCTAATATTCACCGGAGACGTTCTTCTGAGCACTGCCGGTTCAGACGTGACCAACAACGGAGTCGTGACCTTTGAAGGCACACTAAACGGGACCCTGACCCCTGACTGGACAAATGCATCCGGTTCGTACCTCGATATCAAAGGGGCGAGCTTCCTTGCTTCAACAGGGAACATGCTTTGTACGGGCGTGCCCAATACCGTTAGATATTACAACCAATCCCTTGCAACTACGGTAAAAACAGGTACATACCACAACTTAATTATTGACGTAGGCGGTCAGACGGCAAGTTTAGGCGGTACGACAACAGTACAGGCAGGCGGTAGCTTGTATGTTTCCTCGGGCACAATAAACCTTGGAGCCAACGCTTTTACAAATAACGGGCCAACGACCATTGAAACCGGAGCTACGCTATCCGATACCTCTTCTTCGGGGTCCACAGTATTTATCGGGAATATTTTAAACTTGGGCACGTGGTCGGCATCCGGTAACGGTGCTTTTACTGTCAGAGGCGGGATAGATAATTACGGTTCTTTCACTTCCGGCACAGGTCTGTATACCTTTAACACCAATAATCAGACGATATTCAGCGACGCGCCCTGGACTATAACCAGTATTTCGGTGACGTCTCCGACCGTGCTTTCAAACAACTCAGATCTGACGATAGTTACTGATATCGCAGGAACGGGGACATTTTCCCAGGAGGCCGGGGCTACATTGAATATTTCGAGGGCAGGTACAGCAATATCAGTAACGAGCTTCAGCGCCAATGCAACAGAGAACACTGTCAACCACAATGCTGCCTCGGCCCAGACCATAAGGGTGACGACATACGATATCCTCAAATCAAATAACCCCAATACTACAGGTGCATCGCTTGGGACAGGTACAACGACCGTGAAAACTTTGATAATAGGGGACATTATAAGTAACAGCGTATTTACCGATCAAGGCAATTCAATAGCAGAAACAGGGGAATCTACCCTGGAACTTATCTCAGGAAAATATACCCTATCGACTTCAGCTTCGATCTTTCCAACAATGGATTCTTATGGGATCGAATCGGGGACGACTGTTGAGTATGCGGCGACTACGGGAACACAGAATGTTTCTACAACCCCTCAATACTGGGACCTTTCGTTGTCAGGATTAGGGACAAAACTTGTTCAGCCAGGAGCACTATACATCAGGGGGAACTGGTCGTCGAACTCCGGTGCCGCCAATTTAACGACCAACAATCCTGATGTTTATCTTTATGGTAATTTTACCGGCACAGGTACTGTTAACCAGGGAACAGGCGTAATTAACTTCGTTGGCAGCTCACCGCAGACGGTCAGAGGCTTGACGACATATACAAGGGTCAAAGTCGACAACCCCACAGGAGTGACGCTCAGCAGTATAGCAACTATTGGGAGTTATCTATCAATAGGGTCGAACGTCCCGAACAGCATCTTGAGTGATGGAGGATATCAGATCACTTCTGCATCGGGATCCCTGACTATTGAAGCAGGGGCTTTTAAGCTCGGCGCGGCTTCATCTGCTACTACTTTCCCCGTTTTTGCCGGAGGGATATCGATAAATAACGGCAGCACTGTAGAATATGCGTCCGGTATCGCTCAAACGGTTTCGGCTTCGCCGCAATATCAGGACATTGTGATAAGCGGCGCGAGCACAAAGACTCTGGGAGGGAATACCACCATTAACAAAGACTTATTTATTGATACCTCAAGCACATTGGACGCAAGTTCTAACAACTACAGGATCACGGTCAAAGGTAACTGGAGCAACTCCGGCAATTTTGTGCCGAGAAGCGGGAGCGTTACATTTGATGCCACCTCTGACCAGTATATTTATGGGGATAACAACTGGGCGAGCCTTGCAGGTACGGCCTCTTCTGCGAGGACCATATTCTTTGAAAGCGGAAAAGCGCAATCTGTTGCGTCAAATGGAACTCTGAAAATGACAGGTTCGGCCGGCCAGCTGCTGATCCTATCCCCCACAAATCCAGGGTCAGAGTGGTATTTGCGCATGAGCATGACGAATGTGACACAGGATATCACAAATATTTCGGTGTCCTATTGCAATGCGGGACCGGCCGGTACATACGCAGTAGCTGACGGGCATGATGAAACGGTGCAGGACGGAGGGAACAATACCAACTGGCGCTTTAAGGACATTTCCGGCAAGTTCTTTGAGTTCTTTTGAACGCTTTTAGTATCGAAAACATCATCATGTTATAATAAAAAAAAGGGCTCATAGCTCAGTTGGCTAGAGCACACGACTGATAATCGTGAGGTCGGTGGTTCGAATCCACCTGGGCCCATTTAGAGAGCAGAAAGTTGAGATTAGAGAGTAGAGAATAGATGGGGCTACTTTCTATTCTCTACTTTCTACTTTCTGCTTTCTAACATGGGGGCATAGTTCAGCTGGCAGAACGTCTGATTTGCAATCAGAAGGTCGGCGGTTCAAATCCGCCTGCCTCCATATTTAAAAAAAGTGCCGACCTTCAGAAGGGTTGTTAAGGGAAACAGGGTGTTTCCCTTAAAGAGGAGGATGAGGAGAGAATCTCCTCATGGAGCGGAGCGACAGGTCGGCGGTTCAAATCCGCCTGCCTCCATATTTAAAAGAAATGCCAATATACGAATACAGATGCGAAAAGTGCGGTAAAGAGTTCGAAGAACATCAGAGCATTCACGACAAGCCTCTGAAAGAGTGTAAATACTGCAAAGGCCCTGTCAAAAAGCTTATCTCAAGAGTTGGGATACAGTTCAAAGGCAGCGGGTTCCACGTGACAGATTATGGCAAAAAACATAGCGAACCGTCAAAAACGTCTGATAACAAAAGCGATACGGCAGCCGCAGAAAAATCTAAATAAAAGGGCGGGGGGCTATTCTTCCCCGAAAACATCCGCGGTGAAAGTATAGAGCCTGGTGTTCTTGTCTTTCCATGTGTCCGGCCCTAATCCGGCTTTATAACCTATCTGTCTCAATAGCTCAGCCTTATCCCATTTCTGTTCAGTTGCGACCTGAGGCAGGAACACTCCGCTGTTATTGCCGTTTACAAGGATGATCCCGTCCCTTCCGGGGACAAGCTCGTCCGTGCTTTTTATTTCCCTGATAGGGGAGAGGACGGAGATCTCAATATCGATGTTGCCTATCTCATCCTTGCGGACAGGGCTGAACCTGGCGTCCTGAAACGCAGAGGATATGGCAGTGTCAGATACAGCTTTGTACAATGGCTTTATGGGTTCCATTATGCCTATGCAGCCCCTCAGCATCCCGTATTTCTTAAGTGTCACAAAAACCCCGGAATTCACATGGAAGGGAGGGTTAGGCGGTATGTTCAGCTTGAGTTCTTTTTTATCAAGAGAGGCGCTGATCGTTTTTCTGGCAATATCAAGGAGGTACTTTTTCTCTTCACGCGAAAGCGATAGCGGCTCTCTTGAGAATGCCAGCGCGGTGTAGCCGACCACTTGTGCGTTCTTGTCGCCCGTAGCATCTCCGGAATTCGCATGTTTCAAAAGGAATGTCCTGTTCGAGGCTTTGGAAGAAGCTATGAGCGAGGCGGTTATGACTGCAGAGGCTGCACAGGCCTCGGTCTTTCTCTGGTTCAAGAGCGAAATAAAGCCGTTAAGGTCCCCTTTTAGTACTGAATCAATACCGGCAATATCCATTTCGTTGACCTTGTCATAAGCAAAATAATGCGCCCAGTCCGTGCTGGCTATCACGAGCGTGCTGTCATCGACATAAGGTGATATTGCATCGGCAAGTATCCTGCAGTTATCGGGGCTAAGGTTCCCGAATAGGATCGGGACTATCTTGGCGTCCTTTAATGACAATTGGATAAAAGGCAATTGCACCTCTATCGTATGGTCCTTTTCGAAGGCGTTGTCGTCGATGCGTATCTTTGGGTCGGCTGAGGCGATCTTGCGTGCAAGCTCCCGGTCGACAGGGAGTTTGCCCAGTGGTGTTTCAAAGTCTTCATGGCCGGAAACGGCAATGCCGTCATAGTATGAAAAATGGTTCTGGCCTATGATAATGACCGTTTTGAAGGGCTTGTCCTTAATTTCTTTATATGAATAAGCTGCTACCTGGCCCGAGTATTCATAACCTGCGTGCGGGACGACTAACGAGATAATTTGTCCTTTGGATACTTTCGGGCCTGCATTTGAGAGGAAGGCATTAATGGTCGCCTTTAGGATGTTCTTTTCGCCGGGATAGAAAGACCCAGCATATACGGTTTTCCTTGAATTAGCTGAAGTGCATCCTATAAGTAAGACGGATAATAGAACGGACAAGTAAAAGGCTTTCTTCATTAAAAAATATTATATCACTAGGGGAGGTCATAAAAATACCCCGGCAGCCGAGAGATGGCGGCCGGGGTGGCCTGAGAGAGAGCTTCTCTGCTCTTTCGTATATCTTTCGCTGACTGGCGGGCAAAACTTGCATCAATAAGGTGCTGCCCTGCCTGATGTGCAATGGTCGTCATATATTGTCAAAAATGTGTTCTCTTCGGCATCTACATATATGACCGATTCGAATATCTGATTCCCGCGCTTAAAACCCTTTACCGTGTGTTCTCCGGGCTTTATATTGTCAAAAACGAACGAGGCCGTACCGATAAAGCCCCCGTCAATAGTTACGAATACATTTGATGTGGTGTTCTTGATGATCAGGGTCCCGGTTGTCTGCTTTTTACCTGCCTCGGCTATGTTCTTGATATACTCGCTTGCGACCAGCTCTTCAGAAGCATTTGCGATAGGGGACAATGTTATGATCAAAGCCGCCGACATGATCGCTGACATCAGAAGAATCAAAGTTCTTTTCATTTATTGAACCCCTCCTACATATATATCGTCAAAAACAGTCGGTGATATCAAATATTGTGAAAAGTCTCAGGTCCGGCATTAGCCGGCTAATGGTAAAATAGCTATTATGCTATGTCGCATAATATATATTATGTAAAGTAGAGTATAGGGGGCCTTTGTTCTTTGAAAGTCTGCTTCTTAGATATAGTTCTTGATCGATCTGAAGATGAATTGCCCGTCTATGCCGTCAAGAACGGCTTCGGTGACCCTTTCAGGATGAGGCATCATTCCGAGCACGTTCCTTGCTTCATTACATATCCCGGCAATATTCTCTATTGAACCGTTTGGGTTGAATTTATCAGCAACTGAGCCATTTTTGCTGGAATACCTGAAAATCACCTGTTTTTTTGCATTTAACCGTTTAATTGTATCTTTATCGGCCGTGTAATTACCGTCAAAATGAGCGATCGGGACTTTCAACACCTGGCCCGGCTTACATGAATTAGTGAAAGGCGTTTTTGTGTTCTCGACACGCAGATAGACGTCCTTGCACAGGAATTTCAGATGTTTGTTCTTCTGAAGCGCGCCCGGAAGCAAATGCGCCTCGGTAAGTATCTGGAAACCGTTGCATATGCCTATAACAAGTCCGCGGTCCTTTTTGACATACTCTTCAAGGGCCTTCATTACCGGTGAGAACCTTGCAATTGCCCCTGACCTTAAATAGTCGCCGTACGAAAAGCCGCCGGGAACGATCACGATATCAAGGTCTTTTATGGCGGTTTCCTGGTGCCAGACGAACCTGGTCCTGGCCTTAAGCTCGTTCTTGGCGGTGTGGAAGCAGTCCCAGTCGCAGTTGCTGCCGGGGAATACTATAACGCCTGCTTTCATCAGAGCTCCTCAACCTCGAACGTATATTCTTCGATGACCGGATTGGCCAGAAGCTGCTTGCACATCTCGTTCACTTTTGACTTGGCATCCTGGAGGGACGGGGCGCTAAGTCTGAGGTCTATAAGCTTGCCAACCTTGACCTCCGTAACGCTAGAGAATGACATTGAGTGAAGCGCGTCCTTTATGGTCTTTCCCTGCGGGTCAAGGATCCCTTTTTTGTGCCTTACGAATATCTTTGCATGGAACATGTTACGATTTGATCTCCTTATCTTTATATTTTAAGAGCTAAAATCAGCTTGTTACGCAAGGGGTGACGATTAGCGTCTATTCATAACCCCTATCCTAACTTCGCTTTCTTTTTTGCTCCTTTCATTGACGGTTGTTTTGGCCAGTCGACCGTACTCTTCAAAACGAACATAACCGCACGCTATATATAGGGCCGCTATATACAGGCCTAGATCCCGAACCTCTTGTATACTGCTTCAAGGTTCCTGGTGAAATACCCCAGGTCAAAAAGAGCCTCGATCTCATCCTTTTTCATGAGCTTTGAGAGCTCCCCTACTATGGCCACATCCTTCATCTTCCTGCCTGAATTCCTGGCCTCCATGGCCGTTGCCTGGACTATCTTATAGGCATCCTCGCGGGTAAGACCTTTATTGACCAAGGTCAGCAAGATCCTTTGAGAGAATACGATACCGCCCGAAGCCTCTATGTTCCTCATCATATTCTCGGGATGTACAACAAGTCCCTCCATAAGGCCGATGAACTTGTTAATCATATAATCAATAAGGATATTCGAGTCAGGTATTATGACCCTCTCCCCTGCCGAATTTGAAAGGTCCCTTTCATGCCATTGGGCCATGTTCTCCATGGCGGCCAGGCTATTGCCCCGGACTACCCTTGCCAGGCTGGTTATCCTTTCGGATATTATGGGGTTCTTTTTGTGAGGCATGGCCGATGAGCCCTTTTGGCCTTTTTTGAACGGTTCCTCGACCTCGAGTATCTCGGTCCTTGAGAGGTTCCTTATCTCCGTGGAAAAACGCTCAAGCGAGCCTGCTATCAGGGCCAGTACTGACATGAACTCTGCCACCCTGTCCCTT
>CAZHHM010000003.1:0-97395 GCA_964532225.1 uncultured bacterium | reverse complement strand
GAACACAGCGTGGTGCTGGTCAGGGGAGGCAGGGTCAAGGACCTTCCCGGCGTAAGGTACCACATAGTAAGAGGGACTTTCGATACCGCAGGTGTCGAGAACAGGCTCAAATCAAGGTCGAAGTACGGCGCGAAACGCCCGAAGAAATAAGGAAGGAATAAAATGCCAAGAAGAGGAAGAGTAAGCAGAAAGAAACCGGTCTCGGACCTTAAGTACAATAACGTGCTTGTCCAGAAATTCATCAACAAGATCATGCTTGACGGAAAGAAGAGCACGGCGGAGACGATAGTATATGACGCCATGAAGAACATCTCCGAAAAGGCAAAAAAGGACGCACTGGAAGTATTTGATACGGCGATAAAGAACGTCGCCCCTCTTATGGAAGTAAAAGCAAGAAGGGTCGGAGGATCAACCTACCAGATCCCTATCGAGGTCGAAAGGGACCGCGGCATCGCGATAGCAATGAAATGGATAAAGGAAAGCGCTCTTGACAGACCCGGCAAATCGATGATAGATAAGCTCTCGTCCGAGCTGCTCGACGCTTTCAACAATACGGGCGGAGCAAAGAAGAAACAGGAAGACCTGCATAAGACGGCCGAGGCCAACAAGGCTTTCGCGCACTTCAGGTGGTGAGAAAATGCCAAGAGAATATAGCTTAGAAAAAACAAGGAATATCGGCATAGTGGCCCATATCGATGCGGGCAAGACGACTTTGACCGAAAGGATACTTTACTATACAGGTAAGCTCTACAAGATCGGAGAGGTACATGAAGGTACCGCTACGATGGACTGGATGGAGCAGGAAAAAGAAAGAGGCATCACGATAACCTCAGCCTGTACTACGTGTTTCTGGAAAGAGCACAGGATCAATATCATAGATACTCCCGGTCACGTCGACTTTACCGTAGAGGTGGAAAGATCGCTCAGGGTGCTAGACGGAGTGGTCGCAGTGTTCTGCGCCGTCGGCGGCGTACAGCCTCAGAGTGAAACGGTCTGGAGGCAGGCCGTAAAACATCATGTTCCAAGAGTAGCGTTCGTCAATAAGATGGACAGGGTAGGAGCGGATTTCAAAAGAGTCCTCAAGATGATGCAGGAAAGGCTCCACGCTCATCCTGTTGCGATACAGCTGCCTATAGGCGCTGAAGACCAGTTCAAGGGAGTGATCGACCTTGTTGCAATGAAAGCATATACATATGAAGCTGAGGCTGCAGGAAAATACACGGAGCAGCCCATCCCCGAAGAAATGAAATCTAAAGCTTACAGATACCACGAAAAAGTGGTTGAGGCGGCAGCTGAGTCGGATGATGAGCTCATGGTCAAATATCTCGACGGGAACAAACTGACCTCTGAAGAGATCATGACAGGGCTCAGAAAAGCGACCCTGGCCGGCAGGATAGTGCCTGTCACCTGCGGGACGGCCTTTAAAAATAAGGCAATACAGCCTCTGCTCGATGTGATCCTTGAGTATCTTCCCTCGCCGGTCGATGTGAAGGCAGTAAAAGGCATCGATCCTGACAGCGGCGAGGACATGTTCAGGAACGCTTCGGACAGTGCTCCGGTATCTGCCCTTGCGTTCAAGATCATGACGGACCCGTTTGTCGGAAAACTTACATTCTTCAGAGTATATTCCGGGGTCCTTAAGAACGGCTCCTACATCCTTAACGCTAACAAAGGCCACAAAGAAAGACTGAGCAGGCTGCTCAGGATGCACGCGAATAAGCGTGAAGAGATCGATGAGGTCTACAGCGGGGATATCGCCGCGGCCGTAGGTCTTAAGAATACGACCACCGGTGATACTTTGTGCGATGAAAAAGCTCCTGTGATACTTGAGTCGATAGTATTCCCCGAGCCGGTCATTTCGGTCGCGATCGAACCAAAGACCAAGGCCGATCAGGAAAAGCTCGGAATGTCGCTGCAGAAGCTGGCGGAAGAGGACCCAACATTCGTTGTCAACACGGACCAGGAGACAGGTCAGACCATCATCAGAGGTATGGGCGAGCTGCATCTGGAGATCATCGTTGACCGTTTGTTCAGGGAATTCAAGGTTGAGGCCAATGTCGGCAAACCGCAGGTGGCTTACAAAGAGACCATCAAAGGCCAGAGCGAAGCAGAAGGCAAGTTCGTCAGGCAGACGGGCGGACGCGGCCAATACGGGCATGTTTACATCAAGATCGAGCACAGCAAAGAAAAGTTGTTCGAGTTCGAGAACAAGATCGTCGGCGGTGCTATCCCAAGGGAGTATATACCTGCTGTAGAGGCCGGGATAAAAGAGGCGATGACATCAGGCGTGCTTGCGGGATATCCTGCACTGAACATAAAAGTGACACTGTTCGACGGCTCTTACCATGAAGTCGATTCTTCAGAGATCGCCTTCAAGATCGCCGGATCGATGGCGTTCAAAGAGGCTTTCATGAGAGCAAAACCGGTACTCCTTGAGCCGATTATGAAGGTCGAGGCCGTGACACCTGAGCAATATCTCGGTGATGTAATGGGCGACCTGAACAGCAGAAGGGCCAGGATCGAAGGTATGGAGGCCTACAAAGGCGTACAGACCATAAAAGCAAAGGTGCCGCTGTCTGAAATGTTCGGATATTCTACGTCTCTCAGGTCCTGTTCACAGGGCAGAGCTTCCTACACTATGGAGTTCAACTCATACGAGGAAGTGCCCAAGAACATCTCCGAGGGAATAGTATTAAAAAATACCGGGAAGGGATAGTATGAAAAGACAAAAGATAAGAATAAGACTGAAAGGATATGACCACAGGATCGTTGATCAGTCGGCCGCGAAGATAATCGATACCGCAAAGAGGGCAGGGGCAGCGGTCTCCGGGCCGATACCGCTACCGACAGACAAAGAGATCTATTGCGTGCTGCGTTCGCCGCACGTTGACAAGAAGTCGAGGGAGCATTTTGAGATGAGGACGCACAAAAGGCTGATCGACATACTTGACCCCGCACCGCAGACGGTCGATGCTTTGATGCAGATCGATCTTCCTGCCGGCGTGGATATCGAGATAAAACTTTCGTAAGGAGATAAACGATGTTGGACGGTTTGTTAGGAACAAAAAAAGGGATGACCCAGGTCTATGACAAGGCCGGAGCTGTCGTGCCTGTTACGGTCGTTGAGGCTGGCCCGTGCGTGGTCCTTAAAAAGTCCGACCTCAACAGCACCGTACAGTTGGGATACGGGAGCGTGAAAAAGGCGACCAAGCCTATGGCGGGACAATTCAAGAAAGCCGGCGTGGAAAAAGCGCTGAAGCATCTGAAGGAGTTCAAGGCTGACAAGCTAGACGGCATTGAGCTCGGACAGGAGATCAAGGCTGACCTGTTCAAGGCCGGAGAAAAGGTGAGCGTGACCGGCAGCTCTATCGGAAAAGGTTTTGCCGGTACTGTAAAAAGGCACCATTTCCGCAGGAGCCCGATGTCCCATGGTTCAAAATCGCACAGGATCCCCGGCTCAATAGGTGCTGGGACCACTCCTGGAAGGGTCTACAAGGGCAAAAGAATGGCGGGAAGAATGGGCGGTGAACGTATCACGGTGAAGAACCTGAAAGTCGTACAGGTGATACCGGACAAGAACCTTATCCTTATCGGCGGGGCTGTCCCCGGCGTCGAGGGCGGGTTACTGATATTGAGAAAGGCGAAGTGAGATGGTAAATCTTCCTCTGATAGATAAGAACGGGAAATCGCTCGGCGAGATAAAAGCCTCTGACAGTCTGTTCGCTGTGGCCGTGAAGCCTTCGGTGCTTAACGACGCGGTTCGCTGGTACCTCTCAGGCAAAAGGCAGGGCACAGCTTCAACAAAGACAAGGGCTGAAGTTCGCGGAGGCGGTAAAAAACCGTGGAAACAAAAAGGCACCGGAAGGGCAAGGGCCGGGTCCATAAGGTCCCCTCTCTGGAGAAAAGGCGGAGTGGTCTTCGGTCCAAAACCGAGGGACTATTCATTCCAGCTCCCTAAAAAGGTCAGAGAGCTTTCTTTTAAGATGGCGCTGTCCGGAAAGGCCGGTTCCGGTAAAGTGGTTGTCATAGATTCTCTTGAGCTTAAGAGCGGGAAGACATCAGAGATGGCAAAGATAATGGGAAAGATAAAAAAGGAGAACGCATATGTAGTTCTCGGGGCGCCTGATACCAACATAAAAAGGGCTTCCGCAAATATTGAAAAAGTCAAGGTTTCGGACAGCAAAAATGCTTTGGTTTTTGATATACTGAAGTATGAATGGCTTCTCCTTGACCAGGCCGCTCTTTCCAATTTAGAAGAAAGGTTCAAGGGATAAATGCTGGCTAATGAACAGATAATAATAAAGCCGATCATCACCGAGAAGACCTCGCTGATGAAGGCAGAGAACATGTATGTGTTCTCTGTACATCCGGCTGCGACAAAGATCGATGTTAAAAGGGCCGTCAAACAGCTGTTCAAGGTTGAGCCGGTGGAGGTCAATACGGTGAACGTTAAGGGTAAGTCAAGGCGTATAGGCGCAAAGATCGGTACGAAATCAGACTGGAAAAAAGCTTATGTCAAGATCAAGACGGGGCAGAAGATAGATCTTATTGAAGGGATGTTGTGATAGATGGCTTTAAAGACTTTTAGACCGTTCACGCCCGGAACAAGGACAAGGATCGACGTCCTTTTCGAGGATAAGACAACAAATAAACCGGAGAAGTCGCTTCTGGTAACGCTGAAAAAGCACGGAGGCAGGGATTCTTCCGGAAGAGTTTCCGTTCGTCATAAAGGCGGCGGCAACAAGATCAAGTACAGGATCATCGATTTCAAAAGAGACAAGCTCGACATGCCGGGAACGGTGGCAAGCATTGAGTATGATCCGTGCAGGAATGCAAGGATCTCTCTGGTTAAATACTCTGACGGCGACAAGAGATATATCCTTACCCCTCTCGGTCTCAAGGCCGGAGATACCGTTATATCTTCAGAAGATGCGGATATCAAGCCGGGTAACTCTCTCATGCTCAAGAACATACCGGTCGGTACAACTGTGCACAATGTCGAGATGACGCCGGGAAAAGGCGGACAGCTTGCCAGGTCGGCGGGCAGCAGCATAGTGCTTATCGCAAAAGAGGGTTCTATGGCTACCATAAAGCTCCCTTCGGGCGAAGAAAGGCTGATACCGATCACATGCAGGGCGACCATAGGGCAAGTAGGCAACCTTGATGCGAAGAATATTTCTTACGGCAAGGCCGGAAGAAAGAGACATCTTGGGATAAGGCCGTCAGTAAGAGGCATTGCCATGAACCCATGCGACCATCCGCACGGCGGAGGCGAGGGCAGGGCGCCTGTCGGAAGACCGGGACCTGTTACGCCTTGGGGCAAGCCTACATTAGGGTTCAAGACCAGGAAGCCGAGAAAAGCTTCCGACAGGCTCATACTTACCAGGAGGAAATAATTAATGTCGAGGTCTTTAAGAAAAGGTCCGTTCGTTGACTATCATCTGATGGAGAAGATCGAGAAAGCCGTGAAGACCGGTGACAAGAAGATCATAAAGACATGGTCGAGAAGGTCGACGATCGTGCCTGAAATGATAGGGTTCACGCTGGCAGTGCACAACGGAGTAAAGCATATCCCTGTGTACATTACCGAGAACATGGTCGGTCATAAGCTTGGCGAATTTTCCCCAACAAGGACGTTCAAAGGCCACAGCTCTCCGACGGACAAATCATCGGCATTAACATAGTAAGGAAACCCAGATGAAGGTAAAAGCAGTATCAAAATATCAGCGCGTCTCGTTCAGAAAGATGAACAGGGTGCTGGACATGGTAAGGGACAAGAGCGCATTGGAAGGGCTTACGATCCTTAAGTTCCTCCCGCATTCCGCCGCGAAAGCAGCATATGAAACACTGAAGAGCGCAATAGCAAATGCTACGAACAATTACAAGCTGGCAAAAGACAGCCTGGTAATTTCCGAGTGCTATTGCGGTCCTTCGACACCGATGAAAAGATACAGGCCAATGTCCCGTGGCAGGGCATTTTCCATACTCAAGAGGTCTTGCCATATAACATTTATCGTGGAGGCTAAATAATGGGTCAAAAGATACATCCAAGGGGGCTGAGGCTCGGGGTCAACGAAGAGTGGGACAGCTCCTGGTACGCAGAAGGCAACGCTTACTCTGATAACCTTCAGGAGGACCTCAAGGTTAGGGACCATCTCAAGAAGAGGCTGTACAAAGCCGGTATCGCAAGGATCAAGATATCAAGACGCGCTAACCAGATAGAGATAGACATATACACGGCCAGGCCGGGCGTCATAATAGGAAAAGGCGGCAAAGATGTTGGTGTGATCAGGGACGAAATAGTCCTTATGACCAAGAAACAGATCCAGCTCAACATACATGAGGTGAAGAACCCTGAGTCAAATCCGCAGCTCGTAGCCGAGAACATAGCTATGCAGCTTGAAAAAAGGATCGCTTTCAGAAGGGCGATGAGACAGGCGGTCATGAAAGCGCTAAGGACAGGGGCAAAAGGTATAAAGATAATGGTCGGAGGCAGGCTTGGCGGGGCCGAAATAGCAAGGTCCGAATGGTACAGAAGAGGGCAGGTGCCTCTGCACACCCTAAGGGCGAAGATAGAGTATGGTTTTACCGAGGCGATGACGCTTTACGGAAAGATCGGCATCAAGGTGTGGGTCTACCGCGGCGACGTCCTGGCCGAAAAGGAAAAGAAAGTCGAGATGACACCCGAAGCAAGGGTCGTATCATCTCAGACGATGTGAGGTAAATAATGGTACTGCAACCGGGAAGAACAAAGTTCAGGAAACAGCAAAGAGGGACGATGAAAGGCGCCGCCACAAGGGGCAACACACTTGCGTTCGGCGATTTCGGACTTCAATGCCTTGATCAGGCATGGCTGAGGGTCAAGCAGATCGAATCTGCGAGAAAAGCACTTACCCACTTCATCAAAAGGGGCGGGAAGGTCTGGATAAGGATACTGGCCGATAAGCCGTACAGCTCAAGGCCCGCGGAGACAAGGATGGGCGGCGGAAAAGGCGCGCCTGAGTTCTTCGTGGCCCCGGTAAAACCCGGAACGATATTGTTCGAGCTTTCAGGCGTAAAAAAAGAAGAAGCAATGGAAGCGATGAGGCTTGCCGCGCACAAGATGCCGGTAAAGACCAGATTCGTTTCGAAGGTGTAAACAATGAAAGCATCAAAGGTCAGGGAAATGTCGGTGAACGAACTCCAGTCAAAGCTTAAAGAGCTGAGGCTTGAGCTTCTTAAGACCAGGTTCATGGCGTCGACGAATCAGCTAAAGAACCTCCTTAAAAAGGGTTCTCTGAAAAAGGATATTGCCAGGACCCTTACGATCATCAAGGAGAAGGAAAATGCAAAAAAGGCCGGAAAAAAGAAAAAGTAAACAAGGCGTTGTGGTAAGCAACAAGAACGACAAGACCGCGGTCGTCTCTGTTGAGATGGTGTTCAAGCATCCGCTTTACCATAAAGTGATCAAGAAGAACGTCAAGTTCGCTGCGCATGACGAAAAGAACGAGTGCAAGATCGGCGATCAGGTTGTAATAGTCGAGATCAGACCCCTGTCAAAAAAGAAAAGATGGAGGGTCGAAAAAGTAGTAGGACATAAAGGAATAGTGAAGGAAAATGATCCAAGTACAGACCAGGCTTAATGTAGCTGACAATTCAGGCGCGAAACAGATCCTCTGTGTGAGGATACTCGGCAATTCGTACAGGCGATATGCCGAAGTTGGTGATGTCATTATCGGTGTCGTTAAGGACGCCACTCCCAACATGACCGTAAAAAAGAGCCAGATCGTAAAGGCTGTGATCGTAAGGGTGACCAAGCCGATCAGAAGGGATGACGGCTCGTACGTTAGGTTCGATGACAACGCTGCCGTGATAATAAACGATCAGGGCAATCCGGTCGGGACAAGGGTGTTCGGTCCTGTCGCAAGGGAGCTCAGGGACAAGGACTACATGAAAATAATATCCCTTGCTATAGAGGTGATCTAATATGCAACCAAGAGTAAAAAAAGGCGATACTGTACTGGTCCTTTCAGGTAAGGACAAAGGCAAGAAATCAAAAGTCCAGAAAGTGCACCCAAAAGAAGGCACGGCTATAGTAGAAAAGGTCAATGTGGCCAAAAGGCACTCGAAGCCGACAAGGAACTTTCCGGGAGGAATAGTTGATAAGCTGATCCCGATCTCCCTGTCAAAGCTCATGGTCGTCTGCCCGCATTGCTCAAAGCCGACTAGGCTCGCAAAAAAGGACGGCTTCAGGGCATGCAAAAAATGCAATGAAGTGATAGACAAGGTGAAATGAAATGAAAGACCTTAAGACAAAATACGAAAAAGAGATAAAACAGCTGCTGATGAAAGAGTTCCAGTTCAAGAACCCTCATGAAGTACCTAAAGTGACCAAAGTGGTGGTCAACAGAGGGATAGGTGAGGCTGTTTCAAATCCGAAGGGACTGGATGCGGCAATCGAGGAGATCGCCGTGATAACAGGGCAGAAACCGTTGGCGACAAAAGCAAAAAAATCAATCTCGAACTTCAAGCTGAGGGCAAAGCAGACGATAGGATGCAAGGTCACTCTGAGAGGCAAAAGGATGTACCAGTTCCTTGATAAGCTGATCAACATCTGCCTTCCGAGGATAAGGGATTTCAAGGGCGTCTCCCCGAAGGCTTTTGACGGCAGAGGTAACTATACTCTTGGTATAACCGAACAGCTGATATTCCCTGAGATCAACTATGACAAGGTCGATAAGGTGAGAGGAATGGATATCACTATATGCACCAGCGCCAAGGACGATGACAGCGCAAGAGCCCTCATAAAATATATGGGGATGCCTTTCAGGACCTAAGGAGTAAAAAATGGGAAAGACCTCATGGCTTGCAAAACAGAAGAAAAAAGTAAAGTTCTCCACAAGGAGAAAGTCCAGATGCAAACAGTGCGGAAGACCGAGGGCCTATTTAAAAAAGTTCGGTCTCTGCAGGATATGTTTCAGGAAATTGGCGCACGAAGGGGCTCTTCCCGGCGTTACCAAATCGAGCTGGTAAGACATTAATAAAGGAGCAAGTGATGACCATAAATGACCCGATCGGAGATATGATTTCAAGGATCCGGAACGCAATCAGGACAAAAAGGACCAGCCTTGAACTCCCGTCATCAAAATTAAAAGCAGAGATAGCTAAGGTGCTTAAATCCGAGGGTTATATCTCTGATTTTGAGGTACAGACAAAAGGGCACAAATCAACTCTTGTAATGGGGCTTAAGTACCGCAGGAACAAAGAGAACGTGATGAACGGCATCAAGAGGATAAGCACGCCGGGCAGGCATCTTTATTATTCCGCGACTAAGATCCCGACAGTACAGAGCGGTTTCGGAACATCTATCGTATCGACGTCGAGCGGAATCATGACCGACAAAGAAGCAAGGAAGAAGGGTGTCGGAGGAGAGATCCTCTGTAAGGTATGGTAAGGAAAAATGTCAAGAATCGGTAAAGCTGTAATAAATATCCCTTCCGGAGTGAACATAACTATCGAGAAAGGGGTAATGACGGTCAAGGGACCAAAAGGGACCTTAAAGCAGAACATAGATGCCGGTATCTCAGTAAAGGTGGAGAACGGCAAGGCTACATTATCAAGATCTTCAGAGGAAAAGGGCATTAGATCGATGCACGGGCTTTTCAGGGCCCTGCTCAGCAATATGGTCACAGGTGTTTCGACAGGATTCACGAAAGAGCTCGAGATACAGGGCGTTGGTTACAGGGCTGCTAAAGAAGGAAAAAAGCTTGTACTTTCGATGGGATATTCTCATCCGGTTGAGGTCATTCCTCCGGACGGGATAGAATTCGTTGTCGAAGGACAGACAAAAGTAAAAGTGGTCGGGCTGGACAAACAGGTGGTAGGACAGGTAGCCTCGAACATAAAATACGTAAGGCCTGTTGAGCCGTATAAAGGCAAGGGCATCAGATATCAGGGTCAGTATGTAAGAAGAAAGGCCGGAAAAGCGGCCGCCAAGGCAGGAGCTTAAAAAATGGCAAAGAAACAAGTGATCAAAGGATCAAAAACTAGGCCCAGGCTCAGGACAACAGTCACATTAAGCCATATCTACGCGCAGGTGATCGATGATATCGAGGGAAAGACACTTGCAGCCGCGTCAACGCTAGACAAAGAGTTCGGAAAGAAAAAACTTTCCTCAAACGTCGAGTCAGCTAAGAAGATAGGGACAATGCTGGCTGAAAGGGCGAAGAAGGTCGGGGTAGAGACGGTCGTTTTCGACAGAGGCCCGAAAAGATACCACGGCAAAGTAAAAGCCCTGGCAGATGCCGCGAGGCAGGCCGGGTTGAAATTCTAGGTACGAAAAAGGAGAAAAGATGGCTCAAGAATACAGACATAACGACAGCGAAAAGGAGTTCAAAGAAAAGGTCGTCCAGATTTCCAGGGTGACCAAAGTGGTGAAAGGCGGAAAGAAGATGAGCTTCCGCGCAGTAGTCGTTATAGGTGATGAGGCCGGAAGGGTGGGCATGGGCATAGGCAAAGCCAATGAAGTTGCATCTGCCATCAGAAAAGCAGTCGAGGACGGTAAGAAGAACCTCGTCCACGTGCCTCTGATATCGGGAACTATACCTCACGATTGCGAAGGGAAGTTCTCCTCTTCCATGACAGTCCTGAGAACGGCACCCTCAGGAAAAGGTGTTATTGCAGGCGGGCCGGTTCGTACCGTGCTTGAGCTGGCCGGAGTAAGGAACATAGTCGCAAAATCGATCGGGTCGGCAAATTCGATAAACGTTGCAAGGTCAACGCTGAATGCTTTGACTAACCTCAAGAAGAGCGAGGAAGAATCGGAGCTCAGAGGCGTGGTTTTAAAATCAAAGGCGGTTGGAGTAGAAAAAAATGATAATGTTATCGCAGCTTAAGAGAGCAAAAGGCTCTTATAAAAAGAAAAAAAAGGTCGGGAGAGGTACCGGTTCGGGCCACGGCAAGACAGCATGCCGCGGACATAAAGGACAGAAAAGCAGGTCGGGGGGGACAAAAGGTCTAAGGTTCGAAGGAGGACAAACACCTCTCTACAGAAGGCTTCCCAAGATGGGAACGTTCAAGAACTATCCGTTCAAGCGCGCTTACAATATCATTAACGTCCAGGACCTTAACGTATTCGACGCGGGAGAAAAAGTGACCGTCCAGATGCTTAAAGAAAGGTTCTTCTCTTCATCAGAGAAGAAGATCCTTTTACAGGTAAAAGTGCTCGGAAAAGGCGAAATAAAGAAGGCGATGACGATCGAAGCTGATAAGTTCAGCGCGGATGCTATCGCAAAGATAGAAAAGGCCGGAGGTAAAGCGATAATCCCAAATGCTCAATAACATTACCGGAATATTCAATATCGAGGACCTTAGGAAAAGGGTGATCTTCACTGTATTGATGATCGCCGTTTTTCGTTTTGGTGCGCATATTTCCGTTCCCGGTATAGACGCTTCAAAGCTCGCGGGAATATTCGGACAGGCCAACCTGCTCAGTTTCCTTGATCTCTTTACAGGAGGAGCATTGGTCAAGTTCTCGATATTCGCGATGGGCATCGTTCCCTATATCAACGCATCTATCGTAATGCAGCTGCTTTCAGCAGTGATCCCTCAGCTTGAAGAGCTGAAGAAAGAAGGGGATTCGGGAAGGAAGCAGATCGCTCAATATACAAAATACCTTACCATAGTTTTTGCTACGATCCAGTCGATCGGGATGGCGTTCTGGCTGAAAGGTGTTACGCAGGACGAGGTCAGTTTTACTCTTTTCCTTGTGTCCACCGTAGTATCGCTGACAGCTGGCACAGCTTTCCTTATGTGGATATCAGAGCTAGTGACCGAAAGAGGCATCGGTAACGGAGCATCGCTGATCATTTTTATAGGCATAGTTGCCAGGATCCCTTCATATATCGGACAGACCGCTACCATTCTCAAAGGCGGAGCAAGCGCCACAGGATTGATAGTCCTTTTGACGGTTTTCCTGATAATGATCGTCGCAATAGTTCTTGTCCAGGAAGCACAGAGAAGGGTACAGGTACAGTATGCAAAAAGGGTAGTCGGCAGGAAGGTGTACGGAGGCCAAAGCACTTATATACCTATTAAGCTGAACCAGGGAGGCGTCATCCCTATCATCTTTGCATCGTCATTCCTGTTGTTCCCTGCTACGATAGCACAGTTCATACCCAATGATATATTTAGAGGGCTGGTCAACGCGCTGTCGCCGTCAGGCTCTCTGTATATGGTGCTCTATTTCGCATTGATATTCTTTTTTACATATTTCTATACAGCTATAACCTTTAACCCTACGGAGCTTGCCGATAACATCAAGAAATACGGCGGGTTCGTTACAGGGATAAGGCCGGGAAAGCCGACTGCGGAATATCTTGAATATATCGTTACAAGGCTGACCCTTGTAGGCGCTCTCTTCCTTTCGACGGTCGCGGTCATCCCTACCATCGTCGAAGGGCTGACCCATATAACCACGTTCCAGGGACTGGGGGCGACAGCATTGCTTATCGTTGTGGGTGTGGCTCTTGACCTGGTCAGGCAGATAGAAGCGCATCTGATAACAAGACAATACGAAAGGCTGCTCGTATGAAGAAGCTTTTATTCTTAGGCCCTCCGGGAGGAGGCAAAGGTACACAGGCAAAGATGCTCGCAACCGAGCTTAAGATAGCTCATATATCGATGGGTGATATACTCCGTGAGGCCATAAAGAACCAAACAGAAGTCGGGAAGAAGGCGGCGGACTTTATCAATAAAGGAATGCTGGTACCCGATGACGTGGTCAATGAGATAGCGAAAGAGGCTATAACAGCTAATGCAAAAAAGGGGTTCATCCTTGACGGATATCCGAGAACAGTCTCACAGGCAAAGTTCATATCTGATTTCGTAAAGCTCGACAAGGTCGTCTATATCGATGTGCCTAGGCAGGAAATAGTCAAAAGGCTCTCCGGCAGAAGAAGCTGCAAGAGCTGCGGATCAGTCTATCACATAGTTACAAAGCGGCCTAAGGTCGAGGATGTCTGCGATTCATGCGGCGGGAGCCTTTATATTAGACCTGATGATAACGAAGTGACGATAAACAAAAGGTTCGACGTTTATGAGTCGGAAACATCTCCTCTGATAAAGCATTATTCGGATATCCTTGTCAAGATAAACGGTGTCGGCGAGCTGAGATCGATACTCGACAGTATCAGATCAGCGATATGATCATAAGAAAGAACGATAAAGAGGTCCGGTCGATCGAGAGCGCCTGCCAGATAGCGGCTGAGGTACTGAAAATGGCCGGAAAGCTGGTTGGACCGGGCATAACAACTGAAGAGGTCGACAGGTTCATTGAAGATGAGATCAGGAAAGCAGGGGCAAAGCCGGCGTTCAAGGGTTACAGAGGGTACAGGCATGCTTCCTGCCTATCGATCAACGATGAGGTAGTTCACGGGATACCTTCAAAGAAGGTGCTTTCGAAAGGCGATATCATCGGGATAGATGTAGGGACGATAATAGACGGGTATTACGGCGACGTAGCCGAGACCTTCCCTGTAGGGGAGATAAGCAAGAAAGCTAAAACTCTCCTTTCCGTTACAAGGGAATGCCTGGAGCGGGGCATAAAACAGTGCCGCAAAGGCAAAAGGATCGGGGACGTATCAAGTGCGATAGAGACTTACGCGGTAAAGAACGGTTACAGCGTAGTTCGCGACATGTTCGGGCACGGAGTGGGGAAGAACCTTCATGAAGACCCGCTGGTGCCGAACTTCGGAAGTCCGGGGACCGGGCCCAAGCTCGAGCCGGGAATGGTGTTCGCGATAGAGCCGATGCTCAATACCGGCGGGCATGAGATCGAAACACTTGACGACGGGTGGACCGTAGTGACCGCGGACAGGGGCCTGTCCGCTCATTTTGAGCATACGGTACTGATCACAGAAGGGGACCCAAGGGTCCTGACAAGGATACAAAGGTGACAAAAGACAAAGATGTTATTGAGTTCGAAGGCGAAGTGACCGAAGCTCTGCCGAGCGCGCTCTTCAGAGTGAAGCTTGAGACGGGGCAAATGATCCTGGCCCATGTTTCTGGTAAGATCAGGAAGAACTTTATAAGGATACTGCCCGGTGATAAGGTCAAGGTAGAGTTGTCGCCGTATGACCTGACCAGAGGCAGGATAACTTACAGAGGAAAGTAAAAAGAGGTGTGAAATGAAAGTAAGATCATCGGTAAAGAAAATGTGTGATAATTGCAAGATCGTCCGCCGCCACGGGAGCATAAGGGTGATCTGCAAAAATCCAAAGCACAAGCAAAGACAAGGATAAAAAAGGGGGAGAATATGGCACGTATCGCTGGTGTTGATCTGCCGAACAATAAAAGGGCCGTTGTAGGTCTTACCTATATTTACGGTGTTGGGACAACGAAATCAAAAGAAATCCTGAAAAAGGCGTCGGTCGATCAGAACACGCACATTAAGGACCTTACTGAGGACGAGATCGTCAGGATAAGGGAGATCATTAAGGAATATTCCGTTGAAGGGGATCTCAGAAAAGAGATATCTCTTAATGTAAAGAGGCTCATCGATATCGGTACATACCGAGGCTCCAGGCACAGGAAAAGCCTCCCTGTTCACGGACAAAGGACCAAGACCAATGCCAGGACAAAAAGAGGAAAGAGAAAAACGGTCGGATCGGGCAGGAAAAAAGAAGAAGGAAAAACATAAAGGAGAAATGATCAATGGCCACACCAGAAAAAGAAACAGTTAAAAAGAAGAAGAAAGAGAAGAGAGCTCCTGCCCAGGGCATAGCTCACATAAAAGCTACATTCAACAACACGATAGTCTCTATTGCAGACAACAGAGGCAACATTGTCGCATGGGCTTCCTCAGGCAATGCCGGGTTCAAAGGCACTAAAAAAGGCACTCCGTTCGCGGCTCAGCTGGCTGCAGAGAACGCCGCAAAAAAGGCCATAGACATGGGGATGAAAGAGATCTCGGTGCTTGTTAAAGGCCCGGGTTCAGGCAGGGAAACAGCGATAAGGGCTCTTCAAGCCGCTGGTATGGAGATAAGCTCTATCAAGGACGTAACGCCTATACCTCACAACGGCTGCAGGCCGAGAAAAAGAAGGAGAGTGTAAATGGGACGACACACTGGGTCGGTTTGTAAACTGTGCAGAAGGGAAGGGGCAAAGCTTTTCCTTAAAGGCGAAAAATGCTATTCGGCAAAGTGTCCTTTTGCGAAGAGATCATACGCTCCCGGCCAGCACGGACAGGGCAAGATAAGGGAGTCGGAATTCGGGCTCCGTTTGAGGGAAAAACAAAAGGCAAGAAGGATATACGGTCTCGGAGAGAGACAGTTCCGCAACTATTTTGAACTTGCCTCAAAATCAAAGAGCTCCACAGGAGAAAAGCTGCTTGAACTCCTTGAAAGAAGGCTCGACAACGTGGTGTACAGGCTGGGATTCGCCGCGTCAAGGAACCATGCCAGGCAGATGGTAAGGAACGGTAACATCACGGTAAAGTCAAAAAAGGTCAATGTGCCTTCCTTTACAGTGAAGGTCGGGGACCTGATAGGCGTTAAAGAAAAGATCAGGCCGTTGGTCCTCAAGACAGTTGAATCGCTTAAAGACAAACAGGTACCGTCCTGGTTGACGGCCGATATGTCAAAGGTTGAAGGGGCCGTGCAGGCCCTGCCTAACAGGGAAGAGATCGGCGATATTATCGACGAGAGACTGATAGTCGAGTTTTACTCAAGATAGGAGGCAAGGAATGATGTCAATGATCGGCGAAAAACCATGGGTCAAGTATGAACCGCAGGAAGACGGGTACGGAAAGTTCATCGTTGAACCTCTTGAGAGGGGTTACGGTGCAACTCTAGGCAACTCATTGAGGAGGGTACTCCTTTCCTCTCTGCAGGGAGCTGCCGTCACTTCAATAAGGATAGAGGACGTTTCACATGAGTTCTCGACCATCCCGAACGTTGTCGAGGATGTGCTGCAGCTGATAGCGAACATCAAGAAGATGGTCGTGAAATCCTTCAGCGACTCTCCGAAGATAATCAAGCTCGAAGCAAAGAAAAAAGGCGTTATAGTAGCAGGCGATATCAAGCATGACGCTGATGTAGAGATAGTCAATCCGGACCACCACATCGCAACGCTTGAAAGCGGCGGCAAGCTCAATATTGAGATGGTCGTGGAAAAGGGTACGGGTTTCGTTCCCGGAGAAAGGAACAAAAAACCGAACCAGCCTATCGGCACTATACCTGTCGACTCGATCTTCTCACCGGTGAAAAAGGTCAACCTGACCACTGAAGAGGTCAGAGTAGGCCAGGAGATCAATTATGACAGGCTTGTCCTTGATGTTTGGACGAACGGATCGCTTACGCCTGATGAGGCCGTAAAACAGGCAGCTGAGATACTTGCAAAGCATGTGAACATGTTCATTCACATCGGTGAAAGAGCTGATTCGCTGGCGATCGAGATCCCGGGCCAGACCGAGGCTGATGCCTCGATCCTTGAGATGAACATCGAGGATACGGGTATCGGATCAAGGTCACTGAACTGTCTCAAGAAAGCAGGGATAAACACTATCGCCGATCTGATACAGATGACGGACAATGATGTTATCAAAATAAAAAGCCTCGGCCAGAAGTCCTATGACGAGATAAAGGACGTGCTCTCGAAGTACAACCTTTCGTTAAAGACCTCCGGGGACGAGGAAGTGAGCGAGGAAGAGAAGAAATGAGGCACAGAAAAGGTTACAGAAAACTATCAAAGGCTACCGACCAGCGAAAAGCCCTGCTGATATCTTTGGCTACGGCAGTGATCAAGAACGGCAAGATAGTGACGTCGAAACAGAGGGCAAAGGAAGCAAGGAAGGTCATCGAGAAAGTGGTGGCTCTCTCAAAAAGAGGAGGCCTTGCCAATCTGAGAAAGGCAAAGTCCATACTTCCCGACAGATCAACGCTTGAGTTCTTTAAGTCCGCGCCTACCAGGTTCGCGGATAAGGCAGGCGGATGCACCAGGATCACGCACGTCGGACTGCGTCGGGGCGATGCGGCCGAAAAAGTTGTGCTTGAGCTGATATAGAGAGGTCAAGAAAATGAAAAGGAATTCTACATACAGCGCAAAGGCGGACAAAGTATCCAGGAAATGGTATCTTGTCGATGCTACGGACAAGGTCCTTGGAAGACTGGCCAGCAAAGTGGCTCAGGTCATCAGAGGCAAGGACGAAGTTGTCTTCACACCCAGCTTTGATACAGGGGACTTCGTGATCGTGATAAACGCGTCAAAGATCAAAGTTACAGGTGATAAGCTCAAGCAGAAGATGTATTTTACCCACTCCGGCTATCCTCACGGCGCAAAGAGCGTAAGCCTTGAGGTGAAGATGGAAAAGTCGCCCGAAAAGGTGATAATCAAGGCTGTCAGAGGGATGCTTCCCAAGGGAAGGCTCGGCGATAAGCTGATAACGAAGCTGAAGGTCTATGCAGGCGATACGTTCAAACAACAGGCACAAAAGCCGGAAACTTTAACAGTATAGGGAGGGGAAGATGTCAGAGAACCTAGAGACGGTAGTCAGCGGAGAGGCGCAATCATCAGATCATAAGCCGAAAAAGCCGAGAAAGAAGACCAAGGAAGGCTATCAGGCGGTCGGCAGAAGGAAAACGGCTATCGTGAGAGTTCTCCTTGTGAGCGGAAAGGGAGACATCACGATAAACGGCAAGCATCATGCTGAGTACGTTTCTAACAGGGATAAGCTGATCGGCGAGATCGAAAAGCCGTTCAAGCTCCTGAACGTGGCATCAAAGTTCAACGCGATATGCAAGGCATCAGGCGGAGGGATCCCCGCGCAGGCGGAGGCTGCAAAGCTCGCTATCGCGAGGGCGCTTCTGCTGGTGAACCCTGAAAGCAAGCCGGTGCTCAGCAAAGCAGGTTGCCTGGTCAGGGACCCGAGAATGAAAGAGAGAAAGAAGTACGGCCAGAAAAAGGCAAGAAAACGATTCCAGTACAGCAAGCGCTGATCAAAGAAAAAAAGAACTCCCCGGAAACGGGGAGTTCAGGTATTCACGGCCCTTTCCCTATCTTATCTGGATGGGTTTGCTGATCCTTATGCCTTCTGTTTCCATTACCACATAATATGTGCCGGCAGATATGTCCCCTCTGTTGAAAGACACTGAATGCTGGCCTGCAGGTTTGTCGCCTTCAAAGACCACGGCAACCGTCCTTCCCATGATGTCGGTTATCTTTATCCTTACGAAAGCTTTCTCAAGCGTTTCGAAAGGTATATTTGCGCTGGTCGAGACAGGGTTCGGGTAATTCGTCCCAAGCTTGATGTTCAGCGCGATCTGGCCTGAATTTACGGAGGTCGGGAATTTTTCCCTGACCGACCTTATTACGAATTCCAGATAATCTGCAGTGTTCTGCAGTTCTGATTTTCCGGAATTGATCATATCCTGAGCGACTTTTTTTAGTTCGGTAAGGAGCTTGATATATTCTTCAGCTTCTTTCTGGTTCAGGGGAGGCCTGAGCAGGATGTCGGTTATCGGGTTCCCTCTCCCTGTGACCTGAAGCCTAATTATTCCCGTCTGGACATCGAAAAAGATATCAGTACGCATGGTCCCGTTAATGTCAGTGGTATGCAACTGGAACCTGCCGTCCTTAAGGTCGAATGTAAGGTATTGTGTGTAACCGGGAGCCAGGTTCCTGAACTCTTTCGCGGAAAAATAGCTGACCCCGGAGGGGAACCCTCTCCAATAAAGGGCAGGGTCGGGTATCTTATCGTCCATACGCATAGATCTTGAGACGGGCTGGGCTCTGGTGACCATATTGATGTTCATATTGTTCATTGTTTTCCCCTTATATATATATCGGGTCCTGTGAGGAAAAGTTGCATGATTTTGCCCTTGTTGACCGGGGAGAGCTCATTATATATAATTAACTCAAAGACCCACTCTTAGAAAGGAAACTCCCATGGCTTTTAAAGAATATCTGATGATCCCAGGCCCAACCCCTGTCCCGGTCAACATACTTTCAGCTTCAGCGAAACAGATGATTAACCACAGAGGCCCTTCGTTCTCAAAGATGTTCGGCGAGATAGTCGACGGTGTCAAATGGTCATACCAGACGCAGAACGACCTGGTGGTCCTGACGAGCTCAGGTACTGGAGGTCTGGAAACGGCAGTGGTCAATTTCTTTTCGCCCGGCGACAAGGTCGTCGTGCTGAATATCGGGGCTTTCGGCCAGCGGTTCATCAATATTTCAAAAGCTTACGGTCTTGACGTGATCGAGATCAAGTCAGAGCGCGGCAAGGCGGCGGATACTGCAAAGCTCGAAGAGACCCTGAACGCTGACAAAGCTAAGGCCATAAAAGGCGTGATGTTCCAGCACAACGAGACATCTACCGGAGTACTTAACGACGTAAAGAAGATCTCTGAGATCGTAAGGAAGCACGGTGCTCTCATCGTTGTTGATGCGGTCTCCGGGCTGCTTACGGCCCCGCTAAAGACGGATGAATGGGGACTTGATGTGGTCGTATCCGGATCACAGAAAGCTTTCATGGTGCCTCCAGGACTTGCTTTTATATCTGTCAGCAAGAAAGCATGGGAAGCGAATAAGACGGCGAAATGCCCGCGTTTCTACTTTGATCTCCAAAAAGCCATGAAATTCGCCGAGAAAGGGGAGACCCCGTGGACGCCGGCCCTCTCGGTAATTTACGGGATGCAGGAATCGATAAAGATGATAAGGGCGGAAGGACTGGAGAACATTTTCGCAAGACACGAAAAGATGCAGAAAGCTGCAAGGGCCGGCATGAAAGCCCTTGGTCTTAAGCTTCTTGCTGATGACAGTGTGGCATCAAAAGCAGTTACCGCAGTGTTCCCTCCGGATGGAGTAGATGCTGATGCGATGAGAAAGATAGTCAGGGAAAAGTTCGGTGTGGTACTTGCCGGCGGACAGGAAGAGCTAAAAGGCAAGGTGTTCAGGATCGGTCATCTGGGGTACGTCGACCAGCTGGAGCTGGTAGCTGCGCTCGGTGCCATCGAAAAGTCACTTGCTGAGATCGGTTTCAACGTAAAAAAAGGCGCCGGTGTTGCTGCCGCGCTTGAGATGCTTTGATGAAGGTCCTTATAGCGGATAAAGCCGCAAAGGAAGGCATAGAACTGATAATGAAGGCCGGCTTTGATGTCGAGGTGAAGACCGGTATGACGGAGGACCAGCTTGTCGAATGTATCGGGCAGTATGATGCCATGATGGTCCGCAGCGAGACAAAGGTAACGGCAAAGATAATTGAAAAGGCGGACAAGCTCAAGATCATAGGCAGGGCTGGAGTGGGCGTGGACAATATCGACGTCCCCGCTGCCACAAAAAAGGGTATAGTGGTCGTCAACTCCCCTGAAGGCAATACTATTGCAGCAGCCGAGCATACGTTTGCCATGATAATGGCCCTTTCAAGGAATATCCCTCAGGCTTGTTCCAGTCTCAAGTCCAAGAAATGGGACCGCGGCAAGTTCATGGGTTCGGAGCTTTACAATAAAACGCTGGGCATAGTCGGCATTGGCAAGATCGGCAGCCGTGTAGCGTCTTACGCTCTGGCTCTAGGCATGAAGGTCGTAGTTTCGGACCCTTTTGTTAACGAGGAGTACACAAAGAAGCTCGGAGTTGAGCTGAAACCCGTTGACGACCTGCTTAAGATGTCTGATTACATCACTTTCCATATTCCTAAGACCAAAGAGACCGCCCGTATGATCAATAAGGACAAATTCGCCATAATGAAGGACGGAGTAAAGATCATCAACGTGGCAAGGGGAGGGATCGTTGACGAATCCGATCTCAAGGATGCGCTTGTGTCAGGGAAAGTAGCCGCTGCGGCGCTCGATGTGTTCGAGGTCGAGCCGGCGCCGGAAAATCCTCTTATCGAGCTCCAGAACGTGATAGCGACCCCGCATCTCGGTGCTTCAACGGTTGAAGCGCAGGTAAATGTCGCCGTTGATGTAGCTGAGCAGATAATCGATGTCCTTAAAGGCGAGCCTGCAAGGGCGGCCGTGAACATACCGGCAATGAAGCCTCATCTGCTTGGGCCGGTAAAGCAATATCTCCCCGTGTCAGAGAAACTGGGACGTTTCGCGTCGCAGATCGTGAACGGGCCGATCTTATCGGTCGAGATATCATATCTAGGCGAGCTTTGCGAGAATGACAACTCTCCTCTAACTATAGCCATTATTAAAGGGATACTTGAGAGTGCATTGGGGGACAGCATCAATCATGTGAATGCGCCGCTCATCGCAAAAGAACGCGGGATATCGATAAAAGAGATCAAGAGCGGAGATTCAGAGAACTTCTCCAACCTGATATCAGTTGCGGTAACGACAGAAAAAGAGAAAAGGACCGTGGCCGCCACTGTTCTTGGTACTTTCGGAGAGAGGCTGGTAAGGATAGATTCGTTCAATACGGACGTCGTCCCGTCAGGGTATATGCTGATAACCAACCATACCGACAGGCCCGGCATTATCGGCAAGGTAGGGACGCTTCTGGGCAACAACGGCATCAATATTGCTTCAATGGACGTAGGCAGGGAGACGATCGGAGGCAAAGCGGTCATGGTACTTAACATAGACAATGTGATCTCCGAAGGTGTTCTTGCACAGATCCACAAGATCGAAGGGGTCACTAGCGCAAAACTGGTAAAGATCTGACCCCGGGAAAGGGTTGATGGCAAAACGGAAATATACCGTTGTCGCTATCGATGACGAACAGGGCATACTGAGGGCCATTAAGGCCCTGTTCAAGAACGAGTACAACGTCCTGACCTTCAGCGACCCCGAAGAAGCGCTGTCACATATTCGGACCAGATCGGCCGATGTTGTGCTCCTTGATGTCCGTATGGGCGAGACTAACGGCATCGACATCCTCAACAAAATAATCTTAACAGGCTCCGATGCCGTGGTGATCATGGTGACCGCGATGTCCGATGCGAAGACCGCAACTCTTGCCATGAGGGCAGGCGCTTATGATTACGTGGTAAAGCCCTTTGATGATGAGGAACTGCGGATAGTCATCGAAAAGGCCATAGAAAAAAAGGAACTGGCCAGGGACAACAACATTCTCCGCACGATAGTAGGGAAGACATTTGATGATATGATCGGCGGCTCGCCAAAAATGACGGCCCTCCTCAAAGATATCGACGCAATAGCCCGTTCAGACAGTTCCGTGATGATAACCGGGGAGACCGGCAGCGGGAAGGAAATGGTCGCAAGATCAGTGCACAAAAGGAGCAAAAGGGCCGAAAGGCCGTTCATCGCGATAAATTGCGCAGCTATCCCCGAGACCTTGTTCGAGTCGGAGCTCTTTGGTTATGAAAGAGGGGCTTTCACAGGGGCGTTCGAACGTAAGCCCGGCAAGTTCGAGCTGGCGGACGGCGGGACGATATTCCTGGACGAGATAGGATGCCTTCCTCAAAGTATGCAGGCAAAACTATTAAGGGTCCTTCAGGAAGGCGAGATCACAAGGATAGGGGGCGTTGAGACCATCCCTGTCGACGTAAGGGTCATTTGTGCGACTAACGCCGATCTCAAGGAACTGGTCTTAAAAGGCTCTTTCAGGGATGATCTTTATTACAGGCTTAACGTCATTCCGGTGAACGTTCCTCCTCTCCGTGAGAGGGGCGAGGATATTATTGTACTGATCTCATACTTCCTTGACAGGATCAATAAGAAGGTCGGCAGACAGGTCAAAGGCTTTGACCAGAAAGCTATTGACCTCCTTTGCAGGTACCGCTGGCCCGGCAATATCAGGGAGCTGATCAATATAGTCGAAAGGACGGTAGTTCTGGCAAGAGGGGATATGATCGGAGCGGACGATCTCCCCTGTGAT
Source organism: uncultured bacterium (assembly GCA_964532225.1). Classification (GTDB taxonomy): domain Bacteria; phylum Margulisbacteria; class WOR-1; order JAKLHX01; family JAKLHX01; genus CAZHHM01. The sequence goes on along the minus strand of CAZHHM010000003.1, from coordinate 74,577 downwards.
ATTTCGCAGAGTTAGGAAAAATGATCACTTTTCTGTATAATTGAGTAAATGATACACCTAATATATCTGCTGGCGATCGCGGCCAACCTTCTCCTGGCGATATTCGTGCTTTACAAAGGCCTTGGCAGCAAGATAAACCGGTCTTTCGGTCTTATCGTTCTTTCGACAGCGGTCTGGATATTTTTCGCATATATCGCGAATTTCCATGTTTCATCACATCAGGATATGTTCTTTTACGGGGTTAAGATGTGCTATGGGGCCGTGACTTTTGTTCCTTCCCTGATGCTTTACTTCTCTCTCGTATTCCCAGAGGACAAGCCTGTCGGTCTGATGGAAACTCTGGTGATATTTCTCCCTGCGCCGATATCTGCGTACCTGCTTGCCACACAACTTCCGTTTTCGAGCGTTTCTTTCCTCCCGGGGGATGTGATCTCAGAAGGGATAACTGCTTTTCACATATTCCTTCTGATCTACCTGACGTTCTTTTTTGCCGCAGCTTTCTGGATCCTCATATCCAAGTTCTTCAAATACACCGGGACCGAAAGGGTCCAGATAACCTATGTCCTGGGAGGCTTGCTCGTACCTCTTGTGGTGGGAGGGACGTTCAATCTTGTCATCCCGTTATTGGGGATAGAGTACCGGTGGCATATCTTCCATGCGCTGGGACCGCTTTCAACAATAGCTTTTACCTTCAGCACAACATACGCCATACTTCGTTTCAGGTTCATGGGCTTTAACGCGATACTCGGAAAAAGTATCGCATACTTCATACTGGCAGGACTTGTTACGGGGTCGTATTTCGGACTGATATTCGCTCTTGCCAGGTATTTCCAGAACACGCTGACCAGTTATTCCTTCTTCATAGGGATATTCTTTTTCTTCTTTTTCGCGTTCATATTCGAGACCCTAAGGGACTGGATCCAGGAGACCGTTGACAAGATCCTTTTCAGGACAAAATTCGATTACGAGAAGACCCTGAGGGAAACTTCATCTGCTATGAGCTATCTGCCGGATATCGACAGGCTTCTTAAGCTGACCGCAAGGATACTGAAGTCCAGGATGAAGCTGGACGGAGCGGCGCTATTTCTTTACAACGAAAAAAAGGACCGATACGAGGTGAAAGGCAACGAAGGTACGTGCAAAGACCTTACATGTTTCACCATCTCCTCCAACTTCGCGATAATCGAAGCCATGGAGGACAAGAAAAAATTCATCCTGATGCATGATATCGAGAAGCAGGCTCAGGACAGCCGGGGCTCGGATAAGGACAGGCTGTTAGCCATCGTAGCGGATTTCCAGAGGCTGAACGCGTCGCTTGTCGTTCCCAGCCTCTACAATGAAAAACTTGTCGCTTTCCTTGCCCTGAGCGACAAAGCATCAAAGGCCCCGTTCACCGACGAGGACCTAAGCTTCCTGACAACGCTTGCCAACCAGAACGCGATATTCATACAGAACGCGATACTGCTTGAGAGGGAAAAGGATACGGCAAAAAAGATCGCTGAGGGCCAGGCCAGGGAAAAATACACGGTCATGCTCGAAAAAATGAACAAAGAGCTTATCGAGACAAGGGAGGAGCTGGTCAAAGCAGAAAGGCTTTCCACTCTGACAAAGCTCACGGTAAGTCTGCAGCATGAGATAAACAACCCGCTGACGACCGTTCTTGCGCAGTCACAGGGGCTGCTTATGAAGCTTGAGTCTGGGAGTGAGGCGGACATGACACTGATAAAAGAAAAGCTCGCAACGATCTCAGACGAGTCAAAAAGAATAAGAGAGATACTCAGGAACCTGGCTCATATCTCCGAGCCGATTATCAGGGAATATATGCCTGGGGTAGAGATGATCGATATAAACGCGTCCGTTAAAGAAGACGGCAAATGACAAGACGCTATTTGGTCAGATTGATGTCCGTTCTGGCAACGGCAGTGCTCCTGTCAGGTCTTTCTTACGCCGACAGCGGCGAAGCATTCGTTCCTCTCGATATCCCGGTAAAAAGGCTCCTTTCTTCGCCGACGCTTACTGCCTCTTCAGTGTTCGATATCCCGATAGGGGTCAAGGTGACAGGGCGCACAGCGGACGGAAAATGGTACAAAGCAAAGATATCCTATGATTTTCTGGGGCATTTTGAACATGAGGGCTGGATCCAGATAGAACAATGATCGAAAAGACATCTGCCCAGGATATCGCTCCGTATCTTGAAGACAGTTCCGGGCTTGCAGGCAGGGATGTCTCGAAGGTCTATATCCCCCAAAACGAAAAAGAGATCGCTGACCTGATCACCTTTCATGCCGCAAAGAAAATCCCGTTGACCCTGTCGGGCGGAGGGACCGGCACCACGGGAGGAAGGGTGCCTTTCGGCGGTTGCGTGCTTTCAATGGAGCAGTTCAAAAGTATATCTGACATTCGCAAAACGACAGACGGCGCGGTCATGACGGTAGGCTCCGGGACATCTCTTAAGGATATTCACGAAACGGCCGAGGCCCACGGATATTTCTACCCCCCTGACCCCACGGAGGACGCCTCCTTTATCGGCGGGAATATCTCAACGAACGCTTCCGGCGCGCGAAGCTTCAAATACGGAGTTACCAGGAATTATATCGAAAGGCTCAAGGTAGCAGTTGACGGTCAGATGCTTGATGTTCCAAGAGGAAAGTATATTTCAAAAGGGCGCGACTTTTGTGATGTCCCTGTGCTGAATAGTTTCAGGGTCCCCGGATACAGGATGCCCGATATCAAGAACTCTGCAGGGTATTTCGCAAGGGACGGAATGGACCTCATAGATCTCTTCATCGGCAGCGAGGGCACATTGGCATGTATTGTTGAGGCGGATATCAGACTTCTGAAAAAAGAGCATGATCTGCTGGCAGTGTTCGCGTTCTTCAGGGATATCCCTTCATCTTTATCGTTCATGAAGGATATAAGGCAGGCATCGCTGAAGAACCGGGGCCGCGGGACAGGTCTAAACGCCGCTGCAATGGAATATTTTGACAAAAATGCCGTCAAACTTCTTTCGTTAAGGCATCCTTCTCTCCCGGCATGGGCAGAATCGGTCGTATTCCTGGAAGAGGAGATATCGCCCGGTACAGGCGACGGATATCTGGAAGAACTGGGCCGTATCCTTGAAAAGAACAAAGCTTCGCTTGACGAGACCTGGTTCGCTGACACGAATGACAAGATAAACAGGTTCAAAAAGATCAGGTATGACATTCCGGCACTGGTAAATGAAATCGTGAAGAAGAACGGCTATCCGAAAGCCGGTACGGATATTGCGGTCCCCGAGACAGGCGCCGAAGAGATGTTCTATTTTTTCCGTGACAGGCTGGAAGAGTCCGGAATGACACATCTGATATTCGGACATGCCGGTGACAATCATTTCCATGTGAATATGCTGCCAAGTACGCAGGAGGAGCAGGAGAAGGTCAAGAGGATATACCTCGAATTTGTGCGCAAAGCGCTGTCATTAGGAGGGACCGTCTCTGCGGAGCACGGCATCGGAAAGACAAAACATGCGTTTCTTAGAGAGATGTACGGGGATAAAGGCATAAAAGAAATGGCCGGCCTAAAGACCCGCCTTGATACGTCTAACGTTCTAGGTCTGGATAATATGTTCCCAAAAGAGGTTCTTTGGGGGAAAAGCTAGGCGCGATTCTTTTTTCTTCTTGATTTGAGAGCTTCTTTCCTTCTTTTCCTTCTTCTGCGAAGCTCTTGTTCTCTTTGTCTCATTACAATTCAATTATACACTTTGCCGCAGTTAATGTAAAATAAATGCAATGAGAGAATTCACGGTCCCCAAGGAGTTTGAAACTATCCGGCTTGACCTTTTCATCGCAAAAAAACTCCCGTCTTTGAGCCGGGCGTTCATCCAGAAGATCATTAAGGCAGGAAAGGTCAGGATCAATGATGCGCCGGCTAATAAAGCCTCAAGGGCCATGGCGCATGAAGATGTGGTCTCTGTGGATATGCCTCAACCCAGGAAAATGGAAGTGCTGCCTGAAAAGATAGAACTAGACATCATTTATGAAGATAAAGACCTTATCGTGATCAATAAGCCGGCGGGAATGGTCGTCCATCCTGCTTTCGGTCACAGCTCTGGGACGCTTGTTAACGCACTTCTTGAACATTGCAGGGACCTTTCAGGTATAGGAGGAGTGGAAAGACCGGGGATAGTCCATCGTCTGGACAAGGAGACATCAGGCATTATTGTGATAGCAAAGAACGATCTTGTCCACAGGAAGCTCTCTCAGCAGTTCAAGGACAGGAAAGTCAAAAAGAAATACCTTGCCATTGTCCAGGGCGATGTAAAGTGTGATGGCGGGGTGGTCGATGCGCCGATAGGGCGCAGCACATCTGACAGAAAGAAAATGACCGTGGTCCGCCTTCTTTCCGAGAAGGATATCGAGACGAACAGGAACAGGCCCAGACGATCGAAATCAAGAGAGTCCGTGACGCGTTATAAGGTCCTGAAGAGATACGGGGACCGGACATTGGTGGAAGCGTCTCCCGAGACAGGCAGGACACATCAGATCAGGGTCCATATGCAGCATATCGGGCATCCGATAGTGGGGGACAAGATATACGGTCATAAAAAGGACAGATCGGATGTCATGTTCCTTCATTCATATTATATTTCTTTCGAACATCCTGTATCAGGAAAAATGATGGAGTTCAGCAAGATAATAGGCCCTTATGATGAGGTTCTGCTCTCTAGATGAACCGTTCAAAACGGTCCTTAGTTGCTTTGCATACAGGGCATGTCTCGGGGGGGTGTTCTCTGGCGCACAGATATCCGCACACTTTACACCTGTAGACAGGATATTTTAGTTTTCCCGGCTCTTTTGGAAGTTCCTTATTGTCCATTGTTCCGGTCCTTTCTTTTTTGCCCCTTCTCTCAGGGATGCTTTTGAGCTTCTTCTTACCGTCCGACACATCCCGGCTCACATAAAGACCGCAGTAGCACGCGCCGAATTCGTCAAGGTCAATATCCCTGTAATCACAGGGGCAGACGATATCAAGGTCGTCTTCTTTCTTCCCTGTGGAAAGCCTGCAAGGGCATGAAGGATAACCGTATCGCGATTTGTTGACCAAAAGGCCCTCAACAAGGTCCATTACGAAATCCTTGTCGGGGTTAAGGTGGTACCCGCCCGGAACGCAGTCCTTTACAAGCTTTTGGTAAAAGGCTTCATTATCCTCATCGCTCGTTTTGGTCACGCTACAAGGTCCCTGATCTCGTCCTCGTTATACCCGATAACGCATTTTGAGTTGTTGAACACTAAGGTCGGGAACCCTCCCTCCGGGTTCCATTTGTCCACTTCCGACCTTACAGTGGAGCGCTCTCCATCATCGAGCAGGTCAACGTCGATGTAATCATATGCTATCCCGAGCTTGTTGAGCAGATTTTTGGTCTTTTTGCACCAGACGCAGGTGCTAAGCGCGTATATCAGTATCTGACCTTTATCCTTGCCGTCGACATGAACGCTTCTCCCCATATTAATGTCCTTTCGAAAGGGATATTTGGAACATAAAGAAATGCTAATGTATAGAAAAAGGTTTGTCAATCTACAATATTTGATATATTATATTGCCATATCATGCTTCAAAATGCGGTCCATCCGTTGTTGTTCGCAGCAGTGTCGCTTGTAACTATCTGTACTTTCGCGCTGCCTGCGGTCTCACAGGAGCTTGCGGGACCAAAAGGGCTGATCCTTAATCCGACGCAGGCGGTAATTGAAAGGGTCTTTGATATCTCGGGAGAGCTGTACAGGAGCGGGGATAACGATCTTTATTCATTCCTGAGCGATTGGAAGGTCGAACAGAAGGACCCGATGTTCAAGGATTATATCAATGTTCAGACCCCGTTCTATAAATCCATAGTCTATTCCTACTTCAAAAGAAAAGAATATGCGATGCTTAACGAGTCGCAGATCAAGAGGATATTCAGGAAACCTCAGATAATGACGATAAATGCCGTGGTCTTTCTCAATAAGGTCGACAGCGGGACGTATGTTGACGGCTACCTGATGAGGAACGGCGTCACGATAGAGCCTGTGAGCTCAGAGCGCCAGTCATCGGCGGATTTCTCTCAGTTCTGGCCCAATCCTCCTGCTTACAGGGTGTTCAACAGGTATGATTTCGATATCACAGGTTTCACGTCCAAGGAAACCGTGGTGTTTTATCTTGACAAAGGGGTCCCTGTACCTTTCATAATAGATTTCTCTTCCATCAGATAGTTCGCAGAAATAATACAAGTCTTTTGATATAATATTGATATCGATAGCGCGGGCGTAGTTCAGTGGTAGAATGTCTCCTTGCCAAGGAGAAGGTCGTGAGTTCGAATCTCATCGCCCGCTTTTTTATCGTCTAACAATCATCCAATAGAAAGAGGCTTTAATGAAGATACTTAATACCGAGAAGAAAAAAGGTACTGTGATGCTGACCATACAGGCTGGCAAGGAGGAGTTCTCCTCAGCCTACGGTAAAGTGATAGCCGAAGCATCAAAGACCGTCAAGGTCTCCGGTTTCCGTACAGGGAAAGTACCCAAACACATTCTTGAGCAGAACATAAACACTGACGCCGCGAAGGAGAGAGCGATCGATTTTCTCGTCGAGGACAATTACACTAAACTGGTCCAGGAAGCTTCGATCGATCCTGTCGATTATCCGGGATGGCGGTTCGATAAGGAAGATGGTGAAGGCGGCGCGATTTTTACCCTTGCTGTAGAGGTCATGCCGGAGATAAAGCTTGGCAAATACAAAGGTGTCGCGGTCGAAAAAAATGTCAGGAAGATCGATGAAAAGGATATCGAAGCCTACATAAAGGCCCTTACCGAGGATAGCGCCAAGATCAGCGAGGTCGCTGACAGGGAGGCTAAGACAGGGGATATAGCCGAGCTCGATATAAAAGGCTCGGTCGAAGGGCAGCTAAAGGAATCATTGTCGCAAAACTCATTGCCGATACTTCTTGGTGACAACAGGATAGCTCCCGGATTCGACGTGAACGTTGAGGGGCTTGCGTTAGGGGCATCCAAAGAATTCACGATAGAACTGCCGGCTGATTACTTTATAAAAGAGTTCGCCGGTAAAAAGGCCGATTTCTCCGTTACTCTTAAAAGGCTTGCACAGAGAGATGTCCCGGTTTTTGACGACGAGTTCGCAAAAAAGATAAGTTCATTCGCCTCTGCCGAAGAGTACAGGAGCGACCTCAGGAAAAAATTCGAGCAGGCTGCAGAGAACGAAGCTGACGCACAGGTAAAGGATAAAATAATCGAGTCAATAACGGGTGCGACCGAGATCGAGGTCCCGCAGGCGATGTCGGCAAGGGAGACCGAGATAATGGTGGATGAGCTCAAGGATACCCTGTCAAGACGCGGCCTTACGATCGACAGATACCTTGCCAGCAGGAAGATGGGGCTGGACGCTCTCAGGCGCGAGCTCTCTCCCTCAGCCGAGACCAGGGTCAAGGCAAAGCTCGTGCTCAGGGAGATAGCCAAGACCGAAGGGCTTGAAGTGAGCCAGGCGGAGATCGACAAAGAGATTGAGGATATCGCCAAGGACAGCGGAAGGAACGCCTCTGAGTACCGCTCGAATGAAGGCATGATCGACTATATCAAAGATTATCTTTTAAGGCGGAAGGCTCTTGACTTTGCGGTCGAACATGCAAAGATAAAGGCATAACGGAGGGCTATTATATGACCGTGATACCTATGGTAGTCGAACAGACCCCTAAAGGCGAAAGAGCATTTGACATCTACTCCCGTCTTCTCAAGGAGCGGATCATTTTCATAGGCGGACCGATCGACGATGACATCGCCAATATGATAATCGCGCAGATACTGTTCCTGCATGCCGAGGACAAGGATAAAGAGGCCAATATCTACATTAATTCTCCTGGCGGCATCGTGACCGCCGGGCTTGCGATCTACGATACTATGCAGTTCGTAAAGATGCCGATATCTACCATATGTATCGGTCAGGCTTCGAGCATGGCTGCTCTGTTGCTGGCGGCAGGGGACAAGGGCAAAAGGTTCGCACTTCCCAACGCCCGCATCATGATACATCAGCCTCTCGGCGGAGCTCAGGGGCAAGCCACTGACATTGAGATACAGGCCCAGGAGATACTGCGGATGAAAAAGCTAATCAATGACATCCTTGCCAAGCATACAGGACAGCCTCTGGACAAGATCATCAAGGATACTGACAGGGATTTCTTCATGTCTCCCGATGAAGCCGTCAAATACGGCCTTATTGACGAGACACTTATTGCTGGCAAGCTCAAAAAGCTCGAAGCAGGTCTTAAGAACAAGAAATAATGGAAAAGCCAGAATCAGGCGTGCCCCAGGCCGAGTGGAAGGACGAGCTTCCGCTGATACCGTTGCGGAACATGGTCGTGTTCCCCCAGATGATAGTCCCTCTCTTCGTCGGACGCAGCAAATCCGTAAAAGCCCTTGAGGACACTCTTGAAAAAGAGCGCCTTGTGGTCTTCGCTTCTCAAAAATCCGAAGACGTTGAGGAGCCAGCGCAAAAAGATATCTGCCAGATCGGCACTCTTGCCGAGATAGTCCAGATGCTAGCGCTCCCTGACGGGACAACAAAGATACTGGTCGAAGGTGTCGCAAGGGTGAAGATAGAATCTTTCACACAGGATACTCCGTATTATAAGGTGAAGATATCAAAGATCCCCGATCCTTCAGAGGTGTCCGTTGAGGTGGAAGCTTTGCTCCGTGTAGTTATAAAGAAATTCGAGAACTATGTCAAGCTGAACAAGCGTATCCCTTCGGAAACTCTCATGTCCATAATCAATGTCGAGAACCCGGGCAGGCTGGCGGACCTTATCGCGTCCTACCTCACGCTGAAGGTCGAGGAAAAGCAGGCCATCCTTGAGGCTACAGTGCTTACAAAAAGGCTCAAGAAACTTTCAGAGGTGCTTGATAAAGAGATAGAGGTCCTGGAAGTCGAAAAAAAACTCCAGGGACGGGTGAGAAAACAGATCGAGAAGGTCCAGAAAGAGTATTATCTTAAGGAAAAGCTCAAGGCTATTCAGGAAGAGCTGGGAGTGGAAGATGACGACAGCGCTCCGGAAATATCCGAATACAGGAAAAAGATCGAGGCCGCAAAACTTCCCGAAGAGGTAAAGGAAAAGGCCGTAAAGGAACTGGACAGGCTTTCTAAGATGCCTTCAATGGTCTCAGAGGCGACGGTCATCAGGACATATCTCGACTGGATAATCGAACTGCCCTGGAAGAAAAAGACAAAGAGCAAGATCGATATATCCGAAGTAGAAAAGATACTGAACGAGGACCATTTCGGTCTTGAAAAGGTCAAAGAGAGGATAATCGAGTATTTTGCCGTGCTGCAGCGTACGGGCAAGATAGGCGGGACCATACTTTGTCTGGTAGGCCCTCCGGGAGTAGGCAAGACCTCTATAGGCAAGTCAATATCCAGGGCCATGGCCAGGAAATTCGTGCGTGTGTCGCTAGGCGGCGTAAGAGATGAGGCTGAGATACGCGGTCACAGGCGGACGTATGTCGGGTCCCTTCCGGGAAGGATAATACAGTCTATATCAAAGACAAAAGTGAACAACCCTGTTTTTCTTCTGGACGAGATAGATAAGCTTGGCAACGATTTCAGGGGGGACCCTGCCGCAGCCCTGCTTGAGGTCCTTGACCCTGAGCAGAACAAAGAGTTCTCAGACCATTATCTTGAACTGCCGTTCGACCTCTCGGACGTGTTCTTTATAACAACGGCAAATACCATGGAGCCTATCCCAAGGCCGCTAAGGGACAGGATGGAGATCATAGAGATGAGCGGCTATACCGAAGAAGAGAAGGTCGGGATCGCAAAAGGTTATCTTATAATCAAAGAGATAGAAAAACACGGTCTTTCAAAGGACCTTATTGAGTTCGAGGATGATGCGGTCCTTTCACTTGTGAGACAATACACCAGGGAGGCCGGGGTCAGGAACCTTGAAAGAAGCATAGAGACCATTTGCAGAAAGATAGCTACTGCGGCCGTGAAGAACAAGAAAGACGATAAGGTCGTCGTGAAGAGAGCAGACCTGGCATCCTATCTCGGCCCCGAAAAGTACCGTTTCGGCCTTGCCGAAGAAAGCGACCAGGTAGGCGTTTCTACCGGACTTGTCTGGACCGAGGTCGGAGGTGATACGATACCGATCGAGGTCACGACCATGAAAGGGAGAGGGTCCCTTACTCTTACAGGCATGCTTGGGGATGTCATGCAGGAGAGCGCGAAGGCGGCAATGAGCTTTGTAAGGGCCCGGGCTGAAGCTCTCGGCATAGATGAGGCTTTCTACCGGAAGATAGACATACATCTTCATGTCCCTGAAGGTGCAGTCCCCAAGGACGGGCCTTCAGCCGGTATAACCATCGCGACAGCTTTAGCTTCGGCGCTGTCAGGGATACCGGTTAAGAAGGACATTGCCATGACAGGGGAGATAACACTGAGGGGCAGGGTACTTCCGATAGGAGGCTTGAAAGAGAAGATACTCGCGGCCAGAAGGGCCGGGATCAAAAAGGTGATAGCGCCGTTTGACAATAAGAAAGATTATGAGGAGATCAAGGTCCAGTTCAAAGAGGACCTCGGTATGGAGTTCTTCTTCGCAAAAGAAATGGACCAGGTTCTGGCCGAAGCACTGGTTGACCCGCCTGAAGAGATAGTGAAATGCGCGAATCACGGTTGCGATACCGGGGTCGAGATGTCCATAGAAGAAATGACACACAACCACAAAAAGGGATCTCATATCACCGACCACTCGGCGGGTCACCAGCTATCCGCCTGACCGGCATGATCAGGATGCGTTCGCCGATCGCTCTCTCTTTGGCCATCGCTTTGACGGCATTTCTGGTGTATTTACCATCTCTGTGGCACGGTTTTACAAATTTTGACGATGATGTCCTTATCCGGGAAAATCTTCCTTTTATAAGCGATCCGTCTAACGCAATAAAGGTGTTTTCAGGGGACGTGTTCCTCAACAGGCAGGAATCTCCGGGAACAATGCAGTTAAGGATCGGCTATTACCGGCCCATGATGACACTTTCCCTGATGGCAGATACGGTTACGGGAAATGGCGCACCGGCCGCGTATCACCTTACTAATATCCTGCTTCACTCGGCTTGCTCCGTACTGGTCCTGTATCTTTTTCTTGCTCTTGGTTATCCTCTATTTACCGGGGCCTTGGCCGCATCCGTCTTTTCAGTACATCCCGTAATTTCCCAGGCAGTATACTGGATACCCGGAAGGAACGACTCTCTAGTAACCCTCTTCATTCTGCTTGCGTTCATTCTCTTGGCTAAATATATCAGGTCGGGAGGCCTTTTAGTGCTTGGGCTTCATACTTTGGTGTTCATCATGGCCGTGTTGACCAAGGAGACAGCGCTTCTTCTTCCGTTCGTGGCGCTTGTCTATATCTGGGTCTCGGGCGGGGCGGGGCTTTTAAAGAAGAGCGTTCCGCTAATTGTTTCATGGTCGGCTGTAATGTGCCTGTTCCTGATACTGAGAGCTTTACTCATGACATCTACGTTCAGCGTCGGGCCCCTTGAATCCATATTTTCGGTGGTCGGCAATATGCCCGCTCTGCTGCTGTATCTGGGAAAAGCGGTCTTTCCGTTCAATCTCACGGTCGTCCCGGTGCTTTCGGACAGCACTCTGCTGTTCGGCATAATAGCAGCTGCTTGGATGGCCGTTCTGTACTTAAAGGCTTTTCGGGGGAGCCTGAAAATGTCCCTGTTCGGAGGATTATGGGCGCTTGTATTTCTCCTTCCTACTTTCATCCAGCCTTATTACGGGGCTCCTGCCAACTTCAGCGAGCATAGGCTCTATCTGCCGATGGCGGGCCTCCTGATCGTGATAGCGGAATTAGCGGGGCCTGCCGTGCTGAGCCTGAGTAAGATCAGGACCGTACTGCTTGTGACCGTGACAGTGTTTGCTGCGATCACTGTGGTCCACGCGAGATATTTCACTGATGAGCTATCCTTCCTTAATGAAGCAGTCAAGAGCTCTCCGAGCCTTCCCCGGACGCATGCCTGTCTCGCGGAAGTATATTTTGAGCGAGGTGATAACACCAAGGCGCTGGAGCAATATGAGCTTGCGGTCAAAATGTGCGATAAGGAGCCTCTCGTCCACAATAACATCGGGGTCATACATCTCATGACGGGACGTCCGGATGAAGCTCTTGAGGAATTCGTCAAGGAGTGGAATAATTACCCCGGAGAGAGGAACGTGAACTATAACATGGGGCTGGTGTTCCTGATGAAAAAGGACAGGGAAAAAGCGGTCAGGTACTTCAGAAAAGAGCTTGAGGTGTCTGGTAGCGAACAGGCTGCAGAAGCTTTAAGGTCATTGGGGTCCAGCAAATGATCTATAAATGGCTATCCGAAAAAAAACAGTTGCTCCTGCCTTTGGTGATAATAGTCACGGGAGCGGCCTTGTACGGGGCGACGCTCTCATTTTCTTTTACCAACAGCGATGACAATATACTGATCGTGCAGAACTTCAGGTATATCAACGACATAACGAATATTACCGGCTTTTTCCGGTCTGATGTGTTCAACGATACTCAACAGGCATATTACAGACCGCTCATGCTGGTCTCTCTGATGCTTGACAGTTTTTGGGGCGGGGTCTCTGCATGGCCGTATCATTTCACGAACATAATGCTTCATATAATAGCTTCGCTTCTCCTGTTCGCATTGCTCAGGAGGTTCGGGTCGAAAGAGATGTCTTTTGTCATGGCGATGATATTCCTTGTGCATCCGTCACTTACGCAGGCGGTCGCCTGGATACCCGGAAGGAACGATGTTTTGATGGCAGTCTTTGTAATAGCTGCCTTCATGTGCTTCATGAGATATTGCGAAACCGGAAAGCCGGCGCATCTTTTTTGTTATGCGATAATGAGCGTGCTTGCAGTGTTCTCGAAAGAATCGTCCTTCATGCTTTATATCGTCAGCATACTGTATCCTCTGTCTTTTGATAAAAGGTTCCAGCGTTATCAATATGTCATTTTGTCCATGTTCTGGGCATTTCTTGCGTTCATCTGGAGCGTCATGAGAATGCTTGCCTTCAGTAATCCCGTTGAATATTCGATGCAGGGGGTAGCGTCAAGCCTAGCAGGTTCATGGTCTGCTTTTCTGGTATATCTCGGCAAGGCCTTGTTTCCGCTAAACCTGTCAGTTATGCCGGTAATGGCAGATACGTCCGTTATATTCGGGGCTGTATCATTGTCCCTGCTCGTGTCGTTAATATGGCTGGCAAAGAACAAGAACACTTCAGGCGCCATGTTCGGGCTGGTCTGGTTCGTGGCCTTTCTTCTGCCTTCATTCGTCAGGCCGTATCCTGGTTACGTTGCGGATTTGTTGGACCATCGACTCTATCTTCCGATGGTCGGGTTATTCCTGACATTATCACAGCTAAGGTATAATATATCCTTTCATGCAGGCAGGAAGCTGCTGCCCGTACTGATCCTGGTGCTTGCTGTAGGCACGGCAGCCTATTCCTTGAACTTTTCCTCGCCGGAGATGTTCTCGGGCAACGCTGTCGTGAATTCATCGAGCTATTCCAGGGCCCATGCTCTGTACGCTGAGGAGCTTGCGGCGAACGGAGACCGTGTCTCAGCCGAAAGACACTACCTGAAAAGCCTGGAGCTTTCCCCGTCAGAAACAAACGTCAGAAATAACCTTGCCGTACTTTATGTGTCCCGGGGCGACCTGAAAAGCGCCGAGTATGCTTTAAGGGAGGAGATCCGCCTGCACCCTCATTTAACTGAGGTCCGGAGGAACCTGGCCGTTGTTCTGATGAACATGGGCAGATATCCCGAATCGATCCTCCTTTTCAAAGAGGAGCTGTCGTTGTCCCCGGGCGAGCTGATGACCATGAACCTGCTTGCATCCGCGTATGCAAGGTCGGGGGACGATCTGTCGGCCGAGAAGATGTATTCTCGCATTCTAGGCAGTGATCAGGGCAACATCAGTGCCCGATTGAACCTGGGGTCTATCTATGAAAGAAGAGGGGATGTCAGATCTGCGAGGGAGAATTGGACGCTTGTCCTCAAGTCTGATCCCGAGAACATACAGGCGATCTCAAAGCTCTACAGCAGTTACAAAAATGAAAGCGCCGATAAAGCTGAGGCTTATCTTTCCAAATTGAGAGAGATGGGAGTGGAGGTGGTGCAATGAGTTATATCAAGGGAAAGCTTGCAGTACTTGTCCTGGTCCCTTTGTTCGTATTCTTCCCGACGCTGTTCTTCGGGTTCACGGACCTGGATGACCGGTATTTTGCAGTTGAAAGACCAATAAGGATGCACGGGATAGAGAGCTTCAAAGAGGTCTTCTTGAGCGATGTGTTCGGACTGGCCTACCATAATGAGTTCTACAGGCCGGTCTTTTCGGTGTCGATGGGCCTGGACAATCTTGCCTTCAACGGGAACCCGTCAGGTTATCATGCGACCAACCTGATCCTCCATATAGCTACGGTAATTCTGGTCTTTTTCTTTCTTATTTCGTTCACGGCGGATAAGGAGCTTTCCTTCTGGCTTTCGCTGCTTTTCTCTGTACACCCGGCATTATCACGGGCGGTCGCCTGGATACCCGGAAGGAACGATATCCTCCTTGCGGCCGCAGTAGTCGCTGCTGTTATTCTCATCCCCAAATATGTCACGGGCGGAGCAAAAAGATACCTGGCCGCAGGCTCGCTGGCTTTCCTTGTAGCCCTGCTGACCAAAGAGACCGCTGTCCTTCTTCCCGCAGTACTGCTCTTTTATCCCTGGACGTCCGGCCGCGATAATAAAACCTCCTCAAGGACATTCGCTGCCCTCGTGTCACTTGCCGCGATGATAACGGTCTATGCAGCATTAAGAGGCTTTTCGCTCAGGTATCCAATGCCTTATGACCCTGCCGTAGTCATGTCGAATATGATAAATGACCTTCCCGGACTTGTCGCCTACGCGGGAAAGTCGCTCCTGCCGTTAAAGCTTACGGTATTCCCTTTGCATGATCCTTTGGTATTCCTGTCAGGGATCGCTCTTATATGCGTTCTTGCCGCTTCGTTCGCTGCAGGATGGATAAAGGATGGACGAACCGCCGTGTTCGGCTTGATGTGGTGGCTTATCTTCCTGATTCCGTCAATGGCAAATCCGTTATCGGGGCAGGTGCAATATTATGCGGAACAAAGGCTTTATCTTCCGCTGATAGGCGTATTGATCTTGCTAAGCACTTTATCTCCTGCTGTCCGTCTCGCCGGGAAAAGGCCGCTGTTGCTGTCGGCTGTTGTAGCGTTGTTCTCCGTTCTCTCCATGAGCAACAGCTATTCCTATTCGAGCCCGCGCGTGTTCTGGGAAAAAGCGGTCCACGATTCTCCCGGATATTATCTTTCTCACAGAGGGATGGGCAAAGTGTTCTATGGGACCATGGATATCCCGAACGCGGAAAAGCATTTCAGGATAAGCGAGGACCTTAACCCATACGATGCCGTTACAAAATACAATCTGGGCGTTGTTTACATGAACATGAACGATCACAGGACTGCGGAAGAATATTTCAGGGATGCCGTCGACATAAACGACAGGTTCGATGCCGCAATCTATAATCTCGGGTACGTGTCATACAAGCAGGGGAGGATCAAGGATGCCGAGATGTTCTGGGAAAGGACACTATCGGTCAATCCAGGGTTCTTAAGGGCAAAGGATAACCTCGACATTCTGAGAAGCCGATAAAAAACCCGATAAAACCATCGTGTTATAATCCTATTATATGGAATATAAGAATACACTTAACCTGCCGAGTACCGATCTTCCAATAAAAGCTAAATTCAACGAGATTGAGCCAAAATTGCTTGATCTATGGTCTCAAATGGGGCCACTTTCGAACGGGGCCGAGAGGACCTATACTCTTCATGACGGGCCTCCGTATCCAAACGGAGATATTCACCTCGGGCATGCTCTCAATAAGATACTGAAAGACATCGTGGTCAAGTTCAGGTCAATGGAGGGGTACAGGACAAAATATATTCCAGGTTGGGACTGCCACGGCCTTCCCATAGAGACCCAGCTGCTCAAGGAACTCAGCGTAAGAAGGTCCACTCTGTCAACGGCTGAATTCCGTCAAAGATGCAGGGAGTACGCGCTGAGGTATGTCGACCTGCAAAGGTCAGAATTCAAACGTTTGGGAATAATGGGGGCATGGGACTCGCCTTACCTGACCCTTGATCCCTCCTATGAAGCCTCGGTAATCGAGCTGTTTGGCATTCTTGCCGAAAAAGGATATGTCTACAAATCCTTGAAGCCTATACACTGGTGCCCGACATGTGAAACTGCCCTGGCAGAGGCCGAGATAGAGTATGAGGACGATCCGTCCCCCTCGATATTCGTGAAATTCAGGGTGGATGACGCCTCTAAGGCTAAGAACGGCGGTCAAGGTCTTGTGCCAGGAAGAACAAGCATGATCATCTGGACGACTACACCCTGGACACTTCCTTCAAACGTCGCTATTGCAGTGCATCCTGATCATGCCTACTGCGTAATGTCCTCAGGCGGTGAGGATTTCATAGTCGCGGAAGAGCTTGCAGGTCAGGTCGCTGAAAAGCTCAAGTGGGGCAGCCCCGAAAAGAAAATGACCTTCAAAGGTTCGGACCTTGAAGGCATGCTGTGCAAACATCCTTTCCTTGACCGCCAGAGCATGGTCGTCATGGACGAGTTCGTCAGCATGGAGACCGGATCAGGCTCCGTTCATATCGCCCCGGGACACGGTATGGAAGATTTCATGGTCGGGTCGCGCTACAAGCTGCCCGTTATCATGCCTGTTGACGGGAAGGGGCTTTTTACGGACGAGGTCCCCATGTTCATGGGGGTGCATGTCTGGAAGTCCAATCCTCTCATACTGGAATTGATGGCATCCAACGGGACCCTTCTTGATTCTTCAACCTTTAAACACCAATATCCGCATTGCTGGAGATGCAAAAAGCCGGTAATATTCAGGGCTACGGAACAGTGGTTCATAAATGTTGACCATGATGACCTCAGAAAGAACGCGCTTGATGAAATAGGCAGGACAAAATGGTATCCCGCATGGGGAGAGAACCGCATTAGGGGTATGGTGGGGACCCGTCCGGATTGGTGCATATCAAGGCAGCGTTCATGGGGTATCCCTATCCCCGCTTTCTACTGTTCCGGATGCAAGACACCTTTGTACAAAGGTGAGTTCAACAAAGCGGTCGTTGACGCGGTTAAAAAAGAAGGGACAAATGTCTGGTTCACAAAAGAAGCTTCCGAGATACTTCCGAAAGGTTGCGTCTGTCCATCATGCGGCGGCAGCACTTTTGAGAAAGAGACCGACATCATGGATGTCTGGCTGGAGTCCGGGTCAAGCCATTATGCCGTCCTTAAGAATGGGGCCCACGGTCTATCCTGGCCTGCCGATCTTTATCTGGAGGGTTCGGACCAGCACAGGGGATGGTTCCAGACCTCGCTGCTGACCTCGGTAGCCGCGTTCGGAAGATCGCCGTTCAGATCGGTGCTGACTCACGGGTTCACCATAGACGAAAAAGGCAAAAAGATGA
This sequence comes from uncultured bacterium, assembly GCA_964532225.1. GTDB lineage: Bacteria > Margulisbacteria > WOR-1 > JAKLHX01 > JAKLHX01 > CAZHHM01. Next base: position 57,021 of record CAZHHM010000003.1, on the reverse strand, counting down.
GCAAATCCCTCGGGAACGTGGTTGATCCCCAGGAAGTCGTAAAAGAATACGGGGCCGACGTGCTGCGGCTCTGGGTAGCGTCAACGGACTTCCGCAATGACATGGCCGTGTCAAAGAAGATACTGAAACAGGTGAACGAGAGCTTCTCCAAGATCAGGAACACTTGCAGGTTCCTTCTGAGCAATCTTTCCGGTTTCGAGGAAAGCATGGCCATACCCGAAGAAAAGCTGCTTGAAATAGACAGGTACGCGCTGCTAAAGCTTGAACAGATGCAGAACAGGGTAAGGCAGGCGTATGACGAGTTCGAGTTCCACATAGTCTACCATTCGATCTACAGCTATTGCGTTAACGACCTTAGTGCCTTCTACCTTGACATAGTCAAGGACAGGCTTTATTGCGATGCCAGGTCATCTCTCAGCCGTCTGTCCGCTCAGACGGTCATGCACAGGATGCTCCTTACCCTGGTCAAGCTAATGGCCCCGGTGCTAAGCTTTACCGCGGAGGATATCTACATGAGGGTAGGGAAAGGCAGTGTCTTTGGACAGGTGCTGCCTCAAAGGCTGGATATCAGCGCGGAAGATCCGCTGCTCGTTAAATGGGCGAAGATAGAAGAGATAAGAAGAGAAGCCTATAAGAAGATCGAAGAGTTAAGAGCAGCAAAGACCATCAGTCAGACACTGGAGGCAGAAGTGACGATTACTGCCGATCCCGAGACCTATCTGCTCTTAAAAGGTATGGACAGCATCCTTGCATCGGTTATGCTTGTCGCAGGGGTTAAGGTCATGGAAGGCAAGGACCTCTTAATATCAGTCTCTCGTACCGCTAACGGCAAATGCGAGAGATGCTGGAGATATATGCCGGATATCGGTTCTGTCAGTGAACACCCGGCCATATGCGGAAGGTGCGCTGAGGCAGTAAGAGCTTTATAATCGACCGTCAAGGAAAGGTGAAATATGCCCGACTATAAGATCAAGGATATCGGACTCGCTGATTTCGGGAGGAAAGAGATAGATATCGCCCAGCATGAAATGCCCGGCCTTATGTCGCTTCGTGAAAAATACAGAACGGCCAAGCCGTTAAAGGGCGTCAGGATAATGGGGTCTCTGCATATGACCATTCAGACCGCAGTCCTTATCGAGACACTTAAGGACCTTGGAGCTGATGTCAGGTGGGCCAGCTGCAATATCTTCTCAACACAGGACCATGCTGCCGCAGCGATCGCAAAAGCCGGCATACCGGTGTTCGCGTGGAAAGGCGAGACGCTCGAGGAGTTCTGGTGGTGCACCAAAGAAGCTCTGTCATTCCCGGAAGGCAAAGGGCCTCAACTCATCGTCGACGACGGGGGAGATGCCACTCTCATGCTGCACGCAGGCTATGAAGGGGAAAATGAGCCTTCGTGTCTCGACAGGAAGACATGCGGGGAGGATGAGACCGAGCTGCTGAAGCTCCTGAAGAGAACGCTCAAAGAGGAACCCAAAAAGTGGACCTCTATGATCAAAGAATGGAAAGGTGTTTCCGAAGAGACGACAACCGGCGTCCACAGGCTTTACCAGATGATGGAAAAGGGGAAACTGCTCGTTCCCGCTATCAACGTGAACGATTCCGTTACCAAATCAAAGTTCGACAACCTCTATGGCTGCAGAGAGAGCCTTGGTGACGGGCTGAAAAGGGCCATGGACGTGATGTTCGCCGGAAAAGTGGCAGTCGTCTGCGGCTACGGTGATGTGGGCAAAGGTTCCTGCCAGTCCCTGCGCGGACTGGGAGCCAGGGTCATGGTCACCGAGATCGATCCGATAAACGCGCTTCAAGCCGCCATGGAAGGATATGAGGTCTGTACTCTTGAAGAGACACTGGGAACAGGCGACATCTATGTGACGGCTACGGGCAACAGGGACGTCATAAGGATAGAGCATATGGAAAAGATGAAGGACCAGGCCATAATATGCAATATCGGGCACTTTGACAACGAGATCCAGGTCTCACAGCTCGATTCCTACAAAGGCATAAAGAAGGTGAACATTAAGCCTCAGGTAGACAAATACATCTTCCCCGGCGGAAGAGAGCTGTATCTTCTTGCCGAAGGCAGGCTGGTCAATCTTGGCTGTGCTACGGGGCACTCTTCTTTTGTCATGTCCAATTCATTCACCAACCAGGTCCTTGCGCAGATAGATCTATGGCAGAACAAGGATAAGTACGCTGCCGGAGTTTACCGTCTGCCCAAAAAGCTTGACGAAGAAGTGGCAAGGCTCCATCTTGACAAGATAGGGGTCAAGCTTACAAAATTGACCAAGGAACAGGCGGATTACATCGGTGTTGACGTTAACGGGCCTTATAAACCGGAGCATTACAGGTACTGATGGACAAGAACATACTTAACGACAATATTTCAAAGCTGGCCGACCATTTCGAGAAGGCCAACTTCGCGGAATACGTTCAGCTTATGACCAGGCCCTGGAAACTATTCTGGTTCAATTTCCTGGCAGGTGTTTTCAGGGGGCTGGGGATAGCTATCGGAATGACGGTCATTTTCGCGGTCGTCGTTTATGTCCTCGTTACGGTGATGGCGCCGCTGCTCCAGATCCCCATAATCGGTTCATATATCGCCAATCTAGTTGACTTTGTGAACAATTCCGTCCAGAACGGGTTAAGGCAGTAAAATGTTCTTCCTGTCCGCAGTGGCTGCTTTCCTGATAGACCAGACATCAAAGTACATCGCATTGTCCGTTCTCGGCGGACAGGAGCTAAAGGCCGTAGGAGGTCTCCTCTACTTATCCGTTGTCAGGAACAAAGGTGCTGCATTCGGCATTTTCTCCGGGCAGACCGCTTCTATCGCAATAGTAAGCATATTCGCTCTGACCGCGGTCTGTATGTTCTATCTGACCTCAAGGAACAGGTCCGGTGCGTTCGACGCCGTGCTCGGCGTGCTCATAGGTGCCAGCGCCGGTAACCTTGCCGACAGACTGATAAAAGGATATGTGGTCGACTTCATAGGTGTCAGACATTTTTCCGTGATGAACCTGGCTGATATCATGATAAATATCTGTGCAGCCCTACTTATCATATCTCTGATATTTGCTAAGGAGAAACGCTGATGCATCCTGAACTGTTTGAGGTGTTCGGGTTCCATGTGCATTCCTGGGGGGCGTTGGTCGCACTTGCCTTCATCGCGGGTGTGTTTATCGCGGCTTCGTTCGGCAAAAGAGAAGGTATTAAGCGTGATGATGTCATTGACGGGGCAATGTGGGTAATATTTTCCGGGCTTATAGGAGCCAGGGTATTTTACATTATCGGGTTCCCGGGGCCGTTCCTCAACGATCCGCTCTCCGTATTCGCTCTATGGGAAGGCGGTATGGTCTTCTACGGAGGACTGGTCTTTTCGATGGTCACCATCATACTGTTCTGCCGTTCAAGGAATATTCCCGTTCTCAGGGCGTTCGATATCGCCACTCCGGCTGCGGCTGTCGGGTACGCGATAGGAAGGGTAGGGTGCCTGCTGAACGGCTGCTGCTACGGGGTCCCGTGCTCTCTTCCCTGGGCAATGACATTCCCTGAAAGCATGGTCCCCGTCCATCCGACACAGATATATTCTATTGTTTCCGGCCTTATCATATTTGCAGTTGTATGGGCGGTCTACCGCAGGAAGGCCTATGACGGGCAGGTGCTCTTGTGGGGTGTCGTGATGTATTCCGTGTACAGGTTCATAGTGGAGTCTTTCAGGTTCAATCTGCTCAACTGGGCCGGTCTTTCTCCCTCTCAGTGGATAAGCATCGCCCTGCTGGCCGTCTGCACGGGCGTTATCCTTATTGTCAGAAAGAAAGCATCTCGATAAAGAACGGTATCGAAGCGATAAGCACGATCAACAAAGCGATGATGATGACCGCCCTTAATGCGTCCGCCAGATACAAGGCCGCAAGCTGCATAGCCCCGTAATGCTTCCTGAAGAACAGGTTCCTGCTCCTGGTCCAATGCCTGCTTAGATTGAACGCTCCCCATTTTTTAACAGAGGAGCCCCCGTAATGGACCACCTCGGCATCGGGGATATACCTGATCTTCCATCCGGCTTTCTTTATCCTGAAGCAAAGGTCCACCTCATCAAAGAACATGAAGCTTGCAGCGTCAAAACCGTGGGCCTCTTCAAGAGCGGACCTCCTGAACAGTATGCAGGCGCCCATGGGCTGGTCCACATCCGAAACAGCCCCGTAATCATGGTCCGGAAGATTGTATGCCTTGCTCCAGGGGTTGTCAGGCCAAAGATATTCGACAAAAAGCTGCCTGGCAGCCATTGCTCCAAGAGTTGGGAACCCTAGTATGGACCTCTGAAGCGAACCGTCGGCATTAAGGAGCTTCGGCGCGACACCTGCAGTATCGGTATTGCGGTCAAGATAAGAGCATAGCTTGTCTACGGCTCCCAGCCTGACCTCGGTATCAGGGTTCAAAAGCAGCACATACTCTCCCGAAGAGGCCTCTATGCCCTGATTGTTGGCTCTTGAAAAGCCGACGTTGTCCAGGTTCCTTATTAGCTTGACGGAAGGGAAGGTGGAAGCGACCATGTCGGCAGAACCGTCAGCCGATGCGTTGTCCACCACAATGATCTCCATGTCCTTGACGTGTTCGGTGTTGTCCAGTACTGAAAGGATGCATTTCTTCAAAAGGTCCTTTACGTTCCAGCTTACTATTACAGCAGACATCTTCATTTCATGGCGTCCTTTACTCCTGAGTAGTACCAGTATTTGCCAGCAAGACCCACCAGGAAGGAGAGCGTCCTTGCCATGCCCCTCTTCTCCAGCCATTTGAAGAGTCCGGTCAAGGCCGGGCCTCCGACCATCCTTACCCCGAATGACATGAAACTGTGCATCGTCATAGGTAGCCAGAAAGATTCCGTCGAGATCTTTACATCAAGAGTGGGGTGTTTGCGGTAATAGAGCACGGCGTTACGCCCCATGTTGACGGACTTGTGCTTTACCCACCCGATATTGTCCACCTTGAACTCGTGCCTGAAGTGATAGCCGAAAGCGGCTTTGTTGTATATCTGCTTCACTCCGAGCCTGCGAAGCCTGTAGCCGAATTCGACGTCTTCCCAGCAAAGTTCCCTGAAGTCCTCGTCGAACATCCCTGCCTGCTCGAGTAGGGCCTTTTCGACGGAACAATTCCATGTTGTGAAATATCCGAACGACATGTCGCTGTAACCGCCTGCGTAGCCGTTGTGCTTTTTGCCGAGCTCATCGAGGCTTGAGGTGTTGATCACCCTTCCCTGAACGATCACTCTTGAGTGGAGCGAGTGAGACCTGGCATGCTCTCTCAGCAATTCCTTGTCGGCGATAACATCATCGTTCATGAACAGAATGTATCTGCCGGAAGCGTTCCTGATGCCCAGATTGTTGGCTGAAGCCGGCCCTTTTTTCGAGGGGTCCTGCTTTACATACTTGATCGTGTGCCTGCCGCTCTCTCTCTTAGCGACCTCCTCGACTCCGGCTTTTGTGCCGTCCGTAGACCCGTCATCCACTACGACGATCTCGTACTCGTTGTGCTGCATTGTCTGCTGGCACAGGGCTTCAAGCACCCTTGAAAGCACTTTGGCCCTGTTCAATGTAGGGATGACGACGCTCATCAGTACCATAGCCACAATTATACAGCAGGTTTGCTTGACAAGGTTATTTCAGGTAATATAATCCAATAGAGTCATGAGAAATCGTGTGGCCGGAGCACTACTGCTGTTCCTGGCCGTATCAATGACCGCAATGGCGGCGCCTGCCAACGGTACGCAAGTGTACTGGACAGGGGCCGGACAGAGCTACAATTGGTCGGACCCCGGGAACTGGAATACCAACTCGACCCCTGAAGCAAAGGATGACGTCATCTTCACTCAGGCCTCCTCAAAGGACGCGGTTATCGATGAGTCGTTCGGCAGCGAGGTCAATATGCTCAAGGTCGACGGCTATCTTGGAAAGATCTTTCTCAGAAAGAAGATACGCATCAATCACCTTTCTATCTGATACGACCTCTTGTGAAGTTCTCGGCAACGTCCTGCAGGAACCTTGTGACCAGCGGTGTGCTTATCCTGGGGGTTAACGGGCGTTTGGATATCCAGTAAAGGAATTTTCTACCAAAGAACGACTCGTCCAGATAGTACTTCCTGTCGGGTATGTGTGAATAGCCCGAGGGGGACCAATTCGTTACTTCGGTCCTGTCAGCTGCTCTTTTCTGCTGCTGTTCGGGGTCCCTGTAAGGATAATGCTTGATCTTGTAAGTCGTTTTGTAGTTCATCCCCATACCTTTTGGCGCCAGGTCGTGGTGCTGCCTTATGTCATATCTGGTGCCGGGCTTGTTCCTGAGTATCCTCAGCTCGGGAGAGCCCGGGCCGGCATGCCAGCGGATCTGATCCTGTACCTTTTTTAAAGGGTCAAGCTTGAACGGCTCCTGTTCCTTATGCACGAAGAAAAGTACGTTATCCAGAGTAAGCATATCGAACAGACCGCGGTATTTCCTTATGATGTCATCCGGCCTGTCCACGAATATCTCGTCACCGTGCAGAAGCACGAACCATCCTTTCTCCCCGAACTTCTCTCTAGCTTTATCTATAAGGAATTGTCTGCATCCGTCCCTGATGGGTATCGGGTAAACGGACGGCAGCTCGTCTTCGGTGAAGTGGCTGACTTTCGGGAACGAAGTGCAGATGCTCTTTGATGTCCCGGGATCTTCGGTAGTGCCGTCAAGGACATATATATGGTCACAGAACTTTACATGCTCCGAAAGCACCTCCCGCAGGATGTCGTTCTCGTTCCTGATCAGCATGATCCCTATGACCGGTCCTATATCCATGGCTACATTATAACCTTGTCCTGTCGATGATATAATCTGATACGGAGGTACAAGTCATTCCAAAGATATCCGTCCTAATGCCCGTATACAACAGCGAAAAGTTCCTCAGAGAAGCCGTTGATGCCGTGCTGCAGGAAGAATACAGGGACCTTGAGCTCCTTTGCTGCGACGACAGGTCAAAGGACGGCAGCCTTGCGATACTGAGAGAATATGAAAAGATGGACCCGAGGGTCAAGGTCTTCGCGAGAGAGAAGAATTCCGGGAACCCAAGCATCGTCTATCAGTATCTGGCGTCCCAGGCAAAAGGGGCCTATCTGTGCTTCTCGGACAGCGACGATATTGCTTTGCCGGACAGGCTAAAGACGCTGGAGGCTGTTGCCTCGCGCAGGCCTGATGCAGGTGTTGTCTACGGTAAAGTAAAGGTCGTCTGGACCTATAACAACTCAGTCAGGTATTACGGAGGGCAGTTCGATGCCTATAAGCTGTTCAAGGGCAACTTCATCCCGGACGGGAGCTGTCTTATCCGCAAGGATATCTTTGACAGGATAGGAGGGTATGACACCTCTCTTGACTGGGCCGAGGATTATGAGCTGAGACTAAGGCTTGCAATGGAAGCTCCCTGTGTCTTCATCGACAAAGAGGTCTACGTTTACCGGATACATAAAAAGAACTGGACACATACCAATGCAAAACCTGAGGACGAAAAGAAGTTCAGGATCAGGATAAGGGAAAAATGCCTGGAGTTCATCAGGTCGAACGACCTCGCGGACCCCTCAAATTCGTTCAAGGCCGGGATATGCCTTGAATACAATGCTTCATACCTTGATATATACGAAAAAAGGCCAAGAGAGAGCAAGATAGTTAAGAAGCTTAAGAGGCTGTTCGGCAGGTCGGCAAAGGTCTGCAAGCAGGACATCATCAAGGGTCTTTACGCTCTCGGCGTAAAGAAAGGGATGAGGATCGTGGTCCATTCATCCCTCAACGCTTTCGGCAGAGTGGATGGAGGCGCCAGGACCGTGGTCGAAGCGCTGAAAGAGGCCGTAACGGAGCAGGGCCTTATAATGATGCCGGCGTTCACATACGGGACAGAGGCGTCAGGGGCTCTGTCTGATAAAAGATGTTTCAGGCCGGATACTCCTGTCTCAAAGGATATCGGCAGGATCGCAGAGGAGTTCAGAAAAAGCGGGAACGTTCACAGGAATTTCCACCCTCAGCTCAGCTTCACGTTCTGGGGAAAAGATTCGGACGCCCTTGCAAAGCGGTACAGGATGTCAGACAGCCTCTCGGCGGATGGTCCCTTGGCAGAGGTCCTTACGGGTAACGGTTATATCCTGATGCTCGGGACCGGGCTTTCTACGGTCTCCCTGCTTCACGCTTCCGAGTATTCGGCAGGCGTCCCGTATGCGCAGCACACTAAAGAATACTGCTACAATGACGGATCGGGTCCGGTCAAGGCGCGTTTGCACACTACAGGCCACAGCATAAAGTTCGAAAGGCTCGGTCCTGTACTGGAAAGGAGCGATATTGCTTCTTCGGTCAGGATAGGGGATGCGGAATGTAAGCTGGCCATAGCTAAAAAGGTGCATGATATTGCCGCGAACATCCTAAAGAGCCATCAGGGCATCTTCCTCTGCGGAAAGAGTTCATGCGTCTCATGTTCGGAACGTTCAAAATTTCTGGTACAGGAGAAAATGCAATGAGACCTGATGAGATCCTCGAAAAGAAAAAAGGTGTGATCGAGCGATACGGCAAATGGTCGGCGCACAACATACATCTCGGCGGGGGTATATACACCATTGAGAACGCCGACGACGGCATGGGGGACGCGGAAAAGCTCAGAAGGGTGTTCCAGATAGTGTCTGACACCGCAAGAAAGCCCTTGGCCGAAATGAAGGTCCTTGATCTTGCTTGCCTTGAGGGACTGTATGCCACGGAATTCGCGCTTCAGGGAGCTGCCGCGACAGGGGTCGAGTTCAGGCAGCAGAGCGTGGAAAAGGCCAGGTTCGCGAAAGAGGTCCTGGGCCTTGAAAAGCTCGAGTTCGTCCAGGACGATGTTCGCAACGTCACGGCCAAAAAATACGGATCTTTCGATGCAGTCCTTTGTCTCGGTATCCTTTACCATATTGATGTGCCCGATATCTTCAAGTTCCTCGAGAACATAGCCGCTCTCTGCACCGACGTTCTGGTAGTGGACACCAATATCTCGCTTTTCCCCTGGAAAAGGATAAGGCACGCGGGAAAGCAGTATTTCGGGAAATACTACCGGGAGCATCGCGCCGGGACCAGCGTTGAGGCAAAGCTCAAGAACCTCTGGGCTTCGGTAGATAATGACCGCAGCTTCTGGTTCACAAAGAGGTCGCTGATAAACCTTCTCAAGGACATCGGGTTCACCTCGGTCTATGAGTGCAATATCCCTGCTGAACCGAACAAACCTAAGGACAGGGCCACGATAGTCGCCATAAAAGGTAAGAGAACGGACCTCATCACTTCACCGAAGATAAATCTGGTGCCTCAGGGGGATCACTGACCTCCGAACAGGTCATCCATTATCTTGCCTATAGTGTCGAACTTTGAGGGGAGCCCGTAGGTGCCTGCATTCACAGTATCGAACGTCTGGTTCCTCTTTTGGATAGAATATTTGTCCCACGGGGAAAGCCTTTTGTTAAGTACGTTGGACAGCGTTGAAAGTGCGGTCTCTCCGATGCTCAGGACCGGTCTTCTTTTTACGCCCAATTTCCTGCAGACAGCCTCCAACAGTTCATCCGCGGTGATAGCGGGATTGCCCAGGACCAGCTCTCCCCGGGAAGGGCCGCTCTTTAAAAGATGGACCGTGATAGCGGCAATATCCATTGCATGGATGAAATGGAACTTAAGGTCCAGCTTAAAGAACCTGAGCAGCCACATCCATTTGCTTGCGCCTTTCATCGCCGAATAAGCATGCGAGTACGGATGCTTTTCGTCACCTCCCAGGACCCAGGTGGGGAATAGTACAGTAGTCCTGTCGGCTATCTTCATCTCCTTCAACTTTTTGTGCATCAGGTATTTCCCGCGTATATACGGGGTCCCTACGGATTCCACTTCATGGGACGGCAAATTGGCTTCGCCCAGGATGCTTGCCGTAGAGAAATAAAAGACCTTTTTGCACCTGTTCAGGTCCATTGCTTCGAACAGGTTCACGTTATATGCGAGATTGCCTTTTTCAGAGCCCCAGTCCGCCGTCAGGTTTATCAAATGGTCAGTGCTTCGAGCGATGTCCGGGTATTTTGCGATGTTCAGGATGTCATCGCGGATAAAATGGATGTTCTTTGCTTTATTAGGGTCGAACAACAGCTTCTGGGGGTTCCTGACGAAAGCAAATATCTCATATGAAGGGTCGTCAGCAAGTATGTCGTAAAGATAATGCCCGACGCAGCCTCCCAGGCCCGCTATAAGGATGTTCTCTTTCATTTAGGACCCTGCTCCAGCATGGACGTGAATTCGTTGGTCCACTCCAGGGCGATGAGCTCCCACGGATACACAGTTGAGGCATACCTTTTGGCGGCAGCGCTCATGGTTTCATGCCTCTGCCTGTCCTTAAGCAGTGTGACCGTCTCTTCGATGAACTTTTGCTTGAACTGTTCCGACACGGGGTCCCCGGCGACCAGTATCCCGGTCTCTCCGTCCTTTATGCTTTCGGGCAGCGCTCCTCTTTTTGACGCGATGACCGGGCATCCTGCGGCTTGCGCTTCGAGCGCTGCGATGCAGGACGTTTCCGCGAAGAACGCGGCTTCCGGTACTTCATGGCTGGGATAGAGGAACAGGCCGGACCTCATCAGCTCTCTTGCAAGTTCGGAGTGTTTCCTCGTTCCCTCAAGCACGACACCATCCTGTTTTGTCTTGTCGAATATGTTTTGTGCTTTTATCCTGTCCTTTTCTTTAAGTACGCCCAGGTCGAAACCGCAATAAACATGCAGGGTCGCTTGCGGCACACTTTGTCTTATCTGCGGGAATATGTCCAGAAGGACATCAAGCCCTCTTGCCGGTACGCTGATATATACCATGCGGTACGGATCGCGCTTTTCCTCGCCGTCGAAATATGGAAGGTGTATCCCGTTCTTTGTCACATACATCCTTTTATTGTCTATTCCAAGCTTTTCGACACAGATGTCGCTCAGCCATTTGCTGACGACGAAAAGCCTGTCACAGGTCCTGTTCACAAGGGATCCGGCTACTCTCAGGAATTCATGCCCGATGAATTTCATGACGCCCTTATGGTTCCAGACGTTCGAAAAATCGTCGTGGCCCCACCAGACCCTTTTCCGTGCCTTTATCGGGAACAGGAAAGCAGGAAGGTCCCTGAAAGAGACGAAAACATCATAGTCGACCTCTTTACTGTGCCTTACTAGGTCAGCGAGCGTCGTGAACTGCCTGTATACTACACCTTCGTAGGTCCCTGCCTCCTTGAGACAGTTGTTGTATATGACGACCTCATGACCAAGCTTTGCCAGCTCCCTTGTAAGATAGAAAAGGGCGGATTCGCTCCCGCCTAGAGGCCTTTCGCTTACTGTTCTTCCGGAAAAAAACGTGGACATCCTTGCAAGGATCAGTATTTTCATTTCATGGCCTTTCTGTATACTTCCATTGTAGCCTTTGCGGAGGCCCTGGAGGAGAACGATCTTGCTCTTGTCGATCCTGCTGCGGACAGTGCCGTCCTGCGGCTGTCCTTTGTAAGGACATCTTTTATTGTGTCCGCTATGCTGTCAGCGCTGTTGCTTTCCGCATATGCAGCTGCATCCGAGCAGACCTCTTTTGTGTGTATTGACCTGGATACAACGAGAGGGGAGCCGCAGGCCATGGCTTCGAGCAATGACATGCAGAACCCGAAAGAAGTACCGGCGGAGACGACAATCTCAGCTCCGCTATACAGGGCAGGCATCACCTTTTTCGGCAGCCTTCCCAAAAGTTTAATATGGCTTTCCAGCTCAAGCTCCCTGATATGTGATCTCAGGTATTCATGTCCTTCTCTTATCTTCCCCGTGACCACCATATCGGGAGGGGAGAGATAGATGAGCTTTGAGTATGCTTCAATGATCTTGTGCAGGTTGGACCTGTCGGATACCGGACCCGGAACAAGTATATAAGGTCTTTTGATCGCGTATCTGGTCTTGATAAGGTCCGTTTCAGCTTTCGGTCTTTTAGAGAATGATGGGTCGATGCCCGGATTGACCACGGAAATCCTGCTGCCTTCTCCGCCGAACGTTGACAGCGCCGGACCCAGCATGCTTTCCCATGGAAGAACTATCCTATCTGCCTTTTTCATGATCTCGAGATAGGGACCGCTAATGGAGGCAAGGTCCCCCGGTGTAGCGACAAGCCGTTCATATTGTATAGGCCTCGGGATGCAGTTCCCCGTCCAGTGATAGATGTCGTATGTCGTACGGGTAAGGTCGAAGTAGCGATGGCTCCTCAGATTGTGCTGTTTTCCCCTGAATGCTTCCGGAGAGAACAGCGGCATTTCGGAATACTGGAGCGAGAAGCGTGTCTTTTTATCGGTCTCCAGCAGTCCTCGGATGAGCTCCCTTGCAAATGAAGCGCAACCGGAGTCCGGCTCTTTCAGGCATGATGCCTCAATAGCCACACGCAGTGTCTTGTCAAGCATCGGGAACGCTCTCCTCGGAGATCTCCCTGAACACAGAGGATATCTGTTCGCCAAGGGCTTCGACAGAGTGTTTTTTTGCCAGGCTGACGCCAAGGGCCCTGCACGATATCCTCATGTTCTGGTTCTCTTTTGAGTCCTTCATGGCCTTGATAAAGGCTTTTTTGTCCTTGTCCCTGATGAGTACGGAGCAGTTCTTCATGACCTCGGGAAAGCAGGACGTGGCATACGCAATAGTAGGAGTGCCGCAGGCCATGGCCCTCTGGGCATCAAAACAATAGCTTTCGTAGGATGATGTAGAAAGAAATGCGAGGGCTCCGTTATAGAGCATCGCGAGGTCCTGATCCGGGACTTCACCGGCCATAATTATCTTCCCGCGGTTGTCTGCCGTTTTTATCTGTTCCGCGACGTTTACAGGGACCTTTCCTGCAAGAACAAGGGAGGAGCTGCTGTTCAAGGCCGAAAAGCCCATGAAGATGTCCAAAAGCTCTCGGATATTGTTGCGTCTAAAATATGTGCCGCTGTAAATATAGTATTCCGACCTTATTCCGTACCTTTCCGTGACGGCCGAGATCTTTTTTTCGTTGAATACGGGAGCGAACGCTTTGCCGGCAGGCGGATCTACCACCGTTATCCTGTCGGGCCTGATGCCTAAGACCCTGGAAATGGAGCTTTGTTCTGACGAGGAATATGTCAGGACCCTGTTCGCCTTTTTTACCGATGACATCCTGGTCCTGTACCTGATGGAGTTCTCAAGACCGCGGACCTTTTCGTCGTCGAACTGAAGCGCGTTCACGTCAGGCAGTACGACCACGGACCTGGACGGCTGCCTCACGGTGAGGTCCGGCGCGTGGCAGAATAGAATATCGATCTCATTATTGGTCACGGCGAACGGCAGATTAAGCTCGCTGAACAACCATGATCTGGGGGCGGCGGCGGAAATGTCAAAAGTAGATCCGGGCACTGCGTTTATCCTGTTCTTTCTTTTAGCGACAGAACACAAGGATACGTGGATATTACCGTGGTCGTTCCGGGAAAGATGCTTCAGTACTTCATGATAGACGGGATCTAGGCTTTCAATGAAGTTATGGCCTATCCGCATTGGTTATGGCTTCAGCAATGGCCGTGCTAGCGCCTTGCTCTCCCATCCTTTCCCTGCCTGCGGCAGCCATTTCGGATATCCTTGTCTTTGAGCGGAGAAGTTCGAGTATCGCTGCAGCGCACTTGTCAGGGTCCCGTTCAGTTAGCAACAGCGCCCCGTCCAGCAGCTGTTTTTGCCTTTTCGCGAACGGCCTCGTGTATTGTACCCCGCGTCCCGGAAAAGAGATGACAGGTTTGCCTAGCCCTGCCGCCTGTTCATTGCCTGTCCCCGATAATCCAATGATGACGTCAGCGGAACTGATGATATCTCCGAAAGCGTCAGTGAATACTCTCATGCCGGGAAATGACCCGAACTTGGAGATATCCTGTGAAGGGGAGGCGGCAACTGCGAACTCGAACTTGATCTTTTCTTTAGCTGAGACAAGCTTCTCGGCCACTTTCATGATATCTTCGATGTTCTGCTGTGCGTCATCCCTTGTTCCCGGAAGTATCCCTACCAGGACCGAATCCGCCGACTGTCTGATCTTTTTTCCGGTGACATCGATGCCGTCCATCATCGGGTTCCCGAGATAATATGACCTTATACCGGCTTTCAGCATTCCTTCATGCGTCCTGATGTCCCGGGGAAATGCTTTATTGCAGTATTTCCTGAGCAGGAATATCTCCCAGGGAGTGTAGCTGTAATCATAATGATCGGACTTGGCACAGCCAACGAAGAAGAACCTTGTGCGGGTCAACAGAGCGCCGACTATAGGAACTATATCCCCGACGCTTACTACAAGGTCGAATTCGCCTTTCTGTTCCCATAGGAGACGGATCTGCTGAGCTGTCACGGAGACGAGCCCTGACATAAGGTCCTTTATGGTGCTTGCCAGGCTCTGGTAAAGAAAACCTCCGCTAGGCATCTTCTTTCTGGGGCCTATCACGGTGATGTTGAGGCCGTTGAATGCTTCTCCCAGTCCTACAAGAGGCATGGCCGTGACCTGTGCGGATGGCCCGAGCTCCTTTATTATCCTGGCAGCGATGAGGTCTTCACCGTGTCCGTTCGTAAGGAATAGGACCTTCATTTAATTCATGTCCCCCTGAACTGCATGTCGAACAGTCTTTTGTAGAAACCGTTCCTGTCGATAAGGTCCTTGTGAGTGCCGTGCTCTTCGATAGCCCCGTCCTTCAGTACCAGGATGGTGTCCGCGTTCTGGACTGTGGAGAGGCGGTGGGCGATAACGAAAGTCGTGCGTCCGGATATCAGTCTCTGCAGAGCATCCTGTATCAGCCTTTCTGATTCGGTATCAAGGGAGGATGTCGCCTCGTCAAGTATCAGTATCTTTGGGTCCCTCAGTATGGCCCTTGCTATGGCGATCCTCTGCCGCTGACCTCCGGAAAGCATTGCCCCTCTTTCTCCGGCCTGGGTCTCATAGCCCATGGGCAGCGCCATTATAAAATCGTGCGCGTTGGCATTTTTTGCCGCAGATTCTATCTGGGAGGTGCTTGCATCGGGCATTCCGTACTTAATGTTGTCGCTTATTGTACCGCTGAAAAGCATCGTGTCCTGTGGCACTATGCCGATCTGTTTCCTGAGGCTGTGAAGGGTCACTTTTCGAATGTCATTGCCGTCTATCATTATCTTTCCGGACGACGGATCATAGAACCTGAGTATCAGGTTTATCAGGGTGCTTTTGCCGGAGCCGCTCGGACCAACTATGGCAGCGACCTTTCCGGACTGTATGTCAAAATTGATGCCTGAAAGGACCTCCGTGCCTTTTTTGTACGAAAAGCTGACGTCCTTGAACGATACATTGCCATTGACCGAAGGAAGCTCTTTTGCGCCGTCCTCGTCCTTTACGGTCGGTATGATATCAAGGATCTCGAACACCCTCTCGGCTGACGCAAGGGACCTTTGTACCGTGGAATTGATCTTTGAGATCACGATGACGGGGTCTATCAGAAGGAAAGCTCCGGCGAAGAAAGCGATGAGGTCCTGCGGACGGAGCCGGCCCTGGATCACCTCAAGACACCCGAACCATATCACTATCACTACGGCAAGCACTTGCAGAAAGCCCATAAGCGGCCTCTGGGTCGCGTCGATCTGGGCTTCTTTCATAGACCATCCGAAGCTCGTCTCGCTCTCGTTCCTGAACCTTTCGGTCTCGTGTTTCTCCATGGTGAAGGACTTGACTATCCTTGCGCCCGAAACTGTCTCCTGCAGGATCGAGGAGATGTCGGCTATCTTTTTCTGAGCGTTCCGGCCTATCACCCTCATTTCCTGCCCGAACTTGTTGATGGCAAGAACGAAGACCGGTGCAGTGACCAAAGCAAGCAGGGTCAGCCTCCAGTTCAGGTAGATCAGATAGCCAAGCACGCCTGCCAGAGTAAGCATCTGAGGTATGATCTCGGTCGCTGTGACCACAATGGCCGCCTGAATGACCGCTATGTCGTTGATGGCCCTGGACATGACCTCGCCGGTCTTCCACTGCGAATAAAATTCCACTGAAAGGTCCTGCAGATGTTTGAAAAGCTTGACGCGCATGTCCGTTACGACCCTTTGCCCGACAAAAGAAGAAAGATAGGACTGTCCGTACTGGAATATACCTTTTACAAGGAACAGAGCGATCGCTGCTCCTATAAAAAGATTGAGCGTGGCAAAATCCTTTGAGCCGACGGCCCCGGAGATATTGCTGACCAGCGGCATGACCGAGAGGTTGCATACGGAAAATACCGCCATGCAGATGAAGGCCAGGAACACCTCGAACTTATAGGGCCTTATAAACGACAAAAGCCTTAGAAAGACTTTCATGCGTCCTATTATAACATTACTCATTTGACACAAAATATTTTGTGATAGAATGAAAATTGGCTGAGTACGTCCGCAATCAATAGACAAAAGGAGCAGCTATGCCGATCTCTGTGATAGTGGGTTCCCAGTGGGGGGATGAAGGAAAAGGAAAGATAACAGATAACCTCTGCCAGCAAATGGATATGGTCGCAAGGTATCAGGGCGGGAACAATGCAGGCCATACTATTGTGATCGGAGAAAAGGTGTTCAAACTTCACCTTATCCCGTCAGGGATCTTTTATCCGAACGTTACCTGCATAATCGGCAGCGGCACGGTGATAGATCCGGCCGTCCTTATACAAGAGATGGAGACCCTTTCAGGGCAAGGGGCATTCCTTGAGAACCTAAAGATAAGCGCGAAAGCGCATGTCATATTCCCTTACCACAGGTTCATCGACCAGGCGCAGGAGAAGAAACGCGAGGCCGGAAGGATAGGGACCACTTCCAGGGGCATCGGACCATGCTATGTCGATAAAGTGAACAGAAGGGGTATAAGGATAGGGGACCTTTTCAATGAACCTGTTTTCAAGGAAAAGCTTCTCTGGAACATAAACGAAAAAAAGTTCATGCTCGAAAAGTTCTACGGGTTCGAGGCCGAGCTGGATTTCGATTCTCTATGTGCGGAGTATATCGGCTTTGCGAGGATAATAAGGAAATACGTGGTGCCCGATGAGTCGCTGCTTATAGCTAATGCGGCGAAAATGAACAAGAACGTCCTGCTCGAGGGGGCACAGGGGACCCTTCTTGATGTCGACCACGGGACCTATCCTTTCGTCACATCATCCAATCCTATCGCTGGCGGGGCCTGCTCAGGGCTCGGTATCGGCCCTACAATGATCGATAATGTGATCGGTGTCGTGAAAGCATATGTCACTAGGGTCGGGAGCGGACCTTTCGTTACCGAGATCCCGTCCGGTATCGGGGATTACCTCAGGGAAAAAGGCGGAGAGTACGGGGCGACAACCGGAAGGCCGAGACGGTGCGGATGGTTCGATGCGGTCGTCATGAGATATTCGGCCAGGATAAACGGGCTTACTTCTATGGCAATGACCAAGATTGACGTTCTTGATGATCTTGACACCATCAAGATCTGCACTGCATACAAGTACGGGAAGAACGAACTGCTCGAATTCCCTCTGGATGTCAACCAGCTGGAAAAATGCGAGCCGGTGTATGAAGAGCTTCCCGGATGGAAGGCTGACACCACAAAAGCAAAGACATTTGAAGACCTACCAGAGAACACTAAGAGGTATATAAACAGGCTTTCAGACCTGTGCGGAGTGCCGGTCTCACATGTCTCGATCGGCGCTGAGAGAGGCAAGATAATCAGGATATGAAAAGCATCGCTCTGATATCCGGAGGGCTGGACAGCCTTGTCGCGATAGCGATGACCAAAGACGAGACCCCGCCTGCACTTGCGATATTCTTTGATTACGGGCAGAAATCAGCGGCCGGAGAAAGAAAGGCCAGCGAATCTATAGCCGCCCACTACTCCCTACCTTTCAAGACTATCAAGCTTGACTGGCTTGCGGCAATAACCGAGACGGCACTGGTCAACAAGAAGATCGAGGTACCGAAGGTCAGCGAATGGGAGCTCGAAAAAAAGCTTGAGATAACCCAGCATTCGGCAAAAGCCGTATGGGTCCCAAACAGGAACGCAGTGTTCGTGAATATCGCCGCCTCTTTCGCGGAGTCCATGGGGGCGGACCAGATAATTGCCGGCTTTAACGCGGAAGAAGCCGCGACCTTCACCGACAACTCGATGCAGTTCATTAACTATGCCAACCAGCTTCTTCGGCTCTCTACCATGTCCAGGCCTAAGGTCGTCAGCCCCATCCAGACATACAACAAGAACGGCATAGTAAATATCGGAGTGAAACTCGGCGTTCCTTTCAGGCTTGTCTATTCCTGCTATACACAGGGAACGGAAAGCAAGATGTGCGGAGAATGCGAAAGCTGCTCCAGGCTCAAGAGGGCCTTTAAGAACACAGGCAATTACGATCTCATTAAAGACTCTTTTCCCGAGGAGAAACAGGCGGCCAAACAGATATGAAGTCCCTCTCTCTCAAAACAAAGCTCAAATATGACGGCTCCCAGCTGAGGTCCCATTTCATAATGGACAGCACGGGAATATCAGGCGACGCGATATTATCATTTGAGGGCCCCTGTTCGGTTAAAG
This sequence comes from uncultured bacterium, assembly GCA_964532225.1. Taxonomy (GTDB): domain Bacteria; phylum Margulisbacteria; class WOR-1; order JAKLHX01; family JAKLHX01; genus CAZHHM01. The sequence goes on along the minus strand of CAZHHM010000003.1, from coordinate 38,454 downwards.
AACATATGGTGGACAAGGATGATGTCGCTGCCGGAGAGTTCATATCGAGCGACGGGATGCTGCATTTCATTGTTGAGATCTTCGGGGCCGGGCTCGGCAGGACGATACTGGCAAAGAGGCTCCTTATAGCGATAATGTTCGAGGAGATAGTAAAAAAGTCCCGTGTCCGCGGCCTTTTCAGGAAAGGCAACGGGATATATCTGGGGAACAAAAAGCTCACGGTGTCCGTGGCCACGGTCTCTCCTGTGTCAGGGCTCATTCACGCTGCCGTGAACCTGACTGTCAAAGGGGCTCCGCGTCCGGTGCTTTCACTGAAGGATCTGGGAATAAAGGCACCTGTGTTCGCAAAAGACGTTAAGTCGCGTTTCTGCGATGAGATGGAGAGCGCAAAGCATTCCGCGGTGAAAGTGAGACCGGTCCAATGAGCGCCCTTGTTCTTGTCTGCATACTTACGGGGATAATACATTTCTTCGAGACTCTCGCGTCCTCGATGCGTCTTGCCGGGGTCAGGACTAAGCAGGTGGCCACTTCTCTTGCATTCGTCAATACTTCTTTTCTGATCGCCAGGATGTCGAACATGCTGCAGGCCCCTCTGCTGGGCGGCATGGTCGATGTGGCAATACTCCATCACACCCCGGAACAGCTCGCGGCCAATTTCAGGATAGTGATATTTGCGGCTTTTATCGGCAACCTTCTGGGCGCGCTGCTGATACCGTACTTTGTCCATTTGTTCGAAAAGGCGATATATGTTTTCGAAAGGGTCGGCAGCATACCAAGACTATTCATCGAGGCCGTTAAACCATCAAATATGAAGAAGATAATGCTTGCGTTCAAGCTGCCTTCTCTCAAGACGATAAAAGGTATGAGGATGCACGGTCTGCCAACGACCTTTCTGGTGCTGAACTTCTTTATGGTCTCGATCTATGCTATCGGCGTCCTTTCGTCATTGTATGCGGGAGCGCAGGTCCCGGAGTTCAGGACGACGGCCAGCCAGCTCTCCGGAATAGTGAACGGTATAGCGACCATTCTTCTTGCTCTTATGGTGGATCCGACGGCTGCTTTTATCACCGACCAGGCCGTAAGGGGCAAACGACCTGAATCGGACGTAAGGGCGATGGTGTTCTATGTGGTCCTCGGAAGGATAGTCGGAACGCTCCTCCTGTCCCAGCTGCTTTTCTGGCCTGCATCGGAATACATCAAGGACGCGACCTATTTTGTCCGGTCCATCTTCGTAAGATGAGAAAGAAAGTCCTCGCCCTCGGGACCTTTGACGGCTTCCATCTGGGGCACAAGAAAGTCATCGATGCCGCGGTCGCTTTTGCCCGCAGGAACCGACTGGAAAGCGCAGTCGTGACATTCGATCCTCATCCTGCCTCCGTAGTCGGCAGGGCAGATGTAAAGCTACTTACCACTGTCGAAGAGAGGAAGGTCCTTTTTGGCAGCTCATCTCCTGACAAGGTCATAGTGGCAAAGTTCACTAAGAAGCTCGGATCGATGGATTATGCCGGCTTTGTGAAGAAGGTCCTTCTCAATGAACTGAACGTCGCGCATGTCTTCGCAGGGCAGGACTATACTTTCGGCCGCGGAAAAGAAGGCAACATTGCAAAGCTTAAGAAGCTTGGGGCAGCGCTGGGCTTCGGTGTTACCGCTGTTAAAGACAAGGTAGAAAAAGGCCGGACGGTAAAAAGCACTCTCATACGAGCCCTGGTCTCAAAAGGCAGGTTCTCGCATGCGCTGGACCTCATGGGACATCCGTATCTTATTTGCGGCAGGGTGGAAAAGGGCAGAAGAGTGGGCAGGCTTCTCGGTTATCCCACAGCGAACATAAGGACGGCAAAAGAAAAGCTCCTCCCGAATGACGGGGTGTATGCCTGCGCGGTCAGGATCGGAAGAAGAAAATTCAAAGGCGCCATGAACATAGGGATGAACCCGACCTTCGGCCGCAAGGAAAGAACGGTGGAGGTATTCCTTATCGGGTTCAAGGGTGAGCTCCTCGGTAAAAAGGTCTGTATCGAAGTGATCAAGAGGATCAGGGCCGAGAAAAAGTTCTCAAAGTTGTCCGATCTTATAAAAGCGATAAACAGGGATGTGTCAATTGCAAAGAAAATCGTCGTGTGTTAAAATCGTTATTGTATGAAAGCAAAGAACGTAAAAGAGACCATCGATAAAGTCCGCATGCATGCCACCGACACAGGCAGTTCAGATGTGCAGATCACCCTTCTTACCAAGAAGATCGAGCACCTTTCGGAACACCTGAAGACCCATCAAAAGGACAATCATTCAAGAAGAGGTCTTTTACTGATGGTGGGGCAAAGGAAAAGGCTCCAGACCTACCTTAAGAGGACAGACCCTAAAAGGTACGCAAAGCTGGCAAAGACCATCGGCATTAAATGAACATAACCCAATTATCAGCTACGATCGACGGCAAGACCTTCTCATTTGAAACAGGGAAACTCGCAAAACAAGCTTCCGGTTCGGTAATGGTGCGATGCGGCGATACCGTCGTGCTTGCCACCGTTATGGGGTCCGAAGTACCGAGGCAGGGGATCGATTTCTTCCCTCTTACCGTTGACTACGAAGAAAAGATGTACGCTGTAGGCAAGATACCCGGCGGATTTTTCAGAAGAGAGGGCAAACCTACCGAAAAAGCAATAATTACTTCAAGACTGATCGACAGACCGATCAGGCCGTTGTTCCCCGAGGGCTTCCGCAATGACGTTCAGATAGTAGTGACCCCGCTGTCTGTTGACGGGGAGACTCCTCCCGATGTGCTAGCGGTAATAGGCGCTTCGACAGCGCTCTCAATATCAAATATCCCGTTCGAAGGGCCGATCGGCTGCGTCAGGGTAGGCCTGATAGACGGCGCTTTCATATCCAACCCGACCAACGAGCAGATCGACAAGAGCGAGCTTGACCTTGTTATAGCAGGGACGAAAGAAGAGATCATGATGATTGAGGCCAAAGGCAATGAAGTGCCTGAAGCCAAGGTCCTTGAAGCTATAAAGTTCGGTCAAAAGATGATCGCCGAGGTGATCAAGGTACAGGAAGAGCTCGTAAAAAAGGCCGGGACGCCGAAAATGGCCTTCGATGTGTACAAACCGAACGCTGTCCTTGAAAAGTTCATCTCTGAGAACTATTCGGGAAAGATCAAAGAGGCCCTTAATATCGTCGACAAGGAAAAACAGCAGGACCAGCTGATCCTTATCGAGAGAGAAGTTGTCGAAAAGATCAAGGGTTCTTCGGACGAAGCGCTGAAAAAGGCTATCGAAGAGAACAAGTCAGATGCGGCGGCGATAGTAAAATCGATCGAAAAGAAGTTCGTCCGCAACATGATAATCAACGAAGGCAGGCGGCCTGACGGTAGGAAAATGGATGAAGTACGCAAGATAACCTGCGAGGTCGGCATGATACCGAGAGCTCACGGAAGCGCGGTCTTTACAAGAGGCTGGACACAGGCAATGACAGTGCTTACGCTGGGTTCTGTCGGCGATGCGCAGATAATCGACGGCCTTGACGCCGAAGAGAGCGAAAAGCGTTATATGCACCATTACAACATGCCTGCATACAGCGTAGGCGAGGTAAGGCCTCTGAGAGGTCCGGGCAGAAGAGAGATCGGCCACGGAGCTCTTGCCGAAAAGGCATTGCTGCCGGTGATCCCGAATGAGCTCGAATTCCCTTATACAATAAGGCTCGTATCCGAGATCCTTGAATCGAACGGTTCTTCTTCCATGGCCTCCACATGCGGAAGCACCCTTGCCCTCATGGACGCAGGTGTTCCGATAAAGAGACCTGTATCCGGCGTGGCGATGGGCCTGGTAAAAGAAGGCAGCAAGTTCGAGGTGCTTTCCGACCTGCAGGGCCTTGAGGATTTCCTCGGGGACATGGATTTCAAGATCACCGGAACTGAAGCCGGCATAACCGCAATACAGCTTGATATCAAGATCAAAGGGCTTCCGATGGAAGTAGTCGAAAAGACGTTCACTCAGGCAAAGAAAGACAGGATGTTCATACTCGGCAAGATGCTCGAGGCAATACCTGCTCCGAGGACGGATCTTTCGACATTCGCTCCCAGGGTGATCAGCTTCAAGATTAACACCGAGAAGATAGGTCTGGTGATAGGCCCGGGCGGCAAGAACATCAAGAAGATCATCGAGGACACGAAGGCCCAGATAGATATAGAGGACAGCGGGAACGTGTTCATCACATCGGCCGACAGCGCAGCCGCTGCCGAAGCCGAAAAGAGGATCAAGGATATCGCAATGGATGTCGAAGTCGGCAAGATCTATCGAGGTAAAGTGGTAAAGATCATGAACTTCGGCGCATTCGTAGAGATCGCTCCCGGCAAGGACGGGCTGGTCCACATCTCAAAGCTTGCGAACCACAGGGTGAATAAAGTTGAAGATGTCGTCAAATTAGGGGATGAAGTAGATGTAAAGGTTTCCGAGATAGATGACCAGGGCCGCACCAACCTCACGATGAGGATCTGACCTTTAGCTGCTTTTTTCTCCGGCTTGTTTTTTTTATCTCTGATAAATGATAAAATCTTTGTATATGGACCCCAAGATCATCGAACAGCACGGGCTAAGCTCAGAAGAGTTCAAGAATATCGAGAGAATTCTCGGCAGAGAGCCGAATCTGGTAGAGCTTGGTCTCTATTCCGTGCTCTGGTCGGAACACTGCTCATACAAAAGCTCAAGGATACATCTGAAGAAATTCCCCACTAAAGGGCCTCACATCCTTCAGGGCCCCGGCGAGAACGCAGGCGTGATCGATATCGGGGACGGATATGCCGTTACCATGAAGATAGAGTCGCACAACCACCCCAGCGCTGTAGAGCCTTTCCAGGGCGCGGCAACGGGAGTGGGAGGTATCGTAAGGGATGTTTTTACTATGGGCGCGAGGCCGATAGCTTCCTTGAACTCTTTGAGGTTCGGACCTCTTACCGATCCCAGGAACAGATATCTCTTTGACGGGGTCGTTTCGGGCATCTCCTCATACGGGAATTGTCTGGGACTGCCGACAGTTGCAGGGGAAGTGTATTTTGATCCGTGCTACAGCGGGAATTGTTTAGTGAACGCGATGTGTGTAGGTTTGATCAAAGTCAAAGGTCAAAGGTCAAAGGTCAAAAGTGATGAGGCGGAATCTGAGATACCGGAGATCATGGTAAAGGCGAAGGCAGAGGGGATAGGGAACCCTATACTCTATGTCGGGTCATCTACCGGCAGGGACGGCATTCACGGGGCGACTTTCGCTTCCGTGGAGCTGGGAGAGGATTCAGTTGAAAAGAAATCGAACGTTCAGGTCGGCGATCCTTTCACGGAAAAGCTTTTGATCGAGGCCTGCCTTGAGCTCATAAAGACAGGAAATATAGTCGGGATGCAGGATATGGGGGCTGCAGGGCTCACTTCCTCATCTTCGGAAATGGCGTCAAGGGCCGGTACGGGCATAGAGATAGACATTTCAAAAGTACCGCAGCGCGAAGAGAACATGACCCCTTACGAGATAATGCTTTCCGAGTCGCAGGAGCGGATGCTTGTCTGCATGAAAAAAGGTACCGAAGAGGATGCCTTCAGGATATTCAAGAAGTGGGGACTTAATGCGGTCACTTTCGGTAAAGTGACAGGCGACGGCATGCTCAGGGTCAAGGTAGGGGACGAAGTGGTCGCAGAGGTGCCGGCAAGATCGCTTGCGGATGATGCGCCGATCTACGATCGGCCAAGTCAAAAGTCAAAAGGCAAAAGGCAAAAGTGGAAGTCAAAAGCAGGGAAAAGTTTTAATGATAAACTTGTAAAATACCTTTCTGACCCTAACATTGCCAGCAAAGCATGGGTCTATGAACAATACGATCATATGGTGCAGACGAACACTTCGGTCGCACCTGGAAAAGCCGATGCGGCAGTTCTTAGGATCAAGGGAACTGACAAGATGATATCGCTTACGACCGACTGCAATGGAGCCTACTGCCAGGATGATCCGTATACCGGCGGTCTTATAACGGTCGCCGAGGCCGCAAGGAACCTGGTCTGCACAGGCGCAAAACCACTGGCAGTGACAGACTGTCTCAATTTCGGGAATCCGGAAAAACCGGCAATAATGAATCAATTTGTTGAGTGCCTGAGAGGCATGACGGACGGATGTCTGGCTTTCAATACACCGGTAGTTAGCGGAAACGTGAGCTTTTATAACGAAACGGAAAAAGGTGCTATATATCCGACCCCTGTTGTCGGCATGCTGGGGCTTATCGAGAACAAGTCGAATTCTTACTGCACAATGGGCTTCAAGGACGAAGGCGATATAATCGTTCTTCTTGGCAGGAACAAGGCTGAACAGCATGTTTGTCCTTCTTTTGATCAGGAGCTTGAAAGATCGGTACAGAGAACGGCCTATGAGGCGATCCGTTTAGGCGCGGTGAAGAGCGCGCACGACACCAGTGAAGGCGGTCTTTCGGTAGCTCTTGCGGAATCCTGCATCGAAGGTGGCATAGGGGCGGTCATTACGCTTGATGACAAGCTCAAGTCAGACCAGCTGCTTTTTGCAGAGTCCCAATCAAGGATAATAATGTCCATATCACCGGATCAGATATTTGTGATCAATGATCTGGCCACTCTCAACAACACTCCCATGGCAATAATAGGTAAGGTCGGCTCAAAAGCGCTTAAGATCTCTTCCGGCGGAAAACAGATCATCAATGTTCCTCTCGGCAAATTGGAGGAAGCATACAAGGGTTCCATACCTTCTTTAATGGGGGCTTGATTTGGACTTAACGTCGGCACTGGTGGTCCTGATATTCGTTTCAACGCTGTTCTCGACGATAGGGGACAGGGATGTTTCTTCCCGGGCATCATACACTCCTTCACAGGTCACGGCAACTTCTGTCAACGTAGAGGCCCCGCCGTCCGACTTTGTTTCATCCATGGGGCAGGACGCTGCGGAAAAGATACAGAGATTCGTCATTTCTAAAGCAAGGAAGATAAGCAGAGAGGAGATCGACACCCTCGTCTCTTCGATCATGAAGTATTCGGAGCAGTACAATGTGAACCCGAGGATTGCGGCAGGTCTCATAGACAGGGAATCAGGTTTCGACCCCAGTTCTGTCTCATCTTCAAATGCCCAGGGCCTTGGACAGCTCCTGCCGTCAACATCCGCTCACATTGGCATCAGGGACCCGTTCGATATCGAAGAAGGCACTAAAGGGGCGATCCTGTATTACAGGATGATGCTCGATAAATGGGTAGGCAGTCCCGATCAGGTGAAGCTGGCGCTTGCCTCGTATGCGGAAGGTCCAAACCAGGTCCTGCGCAACGGAGGCAGCTATTCCGATGCGACCGCCAGGTATGTTGCCGATATCCTCACCCGTGCGAACTCGATGAACTGACAACGGCGGGAAAATTGCTGGTATTCCGGCAATGGAAATGATCCCATTGGACCCACAAAAGCTTTTCATGTTCGCTTTCATAGGCTCGGTCCTGGCTATAGGGGCCTTTTCGCTCCATAACGGTACGCCCAGGACAGACCATAAAACAGAGACTGTCCCTTTATTCTCAGAAAAAAAGATGTCCCAGGCGGAATACTACGTTTTTCTGACCGGCGCCGTAAGATGCCCAGGCATCTATCAGGTCAATGAATGGGACAGGATCATCGATGTAGTGAAGCTGGCCGGAGGTTTCAGGAAAGACGCAGATGTTTCCCTGCTCAGTCTCGCGGAAAAGGTAAAGGACGGGCAGAAGATAAACGTGCCGTTCAAACAATACGGCCCGGTGACGGACAGCGGCCCGGCAGTCGAAGAGAAGTTCAGCCTTAACGGGGCTTCGGCAGCCGAGCTTGATAAGGTGCCTGGCATAGGGCTCGCCACAGCAAAGAAGATAGTCGAGTTCAGGAACAGGAAGGGCCCCTTCAGGTCCGTTGCCGAACTTGCCAATGTCCCCGGTTTCAGCAAGAAGAAAGTGGAGAAACTCTCTCCATATCTTGATATCTAGATGTTCAAGCGGCCTGTCATCCCGGTAACGATCGCTTATGTGTTCTGCATACTTATCCTGTTCTGTATCTTTCCTCCGCAGCCAAGACAATTCACAAAGGACAGCGGGCAGGACGGCATACTTCCCCTAATACGCGACCATGCCACCGGACTTCACATGAAGTATATGTCCCCTGAGAGTTCTCAGATCTTCTGCAGCATTCTTCTTGGAAGCAAAGCAGCCGATCTTGACGAAGATACCAAGGAGAGATACAGGAAAAGCGGTGTAGTCCATCTTCTGGTCGCGTCTGGCCAGCAGGTCTCGATACTGATCGGCGTCGTCATGACGATAGGTTCGGCCCTGCTCCTTCCTAATTCGGCGGTCTTTGTGCTGGCGAGCGTTTCCATATGGTCCTTTGCCGTGATGGCAGGGCTGGGCGCGTCCATATCCCGTGCCGCGATAATGGGGCAGATAATGCTGCTTGCAATGCTGTTTAAACGGAGCCCGGATTTTTATACCACGCTTTCTCTTTCCGCTCTGGTCCTGCTGCTTTTTGACCCGAAGCTCATATTCGATATAGGTTTCCAGTTGTCGTTCCTGGCGACATGGTCGCTTGTGTATACTGCGCCTGTCATAAAGGACAAGCTCTTGCCGTATCTCGGGCAAACAGGGGCGGGCCTCTTCTCGGTATCTATTGCCCCGGCACTTGCGACCATGCCGGTCACGATTTACAACTTTTCCACGGCATCGGTCATTTCTTTTATATCAAATATATTCATCGTGCCGGCCGCAGAGGTCATGACGACACTGGGCTTCATGGCGACCTTCATCGCGTTCCTTCTGCCGTGGACACTAATCGTGTCGGATGCCGTGCTGGGTGCTCTGATGGCAGGGATAGACAGGCTTGTCTATTTCTTTTCGGTAATGCCTTTCGCCTCGGTGAATATTGTACAACCGGGTTTCTTTTTTGTAGTTTGCTATTATATTGCGCTAATATTATCGGTAGAGATGATGAAAAAGGACGTTCTTCTCAAGAACCTCAAAACATATGCAAGACCGCTTCTGTCCGCGGTCTTTCTTTTCGTGCTGCTGCAGATGGGCCAGGCTCTGCTGGCCGGGAAACAGCTTGAAATATCCTTTATCGACGCCGGACAGGGCGACAGCATTTATGTTTCTTTCCCTGATGGAGGCAACATGCTCATCGACGCGGGGGACCCGAAAGCCGGGAGGTACAGGGTGGTGCCCTTCCTGAGAAAGAAAGGGATCAACAGGATAGACACTGTTGTCCTTACTCACCCGCATGATGATCATGTCGGCGGGATGAGATATGTGTTCAACGCTTTTGACATAGGGAGTGTCTGGGACAGCGGATTTCCTCATACTACATCGGGATACATTAAGTTCCTGACGGCCATAGATAACAGGAATATTCCGTATACTCTGGCTAGGGCTGGCCAGAGATATGACATAGGTGGTGCTCAAGTACAGGTGCTCGGTCCTTTCGAGGATATGGTGAAGGCCGAGGATGCTGACGCGAATGATTCGTCGGTGGTCATACGGATAGTATACGGCAGAACAGCTTTTTTGCTTACAGGCGACGCTCCGGTAAGCGAAGAGGAGAGAATGCTTGAAAGCGGCCGTCCGTTAAGGAGCGAACTCATAAAAGTAGGGCATCATGGTAGCCGCACCTCCAGCAGTCCGGAATTCATAAGGACAGTCAGGCCGAAATATGCCGTTGTTTCCGTTGCCGCGAAGAACCGGTACCGCCTGCCCAGTAAAAAGGTCATTTCATTCCTTAAGGACGAAAGGATAAAGCTCTACCGAACGGACGAGAACGGCCATATCACCGCGATAAGCGACGGCAGCAGGGTGGATGTTATAACGCAGAGATAGGGACTAGGGAGCAGGGCACAGGGAACAGGGGTTTGAAAAACTGTTCCCCGTTCCCCGGTCCCCGTTCCCTTGCTATGCTACTTCATCAACACCATTCTCTTAGTTATCTGCTGATCACCTGCTTTGAGCGTGTAAGTATACAAGCCGCTCTGTTTGCCGGATGCGTCCCAGGTCACAGAAGAGGTCCCGGGTCGCAAGTTGGCAAGTTCGAAGGTTTTTACTTCGCGGCCGAGAGCATCCGTGATCACGATCGTTGCATCCCCTGCTTTTGGCAGTGAGAAGCTAATGGTCGTGGAGGGATTGAACGGGTTAGGGTAGTTCTGGGAGAGCCTAAACGAAAACTCTAGTTCCTGCTGAATGTCTGTTGCAGTGCCGTTGAATGCCCTTAAGAAATATAGATAGTTGGCGCTGAGCTTTTCGATGTCCAGTCCATCAGGCCAGCTGCAGGTTGAATTAAAAAGGAATCCGAAGGCCCGCTCGAAAGGCTGGGTCCATTTTCTATCCACAGAGGCCTCTGCAGTTTCCTCATTCATTTGATATAAGTATCCTTTAAACCATGTTTCGGCGGTGGAATAGATGTGTTTTGCCTCATAATAAGGGTTACTGAATGCTGCTTCTATCCCGTCATTTGATTCTTTAACTGTCCTTTCAACGACTTCAACTCCCGGCATTCCGTTGATAAAAACATCCTTCACGGAAGTGTAATGGACAAGCGGCCCTCGGGATATTGGATCCGTGATCCACCAGAAATCTATATTCCTGGTCTCAAGAACCGGCCTGAATATCACCGGTTCTATTCCTTTGTAGAAGAGGTCATTACTCTCAAGCAGTATCCCGTTTTTCCAGGTAAAATCCCCAAGTAACGGTTTAAGTCCAAGGATCGTATTTCTCAGGAAATCACGGTAGCCAGAAAGTAGTTCAGAATAATTTGCTCCGGAAGTCATAGACCATGCTCTTTCTATCCTTGATAAGAAATCATAGACCTCCTGTTTTGACGATGATCCTGTTATCGGGCCAATGTCCGATACGGTTTCATCGGTCAATGTGCCTTTCTCAAGATTGAGGGCAAAGGTGTATCTGTTAAGCCAGAAAAGCCCCTCACTCTTGATGTTCAGTATATGGTCATTGCCTGATTCGGTTATTTCGGCTGTCACGTCGTTCCTCCAGATATTGCTGTAGAACGAGTACTGTTCGTCCGAAAAAGATGTATTGCATTTCAGGACAAAATCCTTCTTTTCGTACAGTGGGGCAGCATACCTGATTATCTCGTGGTGCGAAAAGGTGTTGTATATCGTAATTGGGTCTATTACATTTATATTCTTGACAGTAAGCACGCCTGAGCCCGTCTCGTTGCCGTTCTTTGTTCTTCTTGTAGGGAGAACGAAGGCTACCGTATCCCCTCTGAGGTCCGCAACAAAGCTGAGGCTGTTCTTGCCCGGTTTAAGCTGAAATGATCTCACGACCTTTGTCCACTCGGTCATAAACTGTACTTCAGCTTTTATCTCCAGGTCCTGTGGTGTCCATTCATACTCAAACTCTACCGTTTTTCCATAAATGTCTTTATTCAGTCTGATATAGATAAGAGGGTCTGTCGCGTCCGTAGCTCTTAGCAGAACAGTGTTGTTCGCGGGGTCGTAGTTTGATGCCGGATCGGCACCGTTGTGTATTTGCCACTCTTTAAGATAGATGCTGAGCGGGTTCTTTACAAAGTTGTCGGCAGCTGGCCTTTGTGCGACATTAACTTGGGGAGCCTTCTCCGGCCCGTCACCCTCGAATATCCTCGTTATTTGAGCGATCCTTGAAATAGTAAGCATGATAGCAGTCCTCCTTGTTCTTTGGGACAACGGCGAGCTGATGGGAAATATTTCAGTGGCCGTTATTATGGAGCGGCCCGCTATTGGATGTTGTAGTTAGCTCGGCAGCGCAGATAATACCGTATCTTCCTTTTCTTTGTCTGAAAAGGTGTATGGCACTTGCATGATAGATGGTCATATTTACGAGTGCTCATCTTCGTCCCCCCTGTACATATATATCGTGAAATTAGCAGGGGGATTTCAATAATGAGTTCAGGCTGTACCCTTTCTGCTTCTCCGTGCTACTATAATCCTGTATGGACCTTAACAAGATACTGCTCGACAAATGGAGGCCTTATGCCTGGATACTGGCACTGTGTATCCTTCTTTTCGGACAGACGGTCCTTTTCAAGTTCGTGCTGTTCGATGATAACGCGCTGATACTCGATAACTACAGGTTTATAAGCAACATTGCAAATATCCCCAAGGCGTTCACTACCGATGTCCTGATAAATTCTCCGGTCCAGGTATATTACAGGCCGTTTGGCACTGTTTTTATGATAATGGAGACACAGATCGCAAGGGGGGATCCTGCTGTCTATCACGCGACCAATATCCTTTTGCATGCGGCCTTTTGCGCTCTTTTGTTCGCTTTTCTGCAAATGCTTTCGGTGAAAAGACGGACGGCGTTCATACTTACTTCGCTGTTCCTTATACACCCTGCGCTTGTACAGAATGTTGCCTGGATACCGGGACGGCAGGATGTCCTTTTTGGAGCGATCGGTCTCGGGGCATTCATTTTGCTGGTCAAGTATCTTGAAACAAGAAAAAAGGCTTATCTTTGGGCTCATCTTCTGGCCTTCCTGCTGCTTGTGTTCACAAAAGAGCTCGCACTTGTATTCGCGGGCCTGTTCGCTTTGTATATCTTGCTTTTCCGTAATGAGGACCTGAAAAGACCGGAGATGAAGATATTCATTGCCGGATGGGCGGGAGCGGCGCTATTATGGCTGGTCCTCAGGTCGCTTCTCCTTAAAAAGGCTGCTGTTTTCTCATTCGGGCATATATTCCTTTCCTTTTTTGCAAACATAAAAGGAATTGTGCTGTTCGCGGGCAAGATATTGATCCCTGTTAACCTGTCTGTCCTTCCTGTCCTTTCCGACAGCACGCTGGTATACGGATGGGCCGCGCTGATCATTATGGCCATATATTTCATCTTTATCCCAAAGGACAATAAGCGGCTTGTGGTGCTGGGGCTTGTATGGGCCGTTGCCGTGGTCCTGCCTTCTTTCATCAGGCCTGATTCAAGATATGCGGCTGACTTTCTTGATACAAGGCTCTATCTGCCGATATCAGGGCTGCTTATCGCTTTCTGCGGCACAAGACCGGCTTCTCTTCTCGAGAATGCGGGCAGAAAAGTTTATTACGTCCTTGCAGTGCTCATGGCTCTCGTTGCGGTCTATTCTTTCATATATACGGGTAATTTCAGAGAGCCGATCAGGTTCTGGGAAAATGCCGTGAAGAATTCCCCGAACTATCCTCTCGCAAGGAGGAACCTGGGGGCGATGTACTATCTTTCCGGCAATATCGAGGGCGCGCAAAGAGAATACCTTAAAACAATACAGCTTAACCCTAACGAACCTATGGTCTACAACAACCTCGGACTTATCTTCGCGCTTAAGAACATGCCCAGAGAAGCAGAACAGGCCTACATGATGGAGCTCAAGATAAATCCAGATTACGACAACGCTCTCTTTAACCTGGGCCTGCTTTATGCCAGGGCCGGCATTATCGACCGGGCGGAAGCTTTGTGGCTGAGAACGGTAATGGTCAACCCCGAATATCTTGACGCGTATACCAGCCTTGCCATACTCTTCTACAACAAGAAGGAATACACAAAAGCTGTCCTGTCGGTAGCTGAGGTGCAGCGCCGGGGCGGCAGGGTAAGCCAGGAGCTGCTGAACGCACTGGCCCCGTATGTACAGCGTCCCGGCAACTGAATGGCCTATTAGTGTTAAAATCTTCATATGCCGCTATTCAACCTAAAATCCGACTTTCCTCCGGCAGGTGACCAGCCGAAAGCCATAGACGAGCTTTGTGCGCAGCTCTCCGCAGGGGAAAGGTATTCCACGCTCCTTGGCGTAACAGGTTCCGGTAAGACCTTTACGATGGCCAATGTCATATCAAAGCTCGAGCGCCCCGCGCTGATAATCTCACCGAACAAGACTCTTGCTGCCCAGCTATGTCAGGAATTCAGGAGCTTCTTCCCTGAAAACTCGGTGGAGTATTTTGTCAGCTATTACGATTACTATCAGCCGGAAGCATATATCCCGACAACAGATACCTATATCGAGAAGGACTCCGCGATAAACGACGAGATCGACCGCCTTCGCCACCGTGCGACCATGTCGCTGTTTGAACGCAGGGACGTGATAGTTGTGGCCTCGGTGTCCTGTATCTACGGTCTTGGTACTCCGGCCAATTATCTTGAGGGTTCCATAGAGCTAGAAACAGGAGGGCATCTTAACAGGGACGATCTCCTGTACAAGCTTGTAGGGATCAAGTACGAACGGAACGACTTCATGCTTTCAAGAGGCAAGTTCAGGGCAAGAGGCGACGTGGTGGAGGTCCTTCCGGCGTACGAAAAGAACATTTTCAGGATAGAGCTAGATATGGACGAGGTCAAGAGGATAACCGAGATAGACCCTACCACCGGAGAGATCGTCAGGAAGAAAAAGAAACTTCACATCTTCCCTGCCACGCATTATGTCACTTTCAAGGACAGAGTGGATTCAGCGGTAAGGAGCATAAAGGCGGAGCTTGATGTAAGGCTCGGGGAGCTGAGACGCGAGAACAAGCTGGTCGAAGCGCAGCGCCTCGAACAGCGGACCGGCTACGATATGGAGATGATCAGCGAGATGGGTTATTGCCACGGCATAGAAAATTACAGCCGGCATCTTGACGGCAGGCTTCCCGGTCAGCCGCCTGCGACCCTGCTTGACTACTTTCCCAAGGATTATCTGATCTTCCTTGATGAGAGCCATGTCGGAGTTCCCCAGATAAGGGGGATGTACGCCGGGGACCAGTCAAGGAAAAGGACGCTGATCGACTTCGGCTTCAGGCTTCCTTCCGCCGCGGACAACCGGCCACTGAACTTCAAGGAGTTTTCCGAGAGGATAGGGCAGATGGTCTTTGTCTCTGCCACGCCGGGGAAATACGAGCTTGAGCACAGCAGGAAGATAGTAGAGCAGATAATCAGACCGACGGGGCTTATCGATCCGGAGGTCGTGCTGAAGCCCACCAAGGGGCAGATAAAGGACCTCATCAAAGAGATCAAGAAGAGGGTGGACAAGAAAGAAAGGGTCCTTGTTACAACGCTCACAAAAAGGATGGCCGAGGACCTTTCGGAATTCCTGTCCGAAGAGAAGATAAAAGCTAAATACCTGCACAGCGATGTTGACACTCTCGACAGGATAGAGATACTTAGGGGCCTCAGGAAGGGCGAGTTCGATGTCCTTGTCGGGATAAATCTTCTTAGAGAAGGGCTTGACCTTCCGGAAGTGTCTCTTGTAGCTATACTGGACGCCGATAAGGAGGGTTTCCTGAGAGGGGAGACCTCGCTTATCCAGACAATAGGCCGCGCTGCAAGGAACGTGAACGGCCAGGTATTCCTTTATGCGGACACCATCACAAAGTCCATGAAGTACGCCGTGTCCGAGACGAACAGGCGCCGCAAGCTGCAAATGGACTACAACAAAAAGAACAATATCCAGCCGAAGACCATAGTCAAAGAGGTCAAGGACATAAGCGAGCAGCTTGGCAGGGTGGAGAAGGAGGATGTCAAGAGGATAAAGGACATCCTTAATAAGGACGAGCTGCCTCTGGTCATCATAAGGCTCGAAGAGGAGATGAAGGCAGCCTCGATCGAGCTTGAGTTCGAGAAGGCCGCTCTGATCAGGGACCAGATCAAGGAACTGAAAAAGTTCCTCAAAAGGTGACAATGAAGTTAAACAGTGTGCCGGTAAAGATAGTTGTCGCGGCAGCGGCGGTAGCAGTTCTTGCCCTCATTAACATCGGCTATTCAAAGGTCTTTTCCACAAGACAGTCCTTCTGGCTTAACGCCGTGAAGAACACCCCCGATTATGCCAAGGTCCAGCAGAACCTTGCCTGCATGCTGTTCGATGCCGGGGACATACAGGGAGCGGAAAAGGCCAGTATACGGGCTCTCGAGCTGGACCCGAAAGAACCCAATGTGCACAATATCCTGGCCGCTATCCATATGAGGAGCGGCAGGTTCGACGAAGCTCTCAGGGAGCTTGAGCTTGAGAACAAAGGGGCCGAGAACCCTGTAAGCTATCTGAATATGGCCATGATCCATATAAATTCGGGGAAAACGGATAAGGCTGAGGCAGCACTTGACCGTTGCCGTGCGCTAAAACCCGATGAAAGATACCTCAACTATCTTTACGGCCTTGTTTATCTGTCAAAAAAGGACCAGGATGCGGCAGCCGTGCACTTCAAGAAGGAGCTGGTCATTGATCCCGGCAATAACACGGTCAGAGAGCTCCTCTTTAAGATATCAAGATAAGGATGATATAATAGATACAGGAAAGCATATGGCTCAATTAGGAAGACTGATAACCGCGATGGTCACCCCGTTCAAGGAGAACGGAGAGGTCGATTTCAGACAGGCCGAAAAACTGGCCCTCAAACTGATCGAGAACGGCTCTGACGGGCTTGTCATTCACGGCACTACAGGTGAATCCCCTACGCTTACCCATGAGGAAGAGGCGGAACTCTACAAGGTCATAAAAGCCGCTGTCGGGAACAAAGGGTCAGTGATAGCCGGTACCGGGTCAAATTCCACGGCGACCACGGTAAAGATGACCCAAAAGGCAGAAGCCCTTGGTCTTGATGCGGCGCTGCTGGTCGTCCCGTACTACAACAAGCCTTCGCAGGAAGGCCTTTACAGGCATTACAGCGAGGTCGCAAGGAATACAAAGCTTCCTCTGATCGTTTACAACATACCCGGAAGGACAGGGATCACTATGCTTCCGGAGACTGTGGCCAGGGTCGCATCCGACAACAGGAACATCGTCGGCCTCAAGGACGCGGCAGGGGACGTCAATTACACATCTTCAATGAGAGCGCTTATGCCCAAGGACTTCCTCATATGGAGCGGGGATGACAGCCTGACCCTTCCGATGATGTCGGTCGGGGCCTACGGCGTTATATCAGTGGCATCGCATGTTGCCGGTCTTGAGATAAAGCGGATGATCGAGCTTTTCCTGAAAGGCGATACGGCGCGGGCCGAAGAGATGCACAGGCGCCTGATGCCGCTCTTTAAAGTGCTTTTCGTTACGTCGAACCCTTCTCCCGTGAAATACGCTCTGGGCGTTAACGGGATCGAGGTCGGACTGCCCAGGCTCCCTCTTGTTGAGCCGTCTGAGAAAGAAAAAGAAATGATCAAGAAAGTGATGGTAGACCTTAACCTTCTTAAATGCTGACACCGATCGAACTCACTCATGTGACGATCCAAAAAGTGAGCGGGACCAAAGGCCCCGCCCCGGAAAGAGAAAGAAATGATATTCCATAAGTTCCCAAAAAAATTACAGCTTACACATATTGGCGGCCAGGACGAGATAGGCAAGAACATGACCGCGCTGAAATACGGCAACAATATAATCCTTATCGACTGCGGCATGAAATTCCCCGATGAGAGCATGCCAGGCATAGATAAGGTCATCCCCGATATGACCTACATCAGGAAGAACAAAGGTCTTGTCAGGGCGCTTTTCCTCACGCACGGGCATGAGGACCACATAGGCGCCATTCCGTACCTCCTTAAGGAGGTCAACCTTCCGATCTACGGTACAAAACTGACCCTCGGGCTTGTCGAACATAAGCTCAAAGAGGCAAAACTGCTGAAACAGGCCAAGCTGCATACGGTAAAGCCCAGACAGGTCGTGAACCTGGGGCCGTTCTCGGTCGAATTCCTTCGTGTCTGCCACAGCATCCCGGACGCTGTAGCCCTTTCAATAAAGACGCCAGTAGGCAGAGTGTTCCACACCGGGGATTTCAAGATAGACTATACGCCGATCGACGGGGAGCAGGCGGACCTTCAGAGGTTCGGCGAGATCGGGACCGAAGGAGTGCTTCTTCTTATGTCAGATTCGACGAATGCAGACTCTCACGGCTCGACCCCGTCCGAAAGGACGGTCGGAGAATCCTTCGACAAGATATTTGCTGCGGCCAAAGGAAGGATCATAGTCGCCTCGTTTGCCTCTAACATCCACAGGCTCCAGCAGGCCATAGATACGGCCGTGAAGCACGGAAGGAAAGTGACGATATCCGGACTGTCGATGCAGAACGTCATCGAAAAGGCCCGCGACCTCGGATATCTCAAGATGCCGAAAGACGTGCTGATAAAGCTCGACCATGTGAACCAGCCCGCCCACCATAACATCGTGATCCTGACGACAGGCAGCCAGGGCGAGCCCATGTCGGCGCTTTCAAGGATGGTAAAGGGCGAGCATAAACAGATAAAGATACGAAAGGGCGATACTGTGGTAATATCCGCCATTCCGATCCCGGGCAACGAAAAGTCGGTCTACAAAACGATAGACGGACTGTTCAAGCTCGGTGCTGAGGTGATCTACGAGGAAAGGCATGACATACATGTGTCCGGCCACGGCTGCCAGGAAGAGATGAAGCTGATGCTGAACCTTATAAAACCAAAATACTTCGTGCCTGTGCACGGCGAGTACCATCACCTTGTCGCGCATGCAAAGTTGGCCAGGGAGAACAATGTGAAGCCGGAGAACATCTTTCTCGATACGAACGGGGACTCTCTTGATATCTCCCGTGATAAGATATCCCGTTCTTCAAAGATAGAGATCGCTGATGTCTATGTTGACGGATCAGAGGTGGGCGATGTAGGGGCCGCTGTTCTTTCGGAAAGACTGAGGCTGGCCGATGACGGGATAATGATCGTCAGCGTGTCAGTATCGAAAAGGGAGTTCCGCCCGGTCTCGGATGTCAGGATAGAGACAAAAGGCCTCGGACGGTCAGCCCAGCTTGATGAGCTCATGAAAAGGTCGAAAGACATAACATCTAACGTCATAAAACGTCATTTCAGGACCAAAGCCAAGGACCTTGGTCAGGTTAAGCATGAGATACAGAAAGAGATAGGGAAGCTGATAGAAAAGAATACCGAGAGAAGGCCGTTCATCATTCCCGTAATTATCCAAGTCTGATATCATAAAGTAAATGCCTAAGTACCGGATAGGAATAGACGTAGGCGGGACATTTACCCACGCGGTAGCAATAAACGATTCCGACTATTCTCTTGCCGGACAGGAAAAGGTCCCGACGACACACTCCTCGTCTGAGGGTGTGGCGTCAGGCATAGTCCAGTCCCTCCAAAGACTGCTTTCCTCCGCTTCCATTGCTCCGCACGACGTCGTGTTCATCGCTCACAGCACCACACAAGCCACTAACGCTCTTCTTGAAGGAGATGTGTCGCCGGTAGGGATAATAACAGTCGGCGAGGGTGTCGAGGGCGCTCTGGCAAAACGAGGCACCGCCCAGGGCGACATTGTTCTCGATGGCGGGAAAAAGATCAGGACTTACGGGGAATTCATATCAAAGAGCGCGATCTCCGTGGATACGATATCATCCGCCATAAGGACCCTTACGGATGCAGGAGCAGGGGCGATAGTGGCGGCAGAGGCCTTTTCGGTGGACGATCATACCTCTGAGGATATGGTCCTCCGGCAGGCTTATGAGATGAAGGTCCCTTGCGTCGCTACTTATGAGATATCAGGCCTTTACGGCCTCAAGACCAGGACGGCAACAGCAGTTATAAATGCAAGCATCATGCCAAAGATGCTCGAAACAGCTGAAATGACGGACAGATGCGTCAGGGACACAGGCATTTCGGCCCCTCTCATGATCATGCGAAGCGACGGAGGGGTCATGAGCATCGAGGCCATGAAGAAAAGGCCTATACTCACGATACTGTCTGGTCCGGCCGCAGGCATCGCGTCCGCATTGCTCTATGTCAAGGTCTCGAACGGGATCTTCCTTGAGGTCGGCGGCACAAGCACGGACATCGCGGTCATCAGGAACGGAAGGTCAATAGTAAGAACTGCTGAGATCGGAGGGCGTAAGCTCTATCTTAGGACACTAGACTCAAGGACTATCGGGATAGCCGGCGGCTCCATGCCGCGGCTCTCCGGCAATAAGATCGCCGATGTCGGGCCCAGGAGCGCCCATATCGCCGGATTGTCGTACTGCGCTTTTTCTGGAACTGAGGAGGTCAAAGCCTCGGAGCCTGTTCCACTGGCACATTCAAAGGATGATCCCGGCGGTTATTTTTCGCTCTCAGATAAGTTCGGCGTTACCATGACCTGTGCTGCGAACGTTCTCGGCCTGACAAAACAGGGCGACTGGTCTTTCGGAAGCAGGGATTCCAGTTCTGCCGGTCTCGGCAAGTTGTCCCATATGATCGGCGCAGGTTCCCCAGAAAATGCCGCCGAGAAAATGTTGAAGGCAGGAACCGCCAAAGCCGAGAAAGCGGTGAACGGTCTTCTGAAGGACTATAAGCTTGACCGGGACGATATCTGTCTTATCGGTGGCGGGGGAGGTGCGGCTGCAGTCGTGCCGTTCCTGGCAGGACAAATGAAGATGAAATACCGTATCGCCGAGAACCATGCGGTGATCTCCGCGATTGGCGCGGCACTGGCGATGGTATCGGATACCCTGGAAAGATCGGTGATCGACCCGGGCAAGGACGATATCAAAGATATAACGCTGAAGGCAAAAGACTCGGTGATCTCCATGGGCGCGTCCCCTGAAAGCGTGGAGGTCACTGTTGAGATCGACCGCCATAAGAACGTTCTCAGGGCGAGGGCTACCGGTGCGGTTGAACTTTTCAAAAAGGACCTCATCTCGAACAGGCTCGGGGCTGTTGAAGCAGCCGAGGCCGCAGCGAATTCACTCAAAGTAGATGTTGCATCAGTAGTTGATGCTGGTTCGACCGGCATCCTGACGGCATGGACGGCAAATGTTCCCAAAAGATCATGTTTCGGCCTGATCTGTTCGAAAAGCGATCCGGTCAGGGTGCTAGACCAGGAAGGGGTAGTCAGGTTCTCTTCGGGGAACGCCAAGGTGTATGCGTGTAAGGCCCCGGGGTCCGCAAAGACCTTGGAAAACATACTCGAAGATAATACCAGCTACGGCGATGCGGGGGAAAAGGTCCCTCCGATACATGTACTTTACAAGCACCGGATCATAGACATGTCAGGCCTGGTCAGTTCAGAACAGGTGAGATCGGTATTTGAAATGGAAAGGGCTGGGTTCGATGATGGACAGGATATTGTCTTCATCGTATCCTTGGGCTGACCATGGCAAGAGAAGTAAAACCCGGCAAGAAGTTCATCTACTCGCTAGAGAACGTCCTAAAGGTGAAGCGGATAAGAGAGAAGAAAGAACAGGAGAAGTTCGCCGTAAAGCAGAAGGAGTTCTATGAAGAGAAGATGAAGGAGCAGAAGATAAGGGACGACAAAAGGAGCCAGACTGACGAGTTCAAGCAGATAGTGTCCGGAGGCAAGCTTGATTTTGCAAAGGTCCTGTCCAGGAGGCAGCACCTGAATGTGCTTAAAGAGGACCTGGACAATCAGATAGAAAAAGTGCTTGAAGCCAGCCAAAAGCTGAACAAGCAAAGGGAAAAGCTGCTAGAGGCGGTCAAGGACAGGAAGATCATGGACAAGGACAAAGAGAACAAGTACGGGCAGTACAAAGAGATAATGAAGCAGATCGAGATAAAGTTCCTTGATGAGATTGCCACTTTACGGTTCAGCAGGGACAAGAACAAAGAGGGCTAAACGGCCTTTTTTACTTTGCCGGCCTTAAGGCACTTGGTGCAGACGTATTCTTTTCTCTCTTCGCCTTTGTAGATGATGCGGATGCTTTGCAGGTTAGGCAGCCACCTTCTTTTGGTCTTTCTGTTGGAATGGCTGACCCTGTTCCCGCTTACCGGACCTTTTTTGCATACAAAACATCTTCTTGACATGATTATTGTTTCCTTTATTAATATAACATACTTTTTCTAATCGTTCAATTAACCCCTCTGTCCCTTGCGGGACGTCTCCCCCTTGGTAAGGGGGAGACCGAGAGGGGGTCAGGCATGCTAAAATCACCCTATGCAAAATGACCTGAACATGCCTGTTCAGTTCCTTAAGGGAGTAGGGCCGAACCTGGCAAAGGTCCTGGGCAAAGTTGGCATAGTAACGGTCAAGGACCTTATCCATTATTTCCCCCGAGACTGGGAGGACCGCAATAACATACAGGACATATCCACTCTTTCTAACGGACAGGATGTTTTTATCAAAGGCGTCCTGAAAAGCGTTGCAGATGAAAGGACTTCAAGGGGGTTCCATATAACCAAAGCCCTGATATCCGACGGTTCGGGCTTTGTTCTGTGCGCTTGGTTCAACCAGCCTTTCCTTAAACGTTCACTTGATAAGATGAAAGGAAAGACCTTGTTCATTTCCGGCAGAGCGGACCTAAATACCTATTCCGGCGCTATGGAGATCGCTGTAAGGTACCACGAGTTCATCGACCCCACGGACAAGGAAGCCCTTAACCTTGTCCCTGTCTATGCTTTGACATCCGGTCTCTTCCAGAAAAAGATGCGCTCAATGGTCCGGTCGGTACTGCCGCTCTATCTTGACCTCCTGCACGACTATTTGCCTGACGCCATAAAAAGCGAGATGCGCCTGATGGGGCTGAAGGATGCTGTCTATGCCCTTCATTTCCCCAAGAACGCCCAATACATCGTCTCGGGAAGGCGCAGGCTGGCATTTGATGAGTTCCTCATGCTCCAGCTGACCCTTGCTATAAGGCGGAAGAACGTAAAGAAAGAAGAAGGTATAAGCTTTAAGGCAGATGAGAAAAGGCTCGACAGCTTTACTTCATCGCTTCCTTTCAAGCTCACCTCAGCGCAGGAGAAGGTCGTTGCATCGATCAAAGAGGACATGGCATCTACAAGGCCGATGAACAGGCTTGTCCAGGGAGATGTAGGTTCGGGCAAGACCATTGTTGCGGTATATGCGTCGCTGATAGCGGTAGATAACGGTTATCAGGTCGCGATAATGGCGCCGACAGAGATACTTGCATCGCAGCATTACTCAAAGATATCCCAGCTCCTGGCCCCTATGGGCATTAAGGTCCATCTGCTGACGGGCAGCGCCAAAGCATCAAAGAAAAGATCGGTCAAGGACCAGCTAATGAACGAAGGCCCTTGCATAGCTATCGGGACGCACGCGCTTATCCAGGAAGGCGTGGGCTTTTCTAAATTGGGGCTTGCCATCATTGACGAGCAGCACAGGTTCGGTGTCCTTGCCCGATCCGCTCTGAAGCAGAAGGGCGCTAACCCGGACCTGCTGGTGATGACGGCGACCCCCATACCGCGGACACTGACGCTCACTCTCTACGGGGACCTGGACAGGTCCAATATCGACGAGATGCCGCCCGGCAGAGTGCCCATCGTGACGAAATATGTTGAAAAAAAGAACAGAAAACAGCTGTATGAGTTCATGCGGAAGAACATGAACGAGAAAAAGCAGGTCTATTTTGTGTGTCCTCTGATAGAAGAGTCCGAAAAGTCTGACCTTGCGGCCGCCAAAGAGACCTGCGAAGAGCTTAAGAAGATATTCCCCGAGTTCAGGGTCGATCTGCTTCACGGCAAGATGAAGGCCGCCGATAAAGAACATATCATGAGGGACTATAAGGAGAACAGGATCGACCTTCTTGTCAGCACTACAGTTATCGAGGTCGGGATCGATATCCCGAACGCCTCTATCATGGTCATAGAGCATGTGGAGAGGTTCGGACTGTCTCAGCTGCATCAGCTGAGGGGAAGGATAGGGAGAGGCTCCGCAAGCTCATACTGTTTCCTTCTCGGCGAGCCGAAGACCTATGAGAGCAAGGAAAGGGTCAGGACCATGGTCGAGACGACTGACGGGTTCAAGATAGCGGAGGCAGATCTGAGGCTGAGAGGACCGGGCGAGTTCCTGGGGGTAAAACAATCCGGCATCCCCGACCTTAAGGTCGCGGACCTCATCAGGGACGAGGATATCCTCCGGGCCGCAAGGAAACAGGCCTTTGACCTGATACTTAACGACCCTAAGCTGGAAGCTCCAGAGAACCTTGCCTTGAAGAAAGAGCTCAAAGCGAGATATTATGACTATATAGAAAAGGATGTTTTTAACTAATGAGGGTCATATCAGGTGAAGCGGGAGGTAAGAAACTTAAGTTCCCCAAGCTGAAAGCAGGGAAGAGGATCCGGCCGCTTTCCGACCAGGCTAAAGAAGCCCTGTTCAACATTCTGTCCGCAAGGACCGAAGGTTCTGATTTCCTTGACCTTTTTGCCGGGACGGGACAGGTGGGGATAGAGGCATTGAGCCGCGGCGCCAGGATAGCTTTTTTTGTTGACAGCGACAGACAGTGCGTTTCAACTGTTGAAGAGAACCTGAAGCTTGCGGGAACGGACGGGAACGCAGAAGTGTATTGCATGGACGCGCTCGATGCCATCGGGTTTTTGTCAAGAAAAACCGCGAAATTCGACCTGATATTCATAGGCGCGCCGTATACGACAGGTATTATATTCAAAGCTATGGAAATATTATCAAAAAATGATATAGTAAAGGATAACGGGATCGTCATAGCCGAGCACTCAAAGAAGCAGGTCCTTGATAAGACCTACGCAGACATGTCCCAGGTGAGGCAGGCGGCATACGGCGACACCGTCTTTTCTTTCTACAGGAGGGGAAGTTGAAGATCGCTGTTTATCCCGGCAGTTTTGACCCGATAACTAACGGTCACATGGATGTCATCGAAAGAGCGACAAAGATATTCGATGTGGTATATGTGGCAGTCCTCAGGAACCTCTCGAAAGAACACAAGTTCACGCTGGATGAAAGGCTCGAGATGGTACGCTCTGCAGCGGGGGACGCCAAGAACGTAGTGGTGGAGAGCTTTGAAGGCCTTCTTGTTGATTATGCCGCTTCAAAGAAAGCCTGCGCGATAATCCGGGGCATGAGGGCGGTATCCGACTTTGAGAACGAATTCCAGATGGCGCTCACGAACGCGCATATGAGGCCCGAGATCGAGACCGTGTTCTTCATGACCAGTCCGCAGTATTCCTATCTCAGTTCAAGTCTGGTCCTTCAGATAGCCGGCCTGGGTGGGGATATCTCAGAGTTCGTTCCTGTTCCCGTTAAAATAAAGCTGGAGGGTAAGAAATGGAAATCTTAGGACTGCTTGACCATCTTGAGTCTATGATCTGCGACAGCATAAAAGTGCCCATCATAAACAGGACCCTGGTCGATGAGGACGCTATTCTTACGCTTATCGACAAGATCAAGCTTGTCCTCCAGAGCGACAAGGAATATATCAGCAAGCAGATAAGCCCGAAAGCCGAAGCAAAGCAGAGCGAGCAGGTGGAGATGATCAGGCCGGAGACCATGTCCGATGACCCGGATGTAAGGGCCAGTCAGGTACTTCAGCAGGCTTACCAGGTCGCCAAGGAGATACGGGAGGGCGCGGACAAATACGCGGATAACGTGCTTTCCGACATCGAGGCGACTGCGGACAGGATAATACGCACTGTGCGTAACGGGCGTGCGAGGCTCGGCAAGGGCGAACAGCCGGCAAAGCCAGCCGCCGGTCCTATCAGGGACCTTACGATAAAGGAAGAGGATTCAGACATGCTCCTCAGCGAGCACACAAGGAAGAACATTATCAAGGCCGGTCGCAGGAAATAGGGCCCTTATATCATGAGGAACGACGGAAGAGCTCAGGAACAGCTCCGCAGGGTCACCATCACAAGGGATTATCTTAAGCATCCCGAAGGCTCCGTGCTTATCGAAATGGGCGATACAAAGGTCATCTGCACCGCATCCGTTGAAGAAAGCGTCCCGCCTCACAAAAAAAATTCCGGGAGCGGCTGGGTCACGGCGGAATATGCCATGCTTCCGAGAGCTACAACTCAGCGTGTCAGAAGGGAAGGTCTCGACGGCAAAGGCCAGAAAGGCCGTTCCCAGGAGATACAGCGCCTGATCGGACGCTCGCTAAGGTCGGTGATCGACCTTGATCTTCTAGGGGAAAGATCGATAATCGTCGATTGCGATGTGATCCAGGCGGACGGCGGCACAAGGACAGCCTCGATCACCGGTGCATTTGTCGCTATGCGTGACGCGGTGGCATCCGTCAAAAAGCAGGGCCTTTTGAAAAAGGATCCCATAACGGCGAACGTTGCTGCCGTAAGTGTGGGGGTGGTCAAAGGCAAAGTTCTCGTCGACCTTAACTACGAGGAGGACTCGTCGGCTGAAGTGGACATGAACGTTGTAATGACCTCTTCCGGACAGTTCGTGGAAGTGCAGGGTACCGCGGAAGGAAAACCTTTCTCGAAGAACGACATGGATAAGATGATAGGTTCTGCCGAAAGAGCTATCGCCGATCTTTTTAAGTTCCAGAACGGAGAAAAGAAATGAAAGCCCTGGTGCTGTCAGGCGGGGCTGGGACAAGGCTCCGTCCGCTCACACATACTACCGCGAAACAGCTTATCCCTATAGCGAACAAGCCGATAATATTTTACGGGATCGAGCAG
Source organism: uncultured bacterium (assembly GCA_964532225.1). Classification (GTDB taxonomy): domain Bacteria; phylum Margulisbacteria; class WOR-1; order JAKLHX01; family JAKLHX01; genus CAZHHM01. The sequence continues at coordinate 12,142 of CAZHHM010000003.1, read as the reverse complement.
ATGGTGTCGGCCGGCATAAAGGAGTTCGGCATAGTTGTCGGAGATACTGCCCCTGTAGTGATGAAGGAGATCGGCGACGGGTCAAGATGGGGAGTTAAAATAGAATATATCCAGCAGGATGCGCCTCTCGGTCTTGCCCATGCGGTAAAGATATCGCAGGATTTCATCAAGGACGAGCCTTTTATCATGTTCCTCGGGGACAACCTCCTCAAGGAAGGCATCCCTGAATTCGCGCAGAAGTTCAACAACAACAAGCCTAACGCTCTAATACTGCTCACAAAGGTGCCTAATCCGCAGCAGTTCGGGGTGGCCGAGCTTGACGGCAAAGATAACATCATAAGACTGGTCGAAAAGCCGAAACAGCCGAAGAGCGATCTCGCACTGGTCGGCGTGTACCTGTTCGACAAGAACATTTTCAAGGCAGTGAACTCCATTAGACCGTCCGGCAGAGGGGAGCTGGAGATCACGGACGCGATACAGTGGCTGCTCGATAACGGATACAAGGTAGAGCACCATCTCGTAACCGGATGGTGGAAAGACACAGGCAAACCCTCGGACCTTCTTGAGGCCAACCAGCTCATCCTTCAGATGCTCGAAAAAGGCGTGGTGGAGGGCAAGGTGGACGGCAGATCAAAGATGAACGGTCCCGTATCAGTAGGCAAGGGCAGCGAGATCACCGATTCCGTCATTGAAGGCCCTGTTGTCATCGGTGAAAATACCGTGATATCCGGCTCGACAGTCGGGAAATATACTTCGGTAAGCTCCAATGTCAGGATCCTGTCGTCGGAGATAGAGTACAGTATTGTCATGGACGATGTCGAGATAGATTCCGTGCCTGGCAGGATAGATGAAAGCATATTCGGCAGGGGAGTGCGTATCGGCAGGTGTGAAAGGGGCAAAGGCGCTCACAGGTTCATAGTGGGCGATAAAAGCGATATAATACTATAAGAATGGGAATGGTGAATAGCCTGCCCGCAACGCTTCGCGTAGCGAGGCGGGCGGGGGAACAGGGAATGGGGAACAGGAGGATACAATGATAGATGGCGTAGTTTTAAAGAAACTTAAAGTAATACCGGATGAAAGAGGCCGGCTGATGGAGATGATGCGCAATGACGATCCGATGTTCGAGAAGTTCGGACAGGTCTATATGACCACCGCTTATCCTGGCGTGGTAAAAGGCTGGCATTACCACAAGGTGCAGTCAGACAACATGGTCGTCGTCTCGGGGATGATGAAGATAGTGCTTTTTGACAGCAGGGACAGGTCAAAGACAAAAGGCGAGGTGAACGAGTTCGTTATCGGCGAGCATAACCCGTGTCTCCTGCATATCCCGGCGCTGGTGTTCCACGGCTTCAAATGCGTAAGCGACAAAGAGGCCATGGTCGTCAATCTTGTGACCGAAGCGTACAATTACAAAGAACCTGACGAGTTCAGGGTCGATCCTCATAAGAACGATATACCTTATGACTGGGCAAGGAAAGACGGCTAGGCAGTGAAAAAGATCGTCATCACCGGCGGCGCCGGTTTCATAGGCAGCAATTTCGCGCGGTTCATGCTCGATAAGCATAAGGACTACAAGATAACCGTGCTCGACAGCCTTACGTATGCCGGCAACCTGGACAATCTCTCGGACCTTGCCGGAAAAAAAGGATATTCTTTCGTAAAAGGCGATATTCGCGACGAGAACGTCGTCGACCAGCTTATGAAGGACCATGATCATGTAGTGCATTTCGCGGCTGAGACGCATGTCGACCGCTCGATCGTTGATGCGGGCTCTTTCATCACCACTGATGTGTACGGCACGTACATACTTCTTGAGGCGGCGAAAAAGCATAATATCAAGAAGTTCGTGCACATATCGACCGACGAGGTCTACGGCGAAGCACCGGGACGCCCGTCCCTTGAAGAGGACGCACTAAACCCCAAGAGCCCTTATGCCGCAAGCAAGGCCGGCGCTGACAGGCTGGCATTCTCTTACTATATGACCTACGGGCTGCCTGTGACCATCTCAAGATGCGCGAACAATTACGGGCCGTACCAGTATCCCGAGAAGCTCATCCCGCTCTTCGTTTCGAACGCGATGGAAGGGATATCTCTGCCTGTTTACGGTTCCGGCAACAACACAAGGACATGGATCCACGTGCTTGACCACTGCGAGGCAATAGACGTTCTCCTTGACAGCGGCAGCGCGACTGACGGCCAGAGCTACAATATCAGCTCCAAAGAGGAGTTCAGCGTGCTCCAGATCGCAGATGTGATACTTAAAGAGCTAAAAAGGCCGAAGTCTCTGATACAGTACGTTAAGGACAGGCCGGGACATGTGGTCAGGCATGCTGTGGACCCTTCAAAGATCGAAGAAACGTTAGGCTGGAAGTCCAGGATAAGGTTTGACGAGGGGATAGCCCAGACAATAAGATGGTATATCGACAATAAGGACTGGTGGATGAAGATAAAGAGCAAGCAGAAAGAATATCTGGATTTCCAGAAGAAATGGTACTCTGACAGGTGAACAAGAAATTCATAAGGTCCATTTGCCTTTCACTGATAGCGTGCTTTGCGCTTCAGGTGCCCGCTCTTCCCCAGGTGATGTCGGGCGACCTGTCTTCAAGGTATTATGTCCTTTCTCCCGAAGCTTACGGCTCTTATGAGCTGGGAGCGGGGGACCTTCTCGAAGTGCATGTGATCATCGGCGATAACGCGGTGGCCCGTGATTATGAGCTTGTCGTGTCGAACGACGGCAGCATTTTCTTCCCTAACGTAGGGCGGATCAAAGTGGACAAGCTGAAGGTGGGGGAGGCCGAAAGGCTTATCCGCAAAGAACTTTCGAAGAAGATCGAAAGTGATTTCCGCTTGAACGTAGTCCTTTCCAAGCCGAGACTGACAAGGGTCTTTTATGGCAGGGAAGAGTATATGCCGACGATAGAAAAGGTGGAGAAATACGTCTATGTTTACGGTGAGGTCGCTCGGCCGGGAAGATACAATTATTTCGACGGAAAAAGCATATCGGATTATCTTAATCTGGCCGGAGGACCTGCTCCCAGGGCCAATCTATCTTCCTCAACTTTGACCAGGAAAACGGATAGTGAATCTAAAGTATACAGTGTAAATGCGTACGAGATACTTTTCAAGGGGGACAAGTTCAAGGACCTGGCCGTCAAAGAAGGTGACATCATCAATGTGCCGTCTAACTTCTTTTATTTCACTGATTTTGCTTCTTTCGCAAATACTCTGATCCTTGGACTGACATTGTTCTATTCTGTCCAAAATTTCATGAAGAGGTGAAACGATGAACGATGAAGTCAGCCTTAAAGATTATGTCGAGGTCATCCTGCGCCACAAGACGTTAATCGCTCTTGTAGTCCTTGTTTCTCTCGTAACGGCTTTTATCTACACAAAGACCACTGAACCGGTATATGTCGGCAAGGCAAAGATACTTGTCAGGTCGGCAGGAGTGTCTTCAGGGGCCAGCCAGCTGGCGGGACTGGCGGCGATGGCCGGCATCAATCTGAACATGCCGTCCAGCGACCTTTCTGACCTGTCCGAGATAATCAAAGCCGATACCGTGATGAAAATGGTCTCAGCCGAAGTTGACGGGAAATACGTGCCTTTCATGCCAACGCTCGAGGCAAGGAGCAACAGGATCGGTGACCTGAAAACAAAGATCAACGGCAGCTATCTCGAGCTCAGGCTTGAGCACAGCGGAAAGGAGCTGTCGGCCATCGTATGCAACCTTTACCTTAAAGCGCTTTCCGATTACTGGAACAAGCTGAACTATAGTGCTGCCAAGAACAAAAGGGAGTATATCGAGGAACAGCTGCCGAAAGTATCGGCCGAGCTGACAAAGATAGAGAACAAGGTAAAAGATGTCACCTATTTGTCATCGACCGTCGGCTCGATAGGCCAGCCGAGCTTCAGTTCGGTCGATGTTGACAGACTGAAAAGAGAGCTGGAGATACTGTCGACCACCTATGTGATGCTCAGAAAAGAGCTCGAAAGCACGAAACTTGAAGAGGCAAAAACGATATCTCCTTTCTCTGATATCGAGTATGCAGAAGTGCCAAAGGCCCCCGAAAGGCCAAGGCTTAAGGTGAACGCGGCCGTAGGTCTGGTGGTCGGCCTTATGCTGGGGATATTCCTGGCGTTCTCGGCCGATTACTTTTGGTCAAATGTAAAAAAGGGCAGGTAACCGGCCTTGTTCACATCTCTTATCGAATTCCTGGGCTCGATAGTCATCTTCCTCATCTCAACGTTCGGTTATCTGGGGGTGTTCATAGCGATGACGGTCGAGAGTGCGTGCATCCCTCTTCCTTCAGAGATAATCATGCCTTTTTCCGGCTATCTGGTGCATGCAGGGAACTTCAATATTTGGCTGGTGACACTGGCAGGTGCTTCGGGAAATCTGCTCGGGTCGCTACTGGCTTACTGGGCAGGATACTACGGCGGCAGGCCATTCGTCGAAAAGTACGGTAAATATTTTATGGTCACAAGACATGACGTGGAAATGGCGGACAGATGGTTCGAAAGACATGGCGACGCGACGGCGTTCTTTTCACGGATGCTGCCGATAATCAGGACGTTCATCTCCCTGCCAGCAGGTATTGCGAGGATGAACATCTGGAAGTTCTCGGTGTTCACGTTCATCGGCTCCATACCTTGGTGTTACGGTCTTGCCTTTGTAGGGGTGAAGCTGGGAGAGAACTGGAACACGATAGGCGACTATTTCCACAAGGCCGACATGGCTATAGGCGCTTTGATCGTAGTGGCTTTGTTCGTTTTTGTCAGAAGACATATCGGGAGGTGATCGATCATGAAGACAGTCATCCTTGCCGGCGGTATGGGGACCAGGCTAGCTGAAGAGACGGAGATACGTCCCAAACCTATGGTCGAGATAGGCGGAAGGCCTATACTTTGGCATATCATGAAAGGCTACAGTGCCTGCGGACACGAAGATTTCGTAGTATGCCTCGGATACAAAGGCTATCAGATAAAAGAATACTTTGCCAACTACTATCTCCATGAGGCTGACGTTACGTTCGACCTGTCAAAGAGCAATACCCCGGGTTTCCACGGCAATACGGCAGAATCGTGGAAAGTGACCCTGGTGAACACGGGTGAAGACACCCAGACCGGAGGAAGGCTGAAAAGGGTAAAGGACCGCATAGGAAAAGAGACGTTCATGATGACTTACGGGGACGGTGTTTCCAATGTGGATGTCAATGAGATAATAAAATTCCATCGGTCTCACGGAAAACTGGCAACTGTTACCGCGGTCAGGCCCGGCGGAAGGTTCGGCTCTATCGATATGGGCAATGACGGTCAAGTAATGAGGTTTGGCGAGAAGTCCGACGGGCAGGATGCCTGGATAAATGCCGGTTTTTTTGTGCTCGAACCGAAGGTCCTTGATCTCATAAAAGGGGACGATGTACTATTCGAAAAAGAGCCTCTCGAAACGCTGGCAAAGGAAGGACAGCTAGTCGCTTTCAGGCATGAAGGCTTCTGGCAGCCAATGGACACGATGAGGGAAAAGACACATCTCGAAAACCTCTGGAATTCCGGGAGAGCACCCTGGAAGACCTGGAAATAGCATGATCGACCGGAAGTTCTGGAAAAATAAAAAGATCTTCCTGACCGGCCATACCGGGTTCAAAGGTTCCTGGCTTACTATTCTGCTGCTTGAACTGGGCGCAAGGGTCACCGGCTACTCCCTTGGGATCCCGACCAGGCCCTCGCTGTTCGAGCTCTGTTCACTAAAGTCCGGTATAAACAATATCACAGGCGATGTAAGGGACCTGAAAAAGCTCAATAGAGCTGTTGTCTCCGCCGGACCGGATATCGTTATACATATGGCCGCGCAGCCGCTGGTCATCGATTCATACAAAGACCCCGTCGGCACATATACTACAAATATCCTTGGTACTGTCAATATGCTTGAAGCGGTGCGGGGCATGGGTATGGTCAAAGCCGTGCTTAATGTCACCACAGATAAATGCTATGAGAACCCGGAGCGGAACCGACCCTTCAAAGAAGGCGAGCCTCTGGGAGGTTTTGACCCGTATTCCAGCAGCAAAGCCTGTTCTGAGATCGTGACCTCCGCTTACAAAAGGTCATACGGCATCCCTGTCGCTACCGCCAGGTCGGGAAATGTTATCGGGGGCGGGGATTGGGGCAAGGACAGGCTGGTCCCTGACATCATCAGAGCCGCAACTTCAAGAAAAGAGCTTCTTGTCAGGAACCCCGGCTCCACAAGACCCTGGCAGCATGTGCTTGACGCCCTTTGCGGGTACCTTATCCTGATACAAAAACTGTCGGGAGACCCGGAACGTTATGCGGCGCCCTGGAATTTCGGCCCTGACAAAAAAGACGAAAAGGACGTGGAATGGATAGTGGGACAAATGTCATCGGACCTCGATGGCAGGCTGCATTATTCAACAGATAAACGAAGTGCTCCTCATGAAGCGCATTATCTCAGTTTGGACAGTTCGAAAGCGAGGAAAATGCTTGGCTGGAAGCCCAAATGGGCGATAAGGACCGCCGTCGAAAAGACCTCGGACTGGTATCTGTCTTATCTGAACGGCGCGGACGCGCTTAGTTTGTGCGAGGCGGACATAGCGGGGTATCTCAAAAAATGAAAAAAGAAAAGGTGTTAAGGGCCGTAAAACGATATTTCCAAGAGAACCTTGCACAGAACAAAAAGTATACGCCGGGCGACAAGATGAATTACGGAGGAAGGATATTTGATGAGAAGGAGCTCCTTTCCCTTATCGACGCCTCTCTCGACTTCTGGCTGACCTCGGGGCCGTATACCGAAAAATTCGAAAAAGAACTGGCAAAGTTCCTGGGCATAAGATATGTGTCTTTCGTCAACTCAGGATCTTCAGCTAATTTGCTGGCATTTGCCGCGCTTACATCGCCGAAACTAGGCGGTAAAAGGATAATGCCCGGGGATGAAGTAATTACCGTTGCGGCAGCTTTCCCCACGACCGTGACCCCCATCATCCAATATGGATGTGTCCCTGTTTTCATCGATGTTGATATCCCTTCATACAACATCAATGTCAAAGAGATGAAGAAGGCACTTTCAAAAAAAACAAAAGCCGTTATGCTCGCCCATACTCTCGGCAACCCTTTCAACATAAAAGAAGTAAAGAAGTTCTGCGGCAAGAACGGCCTTTGGCTTATAGAGGACAACTGTGACGCGCTCGGCTCAAGATACAGGATGAACGGCAAGTGGGCCTATACGGGGACATTCGGCGATATCGGCACTTCCAGTTTTTATCCGCCGCACCACATCACGACAGGCGAAGGCGGGGCCGTGTATACCAATGACCCGATGTTGAAAAGGGTCATAGACTCTCTCAGGGACTGGGGCCGTGATTGCTGGTGCGGCAGCGGCAAGGATGACACATGCGGGAAAAGGTTCAGCAAAAGATACGGTGAACTGCCTTCCGGATATGACCATAAGTACGTGTATTCGCATTTCGGATATAATCTGAAGGCCACGGACCTTCAGGCGGCGATAGGATGCGCTCAGCTTGCCAAGCTGGAGGGATTCATAAAGAAACGCAGGAGCAACTGGGAAGTTCTCAGGAGAGGCTTAAGAGGTCTTGAAGACCTGTTCATCCTTCCCGAAGCCGAAAAAGGATCATCTCCTAGCTGGTTCGGCTTCCTGCTCACCGTAAAGGACCCGAAAAGGCTCTCAAGGGATGAGGTCGTCGCTCACCTCGAATCAAAAGGTATACAGACAAGGATGCTGTTCGCGGGGAACATGATAAAGCACCCGTGTTTTGATGAAATGAGGAAGAAGAGTGCGGGCTTTAGGGCACAGGGAGAGCTGAAGAATACGGACAAGATAATGAACGATGCTTTCTGGATAGGGGTATATCCGGGACTGGATGATAATAAGATCGGATTTATGGTCAAAGAGCTGAAGAACTGCGCCAGGGGAAGATGATGAAGGTCCAGCTAGTATTCTCTCCGTCAACACTGGGATCCAAATATGAAGCGCTCGGCGAAAAGATGTGGCCTCCCATGGGGATCCTCTATATCGCGGCCTATCTGCGTGAAAAGATGCCGGATATCGAGCTGAGCGTCGTGGACGGAGGCAGGCTTGGATATGATGAGACCCTCAAAAAGATACTGGAGTTCAAGCCGGACATACTGGGTCTTTCAGTTTTCACCCTGATGGCTAACGGCGCGGCCAGACTTTCAAGGGAAGTAAAAAAGCTCATGCCGGATGTGAAGGTCGTTGTCGGTGGCCCCCATCCAACCGCCCTTACCGAGGAGGTCTTAAAAGACACGGGGGCAGACCTTGCTTTGATCGGAGAAGGAGAGGCCTCTTTTTACGAGCTTGTTAAAGCGTTGAAAGAGAAGAAGGGCACATCCAATATACCCGGACTTGCATGGCTACAGGGATCAGAGCTGCGCAGCAACCCGGCCCCATGCTTCATTGATCCTGTCGACCAGATACCGTTCCCTGCATGGGACTTGATTGATTTCAGGGATTATCACGGATGGATATTCTCCAAGCAAAACCCGGAATCCACTATGCTTTTCTCCAGAGGATGCCCCTTCGAGTGCGTGTTCTGTTCCAATGAGGTGTGGAAAACCTCAAAACCCGCCTTGAGGCTCAGGTCCCCGAAGAACATCGTCGATGAGATGCAGTATCTCAAAGAAAAGTTCGGGATACTTGAGATCTTTGACCAGTCAGACGAGTTCAATAATTCTCTCGAACATGCGCTTAAGGTCTGCAAAGAGATTAAGGACAGGGGGCTGGGGATCACCTGGAAAGCCCAGCTAAGGGCAAGGCCTGTTACGGAGGATCTGGCCAAAGCTATGGCGGAGGCCGGCTGCTGGTACGTACATCTAGGGATAGAGAGCGGGAACCAGGAAACGCTTGACGGCATCGGTAAAAAGATCACAAAGGCAGACGTCGAGAACGCCTGCAGGATACTTAAGAAGTACGGGATAAAGGTCTGCGCTCTGTTCATGATCTATAACGTATGGGAAGAGAACGGGGAATTGAAATTCGAGGACAGCGCAATGTGCGGCAATACATACAAGTTCGCAAGGGACCTTATAAAGAAAAAGCTCGTGGACTATACCGGTTGCTCGATAGCGACCCCGTACCCCGGGAGCAAACTTTATAAAATTGCTGTAAAATACGGTCTCATAAACGAACGCTATGTCGGACAGTGGGACATATGGCAGAAGGAATCGCTTTTTGTCATGGACCTGCCTGGCATTTCAAAACGAGAACAGAACATGGTAAAACTTAAGGGCGAGCTGTTCAGGGTGGGGGATGTTATCAGGAACATGGACTTTAAAATAAAGGACATCCCGTTCCTGATCAAGCGCGGACTGCACGTATTCTTCGGATTGTTCGGTAACAGAGGATAAGAATGGAGAACAAGTCGCAGATGAAAGAACTGGAGATCAAGGGCTGCTATCATATAAAGCCTGCCGTCTTCCGGGATGAACGAGGGGAGTTCGTGAAGCTTGTTACGGAAGGGATGTTCAAAGGGATAGAGTTCAAAGAAGAGTTCTATTCAATTTCAAAGAAGAACGTCTTAAGAGGGATGCATTTTCAGCTGCCCCCTCATGCTTACAGGAAGCTTGTCCATTGCATCAGCGGGAAGATACTTGATGTGATCGTGGATCTCAGGAAAGGTTCTCCAACTTTCAAGAAGCATCTTTCGTTTGAATTGAACGGCAAAGCCCACGATGCGCTTTTCCTGCCAAAGGGGATCGCACACGGATATCTTTCACTTGAAGATAATTCGATCGTTGGATACAAAGTCGATGTAAAACACGTTCCTGATCATGATACGGGGATCTTATGGAGCTCTATCGGCTTTGATTGGCCTGTCAAGGAGCCGACAATTTCGGATAGGGACAAAACTTTTAAAGAACTATCGAATTATGAGGGCCCTTTCACATTTGAGAGACATGAAGAACTTATTTAAAGGAAAGAACATACTGGTCACGGGAGCTTCGGGCTTCGTCGGATCAAGACTCGTTGAACGGCTTGAAGGAATGGGGGCCCATGTATTTCCTTTGTCCAACAGCACGAACTCGAACGGGATAAGGAGACTGATACGAAAGACGCGTCCGTTCATTGTTTATCACCTTTCAACGTTGTTCATCGCCGAACATGCTCCGAAGGATATCCCTGCTTTGATCGACTCGAACATAACTTTCGGAACAGAGCTTCTTGAAGCGCTTAAGGATACGGGGGCCGGATACTTTGTGAATGCGGGGACATACTGGACCCACTATGAGGGCAAGGGGTACGATCCAGTATGTCTGTATGCCGCCACAAAAAAAGCCTTCGAGGATATCATGGTGTACTATGCTCATACATCTCCAATAAAAATGGTGACCCTTGAACTTTCTGACACATACGGGCCGGGAGATAAAAGAAAAAAGCTTATGAACATTTTGGATAAGGCCACAAGGGGCAAGGTCAAAATGACCCCCGGTCTTCAGTCCCTGGACCTTATCCATATAAACGATGCGATCGATGCTTTCATAAAAGCTTCGGGAACTCTCATGAGATCAAAGCAGAAGATAGGCTCATATGCCGTAAGGTCAGGAAAGCCGGTCCGTTTAAGGGACCTGGCTCAGTTGTATTCAAAGACCTCAAAAAAAAGGCTCAATATCATTTGGGGCGGCCGCGCTTACAGACAAAGAGAGATGATGAGCCCCGATTCGCCCACTCCCGTCCTCCCGGGTTGGAGACCGAAGATCTCCCTTGCGGAGGGCTTAAGAACATTGTTCCCGGAGAATGTCTGAAATGTTGGCAACCCCGAAGGTCTCTGTCTGCATTCCTGTCTACAACTGCAAAGAATTCATCAGAGAGTCCATAGATTCGGTGCTTCTGCAGACCTACAGGGACTTTGAGCTTATTATTGCAGATAATGCTTCAAATGACGGCACAGCGGATATCATCAAAGGATACTCGGATAGAAGGGTCAAATACTACCGCAACGATACGAACATAGGGTTAGTCAAGAATTGGGACAAATGTCTGGAGCTGAGCAAAGGGCAATACTTCAAGATACTTCCGGCCGATGATATCCTTTTACCAGGATGTCTTGAAGAGCAGGTCAAAGTACTTGATGATAATAAAAATAAGAACGTTGTCATGGCGGCATCCTCCAGGGTAGTGATCGATGGTTCCGGAAAGAAGCTTTTCATTAGAGGGTTGTCCAAAATGACGGGAGTTATGAGGTCAGCGGATGTATTAAGGAAAGTCGTCCTTTCCGGAGGCAACCTGATAGGGGAGCCGGGCGGTGTCCTGGTGTTAAGGGACGTTGCCGTAAAAGCGGGGAAGTTCTCCGATACTGCTACCGATATCGATTTCTGGTCAAGGGTCCTGGAAAGCGGGGACCTTTACTATAGTGCAGAGCCTCTCGTAAAGTTCAGGGTCTCCTGTGTTTCATTGAGCGTCATAGATAAAATGACGCAGACAAAGGATTTCATGAAATTCATCGACAGGGTAGCTTCAAAAGGCACAGTGAAATTGTCGCCTCTGGAATTAATGGCCGCGAAACTGAGCACTACTGCGGTCGCTCTTCTTAAGAGGCTGTTCTATTTATATGTTTTCCGCTTACCTAAGAGATAAAATGTCCGCCGGCGACATGATATAATCACATAGAAATAATGGAAGACAAGCAGAAGCGTATCGATATTATCGCTGTTGTGATCTTTTTCGGGTTCATGGCAGGGGCGTTGTTCTCCTACGTGGCCAGCGGATATTTCCACCTTGGCTATCCTTACGATACTTTTTTATTCAATAAACAAGTGCAGTTCAGCGATGTTCTAAATTCCATGGCCCAGTGCTCCGGCATGGACCCGTATTTCTCAAGACAGGGGCCGCCCAGCAACTATTTTCCGTTCCTGAATATCATTACGTTCGTGCTTTCATTATTGCCGGGGCTTCTGCCATTGATCCTGGTGATAGGTGCTTTCATCTCAAGTATCTATCTTTTGGGGAGGTCCTTCATCCTTACAGGCAGGAGGCATGCCGATCTCCTGAACCTGGCTATCGTAACGCTGCTTACGTATCCCGTTCTGTTCGTTGCTGACAGAGGGAATCTCGAGATGCTGGGGTTCGTCCTGGTCTGCGCTTTTGTCTACTTGT
>CAZHHM010000002.1:25275-125685 GCA_964532225.1 uncultured bacterium | reverse complement strand
TCTGGTATCTCAAATACCTTGAAAGCGGTAAAGGCCTTTTTGCTCACGCGCTCTTCTTCGCGGCGGCCATGTTCACCAAAGAGACCGCGCTGATGTCAGTTCCGGTATTCCTCTTTATCTCAAGAAAGTCCGAAGGCAGCAAAAGGTCTGGTGCGGCCGTGATCTGGCTGGCCGTCCTGGCATTCTGGCTTGCGATGAGGTGGAATGCGGGAACGGCACCGCTTCCGGGTACAGCCGCTTCTTTTGCGGCAGAGGCTGCAGCTTCGGTCCCGACGGCTCTTTCCTACCTCTACTACACGCTTTTCCCCGCCGGGCTTGATGTTTTCATGAAGCCGGAGCTGTTCCCGGCACTGGCCGGCTTTATTGCCGCTGCAGCGGGATTTGCGCTGGTCTCCCGCTCAGGGCACAGGGAGAATTTCTACACGGGAGCGGTATGGGCTGCCGCCTTTATCCTTCCCACTCTGTTCTTCAACACTTTTGCTGGTACGGTGCAGGGGCAAAGGGCTTATCTGCCGCTTGCCGGGCTTCTTATTGCCGCCTCATCCCTTGACCTTGCTTTTATAAAGGGCAGATGCAGGAATGTCCTTCCGGTGATGACAGTGGCCCTGTGGGCCTCTCTTGCCATATCTTTCAGCTCGTCCTTTGCGGGCAGCCGGGCGTTCTGGACATCGGCGGTCGAAGGAGCGGGGGACCATCCGGCCGTGCTGAAATATGCCGGCAACGCCGCCCTGAACAGAAAAGACCCTGCTCTTGCAGAGATGTATTACCTTAAAAGCCTTATGATAGATCCCGGCCAATACTACATAAACAACAATCTCGGCAGGATATCCCTTGAAAAAGGGGACCTTGCAGGGGCAAAGGCCTATTTTGCCAAAGAGACCTTGGTGAACCCGGGATATGACGCAGCGCATTACAATCTGGGGGCCGCTTATTACCTTGCGGGTGAAAAAGAAAAGGCGCTGCTGTACTGGAAAAAGATGCTTGAGACATTCCCGGGCAACAGAGCGGCTGCCGAAGCGGTAAAGATAGCGGAAGGGGAGCTTAAATGAAAAGGCCTTTCCTTCCGTACCTTATAGTGCTCATCGCTGTGATCTCCGTCTACTCCCAAAGCCTTTTCTTCGGGCTCTCTTACCTTGATGACAACACCCTGATAAAGGAGAATATCGGCTTTCTGAAGAACCCCACCAATATCGCCAGGGCTTTCATGACCGATGTGTTCTTTACCTCGCCTCAGTCGTACTACAGGCCGGTGATGACCCTGCTTTTTATGGCCGAGTCGCAGATAGGAGGGGCAGACCCGTTCATCTACCACCTGACCAACCTTGTTCTGCACGCTGCCGTATGCCTTCTGCTCCTCAGGTTCCTTATTTTTTCGGGGCTTGGCAAAAGGGCGGCCTTAGCGCTGGCCCTTGTATTTGCCGTGCATCCCGTGCTGACGCAGGCCACTACCTGGATACCGGGCAGGAACGACTCCCTCATGGCGTTGTTCATGATGGCCCTGCTCATGCTCTACGACAAATATCTTGACCGGCACTCTCCCGCGTATCTGGCGGCTTTCTGCGGAGTAGGCCTGGTGGCCCTCTTTACCAAGGAAACGGCGATAGCGGCCCTGCCGATACTTCTGCTTTACACTTATCTTTTTAAAAGAGAGGCGCTCTTCTCAAAGGGAACGCTGACAGTCTCGGTGCTTTATATTCTGATGACCGCGCTTTGGTTCATGGCAAGGACGATGGCCTTTAACGACCCGATATATTTCACCGTGTGGCACGCTTTCCCTCTGTTTGTCCAGACATTCCCGGCGGCTTTCCTTTATATGGGCAAGGTGTTCTTCCCGTTCAACCAGTGCGTGCTGCCCATTATGGCCGATAATACGGTGCTGTTCGGCATAGTTTCGGTGATGCTGTTCACCGTTGCCGCGTATTTTGTAAGGCCGTTCACGCGGCTTTTCTGGTTCGGACTGGCATGGACATTCCTGTTCCTTTTCCCGAGCTTCATACAGCCCAACCCGCCCTGGGTCCCTCCCAACTTCAGCGAGCACAGGCTGTACCTGCCGATGATAGGGCTTTTGCTCAGCCTTTACGAGCTGGCCGCGCCTTTAAGAAAGTATTTGACAGCGGGGAAGAAATGGGCGCTCCTGGCGCTTCTTTTGGCAGCCATGGTGCCGGTAAATGCGGCGTATTCGCGCAATTTCAGGGACGGCAAGGCTTTCTGGCTGAACGCCGCTACCTATTCTCCGAATTTCTTCACCGCAAGGGTCAGTCTGGGCTATATGTATTTCCTCGAAGGCGACGACGCAAGCGCAGAGAGGGAGTACAGGCAGGCCCTCCTGCTCAATCCGCGCGATGTGCTCTCAAGAGTGAACCTTGCCAACCTCTACACAAGGCAGGGCAGGTACGACCTGGTCGAAAAGGAGTACAGGGAAGTCCTGACGCTGGACCCGCGCGAGAAAAAGGCCCTTCTCAACATGGGCTCGAACCTTGTCTTTCGGGCATTGTCCGAAAAAGAACCTTTGCCGCCGGCAGCGCTTGCTTACTGGCTGAAAGCACTTGAGATAGATCCCGGTTTCCTTGAGGCATGCGGCAACATCATCTTCTTTTATGTGAATACGGGCAGGCCCGACCTGGCAGCCCCGTACGCGGCCGCGCTTATCCAAAAGGGCGGAACGGTACAGCCGCAGCTCCTTGACCCTATCCGCCGTTACATGGAGGCAAAATGAAAGAACTTATTGTAGTGCTCCTTCTTATCATGTTCTCAGGCACGGCGATAGCTGATCCAAAAGACGTTTTTGACAGCCAGGCGGATAAGATCTCGCATATCTTTGCGGGCGGGCTGGTGGCGGGGCTGTCGTACAAAAAAGGCGCAGACCCGGCCCATATGCTGCTCAATGCTTTGGGCGTAGGCATCGGCAAAGAAATGTTCGACTACAGGTTCAAGAAGAAATGGGATAACTGGGATATCGTAGCGACGGTCGCCGGAGGGATCCTCTTCGTTGTCTTCTAGCCGTGCTCGCCGATGAACAGCAGCAGATACATCACACCTATACCGAGAAGGATGAAAAGGAGCTGAAGCCACGCTTTCGGGAAATCCCTCTGTCCGTGAAGAGAGGGGATGAGATCTGATCCCGCCATGTAGATAAATCCGCCCGCGGTCACAGGCAGCACGGCCGGGATGAACGCAGATATGTGCGGGCCGAAGGTAAGAGCTATCACTGCGCCCGCCACTGCAAACAGAGCGGAGAGCAGATTGAACAGCAGTGCTTTTATGGGTTTGACCCCTCCGTGGACCAGAATGCCGAAATCGCCTATCTCCTGAGGTATCTCGTGGAAGATAACGGCCATGGTCGTGGCAAGTCCGACCGGCACGCTTACCAAATAGCTTGCCGCAACAGCAAGGCCGTCGAACAGATTGTGCACGGCATCGCCGATCAGGTTCATAAAAACGACGGGATGCGGATGGTCCTCGGTGGTAGGGTGGTGGCAGTGCCTCCACAGGATAAACTTCTCCAGAACGAAGAAAAGCAGTACGCCTGACATGACCAGCATGGACACGGTAGAGATATTCCCCAGCTCTTCAAAGGCCTCCGGGATAAGATGTATGAAAGCGTCTCCGAGCAGACCTCCCACGGCAAAGCTTACCAGGCAGAACAGCATGCTGTTGAGAGAGTCCTTGCGCAGATAAAGGGTGACGGCGCCGATGAGCGATATCAGGCTTATTACGAGCACAGAAGCTATAGAATAAGCCCAGATGGAGATCATATGACCAATTGTATCACCTAAAGAGAGCTTAGGCCTACAGGTCGAACTTGAAAGTAGTTCCCGCTGTCATGAAGTTGCTGGTCGGGCCGGAAAGAGCTACGCAGTAGCCCAGGTCAAGCGTCATGAATGGGGCCGGCGCCCATCTTAAACCGGCAAGTACGGACGAACTGTTAGTGACGGGAGAAGCTGACGCGACATATTCCCCGCATATCCCCACGGTGTCCGAAAGGCCTGTTTCAAAAGCCGCGGAATAATCCACTGTGTTGAGGTTGGGCGACCAGGACGGTATGCCGACGATAGTATAGCCGAGGTTGAAATGATATTTCGCGCAGCCGGAGGATGTCGAGTACAAAAGTTTAGCCGAATAATCCGGATAACCCGTTGAATATCCGTGGTGGACCGCTTTCACGTCAAGCCGCAGAGAAAGGCCGCCTTCCTCGCCGTTGTCGATAAGCCTGGCCTTAACGCTTGCTACAGGGTCGCCGTCCATATTGGGATTAAGCAAATAAAAGCTCTTGCTGACACCAATGTCCATTGACGGGGTCAGCGCCCACTTGAACAAATAACCAACAGACGATACTTCAGGACCGGCATTGCCCACATACTGTCTGGTCACGAACAGTTCAAGTTCGTCGAGCTTTGTGTCCGCGGTGCCGTTGTCGTCAGTTGTAAGCGGTCTAGCGGCAAAAGCGGCGGACGAGGTCAACAGCATTAACGCAAGCAGCACAGCAAGAGTTCTGTTATTATCAGTTCCTTTTCTTAAGAACTTAGCAAACCCCCAGAAGAGCAGAAATGACAGCGCAATCCCCGCCATGCCCGCGGCTGAGGTCGATATCCAGCCTTCGGGAAGGAAGGGGACGGAATAGTCGGTCATCATCGAGGTCCTTTCGACCCCTTTTTCTCCAAAACCGAGTACGCCGGACACATAGTCAAGTCCGTCGGGAAGAGAAGAAGCAAAGAGAGCGGCCAGAACGGCAATAACGGCTGAAGCAAGAACAAGCTTTTTCACTTTATTCCCCCTTGAGGAATGTTCTGAAGAGACCGACAAGGAGCAGGGAGATGGCAGCTTCGGCTATGCCTATGACGGCATGAACGCTGACCATGGCTTTCATTACCGTGCCGAGCTCTACCGTGCCCGAAAGGCCTATCTGGAGAGCGGCCATTGCCGAGGCAAGCACGACGGAGAGCCAGGCGGCAGAGGCAATAGCTATCCATTCGGGAGAATATCTCTTAATAAAAGAATATACATAATAACAGCCGATGGTGGCTATAAGCGACATGTTGACGATGTTGGCGCCGAGTACCACAAGGCCTCCGTCGGCAAAGAACAGGGCCTGTATCAGCAGAACGGCAGCAATTACTATAGCTCCGGCAAAAGGGCCCAGTATAACGGCCGCGAAAACACCGCCGATAAGATGGCCCGAAGTGCCGCTGCTTACAGGGAAGTTGAACATCTGGGCTGAAAAGATCAGCGAAGCGGCTATCCCCATTTTCATTACTGTCTTTTCGCCCTGGGGAGTGAGCACCCTTTTAAGTCCGCTTGTGATATTGCCTGCCGTTGTGGCAAGGGCTTTTACGGGCTGAAGAGCGGTCACCATGGCCCTTACTTTGGCAAAGGAATATGCAAGGGCTGCGGCTGCCGCAGCTGCCATCCCTGCCGACATTTTTGGGTCCAAAAACCCGTCAGGTATATGCATGACTTAATGATAGCATAGCCCGGCCGGCCGGTCAGATAGAGAAGGATACGGCCAGGATGGTGTTCTCAAGGAGGTTGTCGTAGTAAAGCTGAGCTGTTGCCAGGAAGTTCTCCGATAAATGGAAGAGCCCGGCGCCGAAATAGACCGAACCCACCTTGAGATTGTACGATTTAAAGCCCACAAAGGGCTGTAAGCCGTTCCTTCCGAAAAGGGTGAACTCAAAGCCGAGGCCTATTGCGTAGTGGCCGAGCTGGCCGGCATTTATCCTTGCCAGTTTGGCGCTGTTCCTGACATCGGTCATCTCAACATAATTTACGGTTACCGTGCCGTTATCCCACCTGGGGGTGCTGGCCCAGATAGAGCCGAGAGTATAGCCGCCGTCAAAGACGGAAGCGCGCGAACCGGCATAATATTTTTGCTGATATGGGTTGATGAGCTTGATGAACCAGGGGTCGGGCTCGATCTTGCCGCCCCAGAAGGCGGAAGAAGGAGAAGAAGTTAAGAAGAGAAGAAGAAGGGAAGTGAGGAAGTTGGTTAGTGGGGAAGAGAGGAAGTTGGTTAGTGGGGAAGAGAGGAAGTTGGTTAGTGGGGAAGTGAGGTTCCTTATATTCATGAGAATATTATAAGGCAAAAAGGGGGAAGGGGCAAAGAAGAGGCTTGTCGAGCCGTGGTGTGCTAAGATATTGCCATGAAAAAACACATAAGGCCCTTCATCGCTGTCCTTCCTGTCCTCTTTGCTCTGCTCCTTTCAGGCTGTGTTAAGCTCGATGCTCCCGAAGTGAAATACATAGATTCCAAGATAGATCAGGTGACGCTTGAGGGCATAAGGGTGAACTTTTACTTTGACATCAAGAACCCTAACGGGGTCCCGCTTGATATAACGGGCTATTCGTACAAAGTGTTCATAAACGACAGGGAGCTCCTGAACGACAAGCGCCCCGGTTTTTCGCTCCTGGCCACCGAAACGACAAGAGTGACGATAACTACCTTTGTCAGGTACGATAAGGTGGTCGATTCAGTCCTTTCTGTCATGGCAAATATCATGGCGGGCAATATGTATGTGGATTACAGGGTGGAAGGGGAGGTCACAGGCGGGACGCTTGGCCTTACCGTCACTTCACCCATCAAGGCCTCCGGACGGCTCAATGTGCCTAAGGAGATGGGGAGGATGTAGAAGATTGTAATGGAAATAGATCAGTCGAATCAATATTCTTGGATGCTGAGACCAAACATTTTCCTGTTATTTATTATGATTGGAACAAAAGTATTAAGAGCTTGAAAAATATATCTGTTTGTATATAATTGCTGATGATGCAAATGAAGCTTGAAAATCTGGAATTTGGAGCACCAGCAGCTGAGCGCGATACAAACTTGGTTCAGTATTTTATCAAATCAAAGTCATTTGAAGACCTTGCAATGCGAAAAAAAACTATTGTGTTGGGTAATCGCGGGTCAGGTAAGAGTGCTCTCTTTAAAATGCTGGCCGATTCGGGCAGAAAAGATGGCTCCATCATACTCGAGTTAAATCCTGAAGACTATTCATATGAAATGCTACAAAAGACGTTAATTAGTGAGTCAGAAGGGGCTTGGGCAAAGACAGGTGCATTTACATGTGCATGGAAATACTTGATATTTGTCGAAACAATGAAAAAGCTTGTCGAGAAATCGGGGAAAATAAAGACAGGGCCATATGCAAAAATATATGAGTACTTAAGAGACAACCATATGGGACATCAAAACAATCCAATCGCCGTAATGATTTCTTATCTTAAGAGGTTTGAAGGATTTAAGATTGGACATTTTGAGGCAGCTATTAAGGCTAGAGAACTAGAAAAACTATATAAGCTAGAAGAAATCAAGTCGTTGTTTCCTTATATTAGTGAAATATGCAAAAAACAAAAAGTTGTTGTTCTTGTTGATGAATTGGATAGAGGATACGATTCGTCTGAGGATGCAAAAGCGTTTGTTGCGGGCTTGTTTCAGGCCAGTATAACAATAAATGAAATGTGCCCAGATCTGACAGTGTATGTGTCATTAAGAAAAGAATTGTATGATAGCATTCCAACCCTTGTTCAAGATGCACAGAAATATCGCGACATTATCGAAATAGTTAGTTGGGACGAAGCATCTCTGAGAGCGCTTATAGCCAGTCGAGCAAAATATTTTCTTCCTGAACTTGCAATGCTATCTGATGAAAAATGCTGGAATATGATATTTAGCGAGGTGTTGGACTACAGAAAAACCAATTCATTTAACTATATGATAGATAGAACCTTGTATCGGCCAAGAGAAATTATTCAATTTTGCACAAGCGTAATTGATAAGGCGAAAAAAGTAAACAACTATAACATTGACTATTCACTGATAAGTGAAGCAGAATCTGAATACTCCGCTATTAGAACTAGAGATATTGCAAATGAATATCGGTTTCAATATCCAGGTGTAATCAGCGTGTTTGAGGTGTTTAGAGGCAGATGCTACACAATGGAGCGAGAAGAGTTGGAGAGTATATGCTTGGAAATTGTGACCGGTGGTTACAAAACTGATAAGGAGTCTTCATGGGTATTAGATCGAGAACCGGATTCATTAATTGATGTACTTTGGGAAATCGGCTTTATCCGAGCGCAAGCAATTGGTGGGCTTAAAGCTCAGAGGCGTAGCGGTAGCTCATATCTTGGGCCACACCAAATAGGCAATTTAAATCTAAGAAATATTATGAGATTTCATGTTCATCCCATGTTTAGATCGTTTCTTGGGATGAAAGAAGCAAAATAAGCCTTATTTTTATCCAGACGAAAGATTATGGAATCGCAAGCTTACTGTGGTAACATTGTTTGCTTAATACAATTAAGTGATATTCTGAATTCCCCTACCTCATCTGTCCCGATACATCAATATAAGCCGCCTGACCGGAGCTGACGGGTATTGACTTTACCGGTTTGCCGGCGCTGAGATCGAACTTCTTAAGGTCACACCGTCCTTCTCCGACCAGGGTCCCGGCTAGGTAACAAGCCTCTAAAGAGGCGGGGCAGGAACCTGCTACGATTGGAAGTTGACAGAAACCATAAGACATGTTAACCTGTTTATGCAGAGTTAACATATGTTAACTTGTGGCAGAAAGGTTAACATAAAAATATGTCAAAAGATGACCAAAAAATAAGAGAATATTACTCTATTCCTGAGTATGCAAAAATCATGAATATTAGTAGAATAGCAGTTTACAAACAGGTAAAAAAGAAATTTATCAATGCTAAAAAGATTGGAAGAAACTATGCAATACCTGCCAGTTATGTCACTGGTAAAGAGCTGACAAATGAACAAAAACATGTTGTTGATACTGTAGTTGATAAAACTATTAAGGAATATGGTAATACATTAAAAATGCTGGGTAATGAATGATGAAAAAGATATCTGTAAGAGAAGTGGAGCGTCTAGCTTTTAAGCTGGCTCGAGATAGAATGACTTACAATGAACCAATCCCTGAATTTTCAACCAGATACCCGAATGTGCTGGAGAGTTGTATCGCGACCCCATTTCAAACGTTTTCAAAAAAGGATCTATATCCGGGGTTGGTGGGAAAAGCAGCGATTTTGTTTTATCTAATGAATAAGAACCATCCATTTAAGAATGGTAACAAACGGATTGCGATGACAACACTACTACTTATACTATTTAAAAACAAAAAATGGATAAAAGTTAATGAATATAAATTCTATCAATTTGCGATATGGGTAGCATCAAGTCCGTCTGATTTGGAGGAGCAAACAGTAAAAGCTGTTGAGGCTTTTATTGAAAAAAACATGGTTGATATTAAAGAAAAATAACATAGCCCCACGGGTAATTCCACCTTCGGTCGCTTGCTTCGTTCCGCTCGCAATGACGGCGACCTTCGGAGGGCAGGCGAAACCCTGTTATTTCGATGATCTACCTCATCCACCCCGTAACATCGATATAAGCCGGCTGGGTGGAGCTGATAGGGATGGACTTGACCGGTTTGCCGGCGCTGAGATCGAACTTCTTAAGGTCCACCGTCCTCCACGCAGTATTGTCATAAGTCTTGAAATATAATGTCTTATTGGTCAGGTCCTTGATAACGACCCACTGCGCGTAACCGTACATATGAATGAAAGGGTTCGGGGTCTCTTTTATCGCACCCTTCGGGATATCAACTATGTTAAGCATGTGCTCGGCAAGAACGACCGCCTCTTTCGCGTCCTTCACCTCAAGCGCCGCGTCCTTGCACACGGCAAGCCTTACAAAGCGCGAAGGAGGCGTCCAGTCGCCCGGAAGTCCCAGCAGGCCGCTGCCTACTCCCATAGGCTCAATATCCACCCCGTTAAGCTTCTTTGTGTCCTTGTCATGAGCGTCAAGGTTCACATAATTGCGCAGGTTGGTCATCTGCCAGGGGAATTCAGGCCTGTTGGTCAGTATGCCGATAGGGTTATCATATACGTTCATCTTGCCGCCGATGAACTCCACAACAAGGCTCTTTCCTGTAGCATCATGAATAGATATGTGGAGCCCCATATCTTTAAGCTCTTTTATGCCCGACCTGTAAACCGTAATTCCCGGAAGAGCGGCCCTGACCTCGTCAACGCTTGAAAAGTTGCCCAGTATCCATGACGAAAGCCCCTCAAGAGGGAAGGACTTGCCTGCCTTCGGCTCCTGATATTGCGCTCCCGTGAACATAAGTCCTCCCATCGACAGGCCCTTTTCGTTAAAGCCGTCAACATAGCAGTCCTTGAGCCCGAATGCGTTTATGCCGAGAAAGCCGTATTTGGTCGTCCAAGAGAGCCCCGGGCCGCCTTTGCCGTCGGGATATGAGTGGGAGGCACCGGCAGGCACTACAAATATTTCAGAGCGGAGATCTATAGGGAATTCCATCGAGCGGCCGTTGACCACCGAGCCGTCCTTTGCTTTGAGAATGAAATCGCTGCAGGCAGTTACCGACGAGGCCAGAAGTATCACCGACAAAATTGTTAAAAAAGCTTTTTTCACGCTGTATCCTCCTGTGTCCGATGTGCTGGCTTATATTATACATGGGGGAGAGATGGTGGGGAGCGGCTTTTTTCTTGAAGGCGTCAGTTGCGATGCCTTGACATGAGAAAATATGAATGTTAACCTTAATATCAATGGTTAACAATGGTTAACCAGCACACGAAAGGTTAACATACAAAATGACCATAACAAAGCCAAAAAATAAAGATGCCTACTATTCCATTCCTGAATACGCCAGGTTGGTGGATCTTAGCAGGATAGCCATTTACAAGCAGGTCGTGAAAGGGAAAATAAAGGCAATAAAGATAGGTAAGCAATATGCAATTCCTGCAAATTACTTTTCTGACAGTGAGCTTACACCCGAGCAAACCAAAGAGATAGACGAGGCGATAAAGAAGACGATCCGGGATTTTGGCAAAACGCTTAAAATGCTGGGGAACGAATAGTGCGGAAAGTATCTGTGGCAGAAGTGGAGAGGATAGCCTTCCGCCTGGCCAGAGAAGCTATGACTTATAACGAGCCGATACCCGATTTCTCCACAAGATATCCGAATATCCTCGAAAGCTGTGTCGCGGCGCCGTTCCAGACATTCGGAAAGAAGTACCTCCACAGGGGTTTCACCGGTAAAGCCGCAATGCTCTTTTACCTCATGACCAAGAACCATCCTTTCAAGAACGGTAACAAGAGGATAGCCATGGCAACGCTCTTCGTACTGTTATTCAAGAACAGGAAATGGATGAGAGTGGACGCGACTGAGCTCTACAATACCGCAATGTGGGTGGCATCCAGCCCCGCAAAAATGAAAAAGGAAACTATAATGGGGATCGAACGTTTCCTGAAGCAGTATGTCATAAACGGGCCGGTTGCCTGATATAGCACAGGCCGACAGGCAAAAAGACGATATATTTGGTAAAATTAAGATATCAGCTGTTTCCATCATGGCCCTATCACGAAAGGGTGATTGTTGGATCCGTTGTTGAATGGCCGACAACATGGCCCCATCGTCTAACGGTTAGGACATCAGCTTTTCAAGCTGACGATCGGGGTTCGATTCCCCGTGGGGCTATGTTGTCGGCTTTTTTGTTATTGTTGTTAAAAGTCGGGGGGAGCCTGTCCCGAGCGAAGCGAAGGGAATTCCCCGTGGGGCTATGATGAAAGCGGCTTTTTTATGAAAAAAATATCTGTCCGATCAGGCGTATTCTTTCTAGTCCTATCACTATGCACTTTTACCCAAACCGGCCTCTGTTCCACCATCCACCACGTCCCTTTCCTTTGCCAGGCGCCGGATGGGAAATGGGTCCAGCCGTTCGCGGACGGGTGTGAGGAGGCGGCGATAATTATGGCAGAAAGATGGTTGAATTATCACGAGCAAGATAGAGGCGCCGCCCGCCTGCCGGCAGGGCAGGCAATGCGACGCCTGTACAGCAGATCTGAGGGAAAGAAAGAGATCCTTGATATGGTTTCTTTTCAAAAGAAGACTTTGGGCGGGCATTATGATCTGACGGCCGAGCAAAGTTTGCAGCTGATGCGGGATTATTACGGATATTCTTCAGGCGAAGTGATCACTTTAAGTTCATATCAGGATATTATCTCCGAACTCGACAAAGGCAATATACTTATACTGCCTGCTGCTGGAAGGCTTTTGAAAAATCCTTATTTCACGCCTCCCGGGCCTCTTTATCACTATCTTGTCGTGACGGGCTATGACCCGGTAAAAAAACAGTTCATTACGAACGATCCGGGAACAAGAAGGGGATATAACTTCCGTTATCCTTACCAAAGATTGTTTCTTGCAGTTCATGATTGGGCGGGGAGCAAGAAGAATATTTTGACGGGAGAGAAGAGGGCGATCGTAATAAGTCAAAAGGCAAAAGTCAAAGGTCAAAAGTGAAAGTCAAAAGTAAGAAGTTTCCGGAAAAGAACTAATGGCAGATAGGGGTAAGCGCAGAGTGTCTTTGCGAGCGGAGCGAAGCAAACTGTGTCCTAGCTGCACGAAAAAGCTGCTTCTAGGGCCCGGATTGCTTCGGGTTTGCTTCACTTCGTTCGCAATGACCCTCGCAATGACATACTGCTTTGTCCCCTCCACCTCTTCCACCCCTTGCCTTCAAAACACATCTTTAGTAAATTGGTGGTATGAAAAAGCTAATTACCGGCTCGCTCGCACTGTTGCTCATCACCTGTCCCTCCTTCTCAACAGAGCTCATAACTAAAAAGACCTTTTCTCTCGGCATGAACTCGACCTCCGGCAATACACGCACGCTGTCGCTCCACACCGACTTCCTGCTGAGCCAGAACAGAAGATGGAACGACGAGTTCACGGCGAAAGGCTATTTCGACCAGCAGAAGTCCGGAGGGGTCGATACTATGCTCAAGTTCGGCCTTGATCTGCGTTACGGTAAAAGCCTGGACAGGCAAAAGTATATTTTTGCGAACATGGAAGTGGAGCAGGAACGGTTCAAAGGGATAGACCTGAGCCTGACCCCGACCATAGGTTTTGGCTGGTGGCTGAGCAGCGAAGGCCCTGTAAAACAGCTTGCTGAAGCCTCTTTCGGGTATGAAACAGAGAACCTGGCATCCCAAAGGGCAGCGTCCTCTGTTGTTGAATTGAGGCATAACATTGCCGCCGATCTTGACGGGAAAAGCGCTCTGGAGAATGATCTGCACATATATCTCAGCGCCGCAGACCCCAACAACTACCGTATCGTGAACGCTTTTTCTTTCAGAGTGCCTTTTCAGGAGGACTTTAAGCTCAAGCTGACACTAAAGGACGATTACTTCAACGCTCCGCCAGTGGGGACACTTAACAACGACCTGCAGTTCGTGACGTCGATAGAGTATTCGTTCGAAGGCAGGGAAGAGATCTAGGGTAAGGGGGCTCTACCCCGCAACATTTATTCGCCCTCAGGCCGTTAATGATCTTCATTCGCAACACAAAAACAATGAAATTCAACACATCTCTATTCGATATGTTTAAAAGAAGACATAGAAAGGCCAAGAACAAGTGAAAATATACCGTTTACCAGTTTCGATAGCTCATGCAAATATTAAGTTGTCTGCAATGTTCGGACCGGATAGAATGCAGGAAGATCCAAAGACCGCGATCTATGACAGGACAAGAAAAATGTATCCCGTTTCGGAATACGGATATATTAAAAAACTGTTCCACAAAGGTGCAGTAATAAAACCTTCAAGTTCTGCCCCGGGAGAACTTGAGCTCACATCAAATGTCCCCAGAAAACTCGTGAACGGCAAATACGAAGACGGATTTGATTGTATCGAAGCTGCATATGTCCTATATAAAGAACTCCGGTCTGCCGGAATGAACGCGAAGATAGTAAGGATACAGAATCCGCTATTCAGGACCGGTTCTGATGTCGCCGTAGAGAGTGACGGCTCACTCATGACGCTTGTGCCCGGTGTTGACGTTAACGGGGAGGTCAAAAAGATCCAGTACTATACTGAAGAAGAATATAAAAGCCTTTATGAATCCAGAAGGACAATTAGCGATGTATGTTCCAATAAAATACTGCCCATGAGATACATGAACATTGAAGGCTCACAGTTCATGTGCAGTTTTGGAATATATACTTCAGATCAAGATACGAAACATAAGTTCGAGATGGTCTTTGCCGTTGTCCTTGTAAAGAACGGGAAGCCCGTGAAATATTCCGAAGCCACAGTTAAAGTCAAACTTGAGGACCTTGCAAAAGCCAGGCAATTAATGATAAACGGTAAGATCGACGAAGCATTTTATCTGACAAAAAGAGAGAACGCCTCATATAGAACACCTTACAACGAACCGGCATCCGAAAGAGAGTATATGGCTATGTCAAATGCTCTTGACGGACTTGTCGAAGAGGTGGCGCCTCAGGTCCTGAAGATCCTTGACAAGAGCTGGGCTGTACAAGCCGCCAAATGAGCTCCCTGCACCTCCGCATGTCTTGCTACGATAGCAAAGATACGCTGCTCTACTCCTTTAGGGATCTCTCCCCCTTACCAAGGGGGAGAATGCCGACAGGCAAGAGGGGGTAAATATAAAAAAAGCCCCCCACTTTCGCAGAGGGCTTTAATACTCTCTCAGGCCTTGATCAGAACCCGATGCCGAAATCGAACATGGTCTGGTTGTTCTTCGTGTTCTTGTTGTCCGTTACCATGGCTACATTAAGTAGTCCAAGCACTCCGGCGCCGATCGTCGTGACATCCACAGAACCGCCAACCCCGCCGGTGGCTTTACCCGCCCTGAGCGCTATCAGACCTGCCAGCACGGGATATTCAACGCCTATGTGGGTCGTCGAGAAGGATGTAGATCCCATCGATCCGCCCGAGGTGTTCTCGATATCAAGGGCCAAAGTGGCGCCTACAACAGGTATCTGTCCGGCTGCAGCCACCACAACCGTCGTCGGGCTTACCAAAGGAGTCGCGTCCGTTACCGTTGTTGTCGAAGATCCTCCGGTAGGAGTGACGGTGTTCTCTGTTTTCCCTGACATCGTGAGCCCGATGTTCTTTATGACCAGTGCGGCCTTTAACGGCATCATCGGTATTGCATCGATATTGCCCTTTGCGCCGAGATCGAGCCCGACACCGCTTAGCGTGGTCACATTGTTCGTCACCGCGCCTACGGCTATGGTCCCGGTAGAGAACACTGATGTCGCTGTCTTAAGGTTGGCGCCTATGTTAAGGCTGCCCAGAAGCGGAACTCCGACGCCGTATCCCATCGTGAAGGCGCCTGTATAGCCGCCTGCTCCGGTCACGCTCCCTGTTGTGGCACCGGCCGCTTTTGTCATGATCAGGGTGGCGTTAGGATAAACGCTCAGCCCCATCTTCATGAAAGTCAGTCCGATGAAGGCGTTCGCGGAACCGTTGATATCAACAGCGTTGGCGATGTTGTCTGTGAAGAACTTGCTTGGATCGTTCATGCTGGCGAGAGCGGCAATGAGCTTGTCAGCGCCTTCTGTCGCGGCACCGGCACCGAGCTTCAGAGAAACACCCTGAGATTCGACTATGCCGGCAGGATTGTAGTAGGCGGAAAGCGAATCATCGACCAGTGCAGCTCCTGCGCCGCCCATTGCGGCGAATTTCGCGCCGACGCCGTAAGCGTAAGCACTTGAAACTCCGGCCATCGGCACGGACAGGGCAAGGGCCAGGGCCGTCAACATCACTAGGGTCTTCTTCATGCTCTTCCTCCTTTTGTTTGGGCGTCGCATTGGAGCGCCCTTACTGAATAGTAATTTTATCATCTGGGGGAGGAGAGTCAATATAAACAAAAACCCCCGCGACGATGTGTGGGGGCTTGATTGCTTCTAGGGCCCAGATCGCTTCACCCCGCACGCGGGGTTCGCGATGACAGACTGCTTATTTCAGATACTCTCTGAGCTTTCTGCTGCGGGTCGGATGTTTGAGCTTCCTGAGAGCCTTTGCCTCGATCTGCCTGATACGCTCCCTGGTCACCTTGTAAAGCTGCCCGACCTCTTCGAGAGTACGCGGTCTTCCGTCCTCGAGACCGAACCTGAGCTTTAGTACCGTTCTTTCCCTTTCGGAAAGCGAGTTCATTACCTCTTCAAGATCGTCACGGAGCATCCCGTGAAGGACCGCTTCGTCCGGATGCGCTACCGTGGAATCTTCCACGAAGTCCCCAAGATGCGAGCTTTCTTCGTCGCCGATCGGTATCTCAAGGGAGAGTGGCAGCTGCGAAACTTTCACGATGTCCCTTACCTTGTCCACCGACATCCGCGCGCGTTTTGCGATCTCTTTTTCGGTCGGCTTCCTGCCGAACCTCTGCAGAAGGTTCCTGTTTATCTTCCTCAGCTTGTTGATCGTCTCGACCATGTGCACTGGGATCCTGATGGTGCGGGCCTGGTCGGCTATGGACCTTGTTATCGCCTGCCTGATCCACCAGGTGGCATACGTCGAGAACTTGTAGCCTTTCCTGTAGTCGAACTTCTCAACCGCCCTGATGAGACCGAGGTTGCCCTCCTGTATCAGGTCGAGGAACAGCATGCCCCTGCCTGTATATTTTTTCGCGATGCTGACGACTAGCCTGAGGTTGCTGTTGACCAGCTTGTGCTTTGCCCTCATGTCGCCGCCCTTCATCCTCTTGGCAAGGTCGATCTCTTCTTTGAAGGTGAGAAGAGGGAACTTGCCTATCTCCCTGAGGTACATCTTCACGGTGTCGTCGCTGCCGGTGCCTTTGTGATCCTCGGCCTCGTGGACGACGGGATGCTCCTCCTCGGTGAACTTCTTGGGCTTTTCGTCGGTGAGCTCCATGTTCTTGAGCAGGAACTCTATCTCCCCGAAGCTCTTTACCGAATCGGGATACAGGGATATATAGTCTTCGCCGTGTGAGAATCCTTTTTTTCTCTGGAACGACTCACCTGCGGCTTGTTTCTGGATCATGTAAACCTCCTTAGCGACCTTTGCTTGCTTTCTCATAATCATTATCGAACACAATAGTAAATAATTTCACTAAAAGCCCCGTATCTGCTCATGATGTTGTTTATATTCTTTCTGGAGCTCCGCGAGAGCCGCCAGGTCGTTGTTCTTTTCGGCCTCGCTGATCCTGCGCCTCAGTTCAAGGCTCTTGCGCGCAAGC
Source organism: uncultured bacterium (assembly GCA_964532225.1). Taxonomy (GTDB): domain Bacteria; phylum Margulisbacteria; class WOR-1; order JAKLHX01; family JAKLHX01; genus CAZHHM01. Next base: position 108,646 of record CAZHHM010000002.1, on the reverse strand, counting down.
ATATTGCCCTTGATGACGTTAATGCAGTCCTGCAGTGTCTTTTCTTTGTCGAGGATATCCGTGTCGTCGATGATTATCTCGGATAGGGCTCTTTGGGCCTCCTCATCCTCCATTCTATCAAATACCGCGGAATTTACAAAATCATCCTCGGTAAGACCTGCCATCGCGGAAAATATCCTTTTCCTTACGTCATCGGTAAGGTCGTCAGCGCTTATCTCCGAAAGCGTCCTGTCGAGAGCTTCCTTGCTCTCAAGGCTGAGCCGTATCACGGTCCGCTCGGCCTTCGCGACCTTTGAATCAGGCTTCTTTATCGGCTCGTCCCTCCGGCCGGTCCTGTTCCTGCCGTAGTAGGAATGCCTTTTTATCTCGGCCAGAAGAGTTTCCTGATCGACGTTGAGCCTGCCCGCGAAGGTCTTGGCATACTCGTTCCTTATGACATGGTCGCTCACCAGCGCCAGTATCGCGGCGCAGTCCCTTGCCGCTTTTGCCCTGCTCTCCACCTCGTTAAGGTTCACCGCAGAGACGGCCTTTTCCAGCTTGAACCGGAGCCAGGGTACGGCATCGGCTATCAGCGAGGCGAAATGCTCTTTGCCTTTGTTCTTTATCACTTCGTCCGGGTCCTTGCCTCCGTGCAGCAGGGCGACCTTCGGGTATATCCCGATCTCCCTGAGCATATCAATGCTCTTGTCCGAAGCTGCTGAGCCGGCGCTGTCTGCGTCGAAGACGAGGACGAACTCGGATGTAAGGCGTTGAAGGGCCTTCATTTGATTTATCGTAAGAGATGTTCCCGAACTTGCAACGGAATTTTCGAACCCGGCCGTATGCGAGGCGACAACGTCCATGTAGCCTTCCATTATGAGCGCCTGTTTCTTTGCCCTGACCGCTTCTTTGGCCTGATAAAGTCCGAAGAGCACGTTGCTCTTGTTGTATACCGGGGAGTCGGGGCTGTTGAGATATTTCGGCTCGGAGCCATCCATGCTCCTTGCCCCGAAGCCTATGGGCCGGCCCTTGATGTCGGTTATGGTGAACATAAGGCGGTTCCTGAACCTGTCGTAATACGTGCTTTGCCCTTCGCGTGGTATTATCAGCCCCGCACGCTCGATGTCTTTGGGATGGAAGCCTTTTCCCGCGAGATGCTTGTACAGCCCGTCCCAGCCTTCGGGCGAATAGCCTATACGGAAAGAGATGACCGCGTTCTTGGTAAGTCCTCTTTTCTTAGCGTAATCGACGGCAGAGGCGCTCCTTCTGAGCTCATGCTCGTAGAACTTCGCGGCCTCCTCGAGTATGTCGTAGAGCTTCTGCGTCTCCGACGGGACCTGACCGTGACCTGCTACAGGTGCGTCGAAAGCTATGCCGAGCTTGTCGGCAAGTATTTTCGCGGCTTCGACAAAAGAGACGTTCTCGTGCTTCATCACAAAAGTGAAGACATTGCCGCCCTCGCCGCAGCCGAAGCAGTGGAAGAGCTGTTTTTCCTGGCTTACAGTGAACGAAGGGGTCTTTTCGCTGTGGAAAGGGCACAGGGCAAGGTAGTTCCTGCCCCTTTTGCGCAGAGCTACATAGTCGCCCACGACGCTGACTATGTCGGCTTTGTTCCTTATCTCATCGAGTATGCTGTCTTTGATCATTTGTCCCATTCGCCGGGCACGAAGAGCCCTTCGAAGGTGGATACCGCGTACCTGTCGGTCATGCCCGCTATGAAATCCCTTACCTGGGCGGCCGTCCTCTTTTTGCTGTTCGTCCTTTTTGCTCCGGGTATCTTTTCGGGATGCGCCATATAGTGGTCGAAGAGCACGGTTATGACATGCTCTATCCTTTTTTCCTGCTGTTTGAACTGTTCGCCCGTGTATACTTTCTTAAAGAGATAGGCGTAGAGCCCCTTGAGAGTTGAAAGCCCGGTCCTGCTGAGCCTTATTGTGTCTTTGCCGCAGCTGCTCTCGATGATATCCTTAACGAAAGCGTCTATAGGGCTGCTGCCCATAAAATCCCTGAACTTTTTTGGAAGGTCGCTCTTTTTGAGTATGCCCGACCTTATCGAATCGTCGATGTCATGGTTAATGTAGGCTATCCTGTCGGCGAAACGGACTATCTGTCCCTCCATCGTCTTTGCCGAAGGGAAGCTCCAGGGGTGGTTCCTGATGCCGTCGCGCACTTCCCATGTCAGATTGAGCTTTTCCATATCGTCCACGACGTGAAGGCTCTGCACGTTGTGGTCGAAGCTCATGCCGTATTTCCTCAGTATCCGGTCAAGGACATATTCACCCGCGTGACCGAACGGAGTGTGCCCGAGGTCGTGCCCAAGAGCTATAGCCTCGGTAAGGTCCTCGTTAAGCTTGAGCGCTCTTGCGATGGTGCGCCCGATCTGCGAGACCTCGAGAGTGTGAGTGAGCCTTGTCCTGTAATGGTCGTCGGTAGGGGAGATGAATACCTGTGTCTTGTGTATCAGCCTCCTGAAAGCCTTTGAATGGATTATCCTGTCCCTGTCATGCTGGTAAGCGGTGCGTATCGGGCACTGGGGCTCGGGGCACTGACGTCCTTTTGATAAAGAAGACAAGGCTGCTTTACTTGAAAGCAGCCTCGCTTCTCTTTCTTCTATCTCTTTGCGGGCTCCGCGCATAAGCTCCTTTATTTTACGACTTAAGGACGGCCTGTGCTGCAGCCAGTCTCGCGATCGGTACCCTGAACGGCGAGCAGCTGACATAGTTCATGCCTACTTTGTGGCAGAACTCTATCGACGAAGGGTCCCCTCCGTGCTCTCCGCATATGCCTACCTTGAGGTCTTTCCTTGTGGACCTTCCCCTCTTGACGCCGGTGCTGATAAGCTCGCCTACGCCTGACCTGTCGATGGACACGAACGGATCGACAGGGACTATCTTCTTGTCGAGATAGTCGGAAAGGAATGAACCGATGTCATCCCTGCTGAAACCGAAAGTGAGCTGGGTGAGGTCGTTCGTTCCGAACGAGAAGAAATGCGCCGATTTGGCGATCTCGTTCGCGATGAGAGCGGCCCTCGGGATCTCGATCATCGTACCGACGGAGTACGGAAGGTTCTTTACGCCTGTCTTTGCCTTCACTTCGTCGTACACTCTCTTGATTATCTCGTACTGGTCCTTGATCTCGGCTTCGGTCGAAACTACCGGCACCATGATCTCGGGATAGGCCTTTTTGCCTGCCTTGATCAGCTCTGCCGCAGCTTCGAAGATGGCCTTTGCCTCTATCTCGGTTATCTCAGGATAGGTTATGCCGAGCCTTACGCCGCGGTGTCCCATCATCGGGTTGCTCTCGCGAAGTACCGAAGCTCTCTTCTCGAGCTCTTCCATGTCGATGTTGAGCGCTTTTGCCAGCTCCTGGAGCTTTGCCTCTTCGTGGGGCACGAACTCATGGAGCGGCGGGTCGATCAGCCTGATGGTGACCGGCAGGCCGTTCATCGCCTCAAGGGTCGCCTTGATGTCGGACTTCATCTGCGGGAACAGGTCCTTGAGAGCGGCTTTCCTTTCGTCAAGCGACTTTGAAAGGATCATCTTCCTCAGGTTGAAAAGAGGGAGGTCGGAACCTTCTCCGTAGAACATGTGCTCTATCCTGAAGAGACCTATGCCTTCGGCGCCGAAAGCCCTTGCTTTCTTCGCGTCGGCAGGGGTGTCGGCATTGGTCCTTACCTTGAGCTTCCTGATACCGTCGCAAAGCTTGAGGAAGCTGTCAAGAAGACCGCCTTCCTGGCTGGCGTCCACCATCGGGAGCTTGCCGAGGTAAATGAACCCCTTTGTACCGTTCATGGTGATCCAGTCGCCTTCTTTTAAAGACTGAGAACCGATCTTCATGGTCTTCTTGTGATAGTCGATCTCTATGGCCGAGCAGCCGACTATGCAGCATTTGCCCCAGCCCCTTGCAACGAGGGCCGCGTGAGAGGTCATTCCGCCCCTTGCGGTAAGGATGGCTTCTGCTACCCTCATGCCTTCAACGTCCTCGGGATTGGTCTCTTCCCTTACGAGAATTACCTTCTTGCCTTTGTTGGCCCATTCGACCGCGTCCTCTGCCGAGAAAACTATCATTCCTGTCGCGCCGCCGGGCCCTGCAGGAAGACCTTTGCCGAGAGGCTTGGTGGTCTTTTCGGCTGCGGGATCGACGATAGGATGCAGAAGCTCGTCAAGCTGGGCAGGGGTCACCCTCATAACGGCCTCTTCTTTTTTGATGAGCTTTTCTTTTACCATATCAACGGCCATCTTTACCGCGGCAGGGCCGTTCCTTTTGCCTATGCGGCACTGAAGCATGAAAAGCGTTCCTTTTTCGATTGTGAACTCGATGTCCTGCATGTCCCTGTAATGCGCTTCAAGCCTTTTCTGTATGGCGAAAAGTTCTTTGTACAGCTTCGGCATGCCTTTTTCAAGCGTGACGGCATTGCTGCTCTCTCCGCTCTTTGACCACTCGTTGATAGGTGAGGGGGTCCTGATGCCGGCCACCACGTCCTCGCCCTGGGCGTTGACGAGATACTCGCCGTAGAAGTGGTTGTCGCCGTTGCCGGGGTTCCTTGTGAAAGCAACACCGGTCGCGCAATCATCTCCCATGTTGCCGAACACCATGGTCTGAACGTTCACTGCCGTACCCCATTCGTCAGGGATGCCTTCGATCCTTCTGTATGAGATGGCTCTCTTGCCGTTCCATGACGCGAATACCGCGCCGACACCGCCCCAGAGCTGCTCCATAGGCTCATCAGGGAAATCTTTTCCGAGGACTTCTTTTACCTTTGCCTTGAACACTACGCAAAGGTCCTTGAGGTCTTCAGCTGTCATGTCCGTATCCGATTTGTATCCTTTTCTGTCCTTCAGCTCGTTCATCACTCTTTCAAGCTGCTTTCTTATCCCCATTTCGTCCTTTGGCTCTATGCCTGCGGCCTTTTCCATGACTACGTCGCTGTACATCATGATGAGCCTTCTGTAGGCGTCGTAAACGAACCTTTCATTGCCGCCGGTCTGCTTGATAAGTCCGGGGATGGTCTTGGATGTGAGACCTACGTTAAGAACGGTCTCCATCATTCCCGGCATGGATTTTCTTGCTCCTGACCTGACGGACACCAGAAGAGGGTTGTTCACGTCGCCGAATTTTTTACCCATGATAGCTTCGGTCTTCTCAATAGCCTTCTGAACCTGTGCGGCAAGCTCTTTCGGGTATTTTCTTTTGTTTGCATAGTAGTATGTGCAGACATCGGTCGTGAACGTGAAACCGGGAGGGACAGGGAGCTTTAACTTTGGATTTCCTGCCATTTCAGCAAGGTTTGCACCTTTGCCTCCCAACAGGTTCTTCATCTTCTCGTTACCGTCAGCCTTGCCTCCGCCGAAGAAATAAATGAACTTTTTCGAGCCTTTTTTAGACGCCATCTTGCCTTCCTTTCAAAAAAATTCCCCTGAAGTTGCTTCAAAGGGTTGAAAATGAGGGGATTAATCGGCTGCGATTAACCTTGAATTCATTATATCATGGGGAGGCAGATGGCAGATGGTGCAAGCGGCCGTAGGCAGGCGCGGGATGTCTTGCAAGTGCGGCGCTCACAAAAAAGGTCCCGCCTTGGCGGGACCGTCCATTTTTCACTTCGTTCAAAATGGTGCGTCCGAAAACGCATCAAACCATCTCGTTAATTATACCTAACACTATTCATGGCTGCAAGAAGAGGAATATCGGGAGGTTGTAGCCGAGATATTGCCGGTTGGTTAGCCCGCTTTTTCTCCCCCACACCCCCGAAAAAGCGGGCTATAAAGCACTAACAATGAAGAAAATATACTATTCCAAGGAGACCATATATTAGCACAAATATCCAAGGAATAATCATCTCAATATGAGAAAACGGGAAATATAAATTTATATCTCTGCCTTCTCCAAGCACCTTCCACTCAAAATCATATAATGCTAATGGCAATCTTTTTTCTATCTCGTGAATAACTTTGAACTTCCCTGTGTTGAGCTGTTTATATGATCGCAGAAGGAACCAGAAGATTATGCATATGATAATCCCAATAACTACAATAAGTGATTTTATCCATGCTATTTGCTCAAACATTTTCATCTGAGATAAAACACCAATGAATGATATCAATACAGTATTGATTGTGATGAAATAATTATTAGCATTTTGCCGTCGATCGCTAATTTTCTCCATCCCTTCGACATAAAGCTGATACTGTGTCAACAAGTGATCCCGGTAGTTGGCACCATATTCTTTTTCATTTACATTAAAGGCATTCTTCTCGTCAGTCATCTTGCCCCGCCAATCAATTTCTTGAGATTATCCCACGTCCATTTATAGAGCTTGTCATCGGTTTTTGACGAAGTAGGTTTTGTGCATGATTTATCAGCATATGCCGCCAACAGAAAATAAGGAACTGTCTTTTCTTGGGCAATAGTGACCTCTGCAGCAACACCACTTGCTAAATGAGTATATTCACCGCACAGAACGATAACGACATCAATATTGTCCATGCGTCGCCTAACTTTTTCCTTCCAGTCACCCGTAAGATGTTCTTTAATGGAGGCGTCAATGAAATCAAATGGACTATCTTCAAGCTTCGCCTGCCCCGCCAGCATTGTTTTTGTTCCCTCATCATGATCAACATCAAAACTGATAAATACTCTCTTCTTTGCCATAACCATTTCCTCCTCTCAATAATCCCTTTATTTGATTATTCTATGCAGCAACGCAAATATTTCATCGGCAAAACATTACATAAGCATTACGCTTTTTATTTAATAATTTCCCATCTGTTTAAATAATACGAAACATCATTTTCTCGTCTCCCCAAATAAACCTTCCCTTTCCTTTTTTTGATATTTATCCGGTACAATTTCCCTTTACCAACTACATGAATATATTCCTCTTCAATTGACTTCTCTATCTGAAACAATGGTAATATCAGATAATCCAATTTTCCCTTTTCGCGCAGGACAAATATATAAAATGTTTTCCCTGCATTATGCCTTTCAAATGAAGCTATTCTTATATTAAAATAGTACGCTTCGTGTTTTTTGCTTATATTCCTCGTTTTTACTTGAATATTAAATAATTCATTATTTCTTGTTGCTACAATATCAATTCCAACATCAACTGACATCAAGGCTGCGTTATATCCCCGAAAAAGCAATTCAGAGATAACAGAATGTTCCCCTGCCTTTCCAATATAGCCTCCTTCAGCTTCTTTTTCTTCTTCAATCTCTAATTCTTCTATAATATGATCAGTTTTTGATTCATCGCCAATATCAATTTTCTTTTCGTTAATGGCAAATGTGCTAGGGCCAGCTTTCTTAAATCTTGATAGCTCACCTTTGCTATTTATATCAACAATAAGTTGGGCGTTCATTGTCAATGCCGGCGTTTTCCCAGTGGTTTTAAGCAATCCACGATCGATAGCGATTTTTGTGATTTCCTTGCTATGAAGAGGTTTATCTACTTCTTTCAATATTTGATAAGCCAAGTCTTTGAATGATTGCATAACCAATACCCTCTTATTGTTTTCTCTTGTTTATGTATTTAATCTTCTTTTTGCGATATCGACATATTTTTTATTCTTTTCAATCCCAATCCAATCCCTTTTCAGTTTTTTTGCAACTTTGGCTGTAGTTCCACTTCCTAAGAATGGATCCAATACAAGATCACCTATATTTGAAGAAGCAACAATAATCCTTTTCAATATCTCTTCTGGTTTTTGTGTCGGGTGCACAGCCCTGCCATCTTTTCCCCTCAATCTTTCTTTCCCCTGTACAAGTGGCAATGGCCATACATCTCTCATCTGTTTCAATGAACCATCTTTTTGCCTTTCAGGATTAATCGTCTTTAACTCTTGATAATTGAATGTCCATTTTTTGCCTTTAACAGCCCAAACAATGAATTCACTTGAATGAGTAAAGATTCTTCTTGTCATATTGGGCATTGCGTTTGTTTTTTGCCAGGTTATGACATTATTTATTTTGAAGTCCAATTGCTTTAGGACGATCATGACTTCAGCTATATTATGGTATGTGCATGAGATATATATTGAGCCATGGTCTTTTAATACTCTATGGCATCCACCAATCCACTTTCTCGTAAATTTCAAATATTCCGGGGCCGTCATCTTGTCCCATTCCTCATTAACCATATGCCAATCGCCGCCCGTCGTATTGCCTTCCCATTTCAAGCCATTACCAGATAAATTATATGGAGGATCTGCAAAAATTAAGTCAACAGACAATTTATCAATTTCATTATTCAGTATTGTCGTGCAGTCGCCGTTGATAATTGAGTTCTTTTTCATGTATTAAGAAATTAACCTTTCTTGCCACTCTCTTATAGTATCCGGTATTTTCTTAACCCATTCATTAACATCATCTATCTTCTTAGAACTAGACAAAATATCATTGTATAGTCTGATTAATTCTGAATGTGAAAACGATTTGCCCTTTTGTTTCACCGCAACAAGCGTCTTTAATAGTTCAATAAATTCATTGATTGATAAAGGAATTATCCTTTGTGGCTTACCCTCATATGCATGCTTGACTGAAATCCAAAACGTATTTAGAGTATCCCTGTGCAAGGAAGGCGCTATGAAAAGACAATATGCGTCTTTACCACTGTTTAGCTCTTCAAAATCTCTTAAGTGTCTCATAACCGGCTGCCCTTCGTTATACCATTGATCTCTGCTTGTGAGCATTGTCACCTCGCAAATAGCATTGAAAGAGCCGTAGAAACATTCGATATCCGGTTTTCCTGCTGGAGCTGTAAAGGTAGGTTCGTTATCATCACCAACTGGATAATTCGGTTGTATTTTTAATGCATCATTTAATGCCTGAAGCGCCAAGGCTGTATATTTTTCCAAAGCGAGTGGCTTATCATCTTCTTTGAAAATGTTTTGTAATATTTTTATGTATTGAAGAATAGCTTCAATATTTTGAGATTTTGCCTGATTCTCTTGATTTTGCAGGGCTCTCCTATATATCCTCAATTCTTCAGTCAATTTTTTAAGACGGTTTTCATCATACCCCCTATAATCCGGGAAACTCTTTTTTGATGTGGAGAGTTTCTTCTCATATTCCTGTGTATCTTTAATAAGCCCTTTTACGATCTCTGATAGCTTTTCTTTTGTTTCCCAGGGAAGCTTCGGCTCTGCGATATTCGCTAAATACTCCAGGTATTCTTCTTTCGAAACGAATGACTTTGATTTTCCATTATCAAAAGCCAGTAAATTAATTATTTCAACCTGTCTTCTCGGTTCTAAATCAACATAGAAGCCGCCGCCTCTTATATATAGATACCTTGTAAGCCTGAAATAGCGGATAGCATTATCGCCATAATCCTTGAGATTATTGATCAACTTTCTAATTTCCCTAGCATTATTCGTACCCAGGAAAGTCTGACCGAATTCTTTTACACGCTTTTCAAATATTGTTTTTTGTTCTCTTTTGCTTTTTCCCATCATTTTTGCCCGAAGTTTAACAATTTCATTGGCATGGCGATCAATATCGTTATAATTTGCCAGGGTTGGAACAAATAACATAAATTCTGATTTGCTTATGCCTTTCGGTTCTTCTCCCCGAGCCGTGATTTTTTGATTTACAGCATTAATCAAATGCAGCGTGCCAATGAATGGTTTGATATCATAGCCCTCATCCGGGCAATAATCATCATTGTCTGGGTTTGGTATCTGCCATTTAATAAAACTCCTGAAAAAGATATCACCGAGATCGTAGTCATCTTTAAGGAGTAAACGCCCTAGATCTGTAATGAATATTTTCTCGTCTTTTATAGAAACCAGGCCCAACTTTTTAAGGGGATTTATTGACTGCCTTCCGCGCATGGCAGGATCTTCATAACCTTTAGAATTGAAAATATCTTCTGCTTCTTTAAATGAAAGGTCTTTATCAAGATCATCAATTAGATTGACTTGTTCACGAGAAAGCCCTCTATAAAACTGACTGCTTCCGTAGCCATACTTCCTGTATTTAATTAGCAATATTTGATATTTTCTCTGTGTTTTAGAATCCCACTCCTCACCATCAATATCTTTTAATACTACAAGAAAGTCTCTGAGTCTTTCCGGATTCCTAACCGTTGTAGTGATTGACCATGGCTTCTTCATATCTTAATTACCTGCCTCGCAGTAAAATATTCTTTCCGTATGGCCATTTGTTTCACTCTTCCCCGTTGTAAAAGCTTTATAATCTCGTTCGAACACCTCGACTCTTCCTTTGTTCTTTAAAATCCGAATAATATCCTTGTCACTGATACGGGCATTAGACCTGCCATGTTTGGATTCCCCGGTATTATTGTATGATATCAAGATATGTTTACAATTCGCATTTCTGATCAGATCGTCAAATGCTTTGGATGCACTTTTAAGACAATAGTTACTCTTCAAATGTGATCTGTCCATTTTTTTTGCCTTCCCAAATACATCTGGGCAATCCCATGTTGTTAGGTTTTCAAGCAGATGGTATGCGTCGCAATATTGTCTTGAATTGTAGGGCGGGTCAATATACAGCACATCGCATTTTATTTTTCTAATCAGCACATTTGCATCTTCATGGAATACCTCATTATTAATATTACTTTCCAAGTTAATCTTAGGAGTCAGAAGCTTAACCGGACGAATAGAGTCCATATTTTTTCTAAAAGCGTCATAATGCCCCACAGTATTTGCGGCTTTATCGGCCGCATATATTAACGAAGTGACTAATGCGTATTTTTCTTCTTCATCTTCTGCAATCTTGTCAATTTCCTTTCTTATGGCACCAATCTTTCTTGCGTTTTCTAATGTAAAATAAGTGCCTCCATAATTGTGGGAGAAATAATTGTCAGAGTTTGCATCAATAGCATTAAGATGGGCGATCATTTCTTCAAGCTTCTTTAATTTCAATCGCCTTGCAATAAGGAAGGTGGCAAGAGGAAAATAATTACTCATCAATATATCATTCGAGATAATTTTAATTTCTTTTTCATTAAATCTTTCACCAACAACACCGGTTCCCGCAAAAATGTCGCAAAAGGAATTAAATCCGTTACACTTTTCGTTTACTATATCCTCAATAAAACCCAACAGCTTATATTTATTACCTAAATACCTTCTGTTCTGAATTTCAAAATAACCGGCAGCACTTCTGTTTTCTAGCGAAAAATGGGTTTTGTGATTTCTTTGGTTTATGGGAGAATAATTTGGTGCAGGCAATTCCAGCACATCAAATAAGGAACATTGGGTCCCATCAGAAATATAGTAGTTTCCAGTCTGTCCTTTTAACCTCTCATATACACTAACTTCTCCTTGTTCTGCTGTAATAATGAAATCAACAACATTAATTCCCATTATCTTCCCTGCTTCAGCTAACCTGCTTATGATTTCATTATCATCTTTGCTTGGCGTGGGGTCTCCTGATGGATGATTGTGAACCAAAATAACTCCAGCCGCTCTCAATTCTAAAGCCAAACCAAATATTTCCCGAGGGTGAACGATGCTTTTATCGAGTATTCCAATAGAAATGACTTCTTTTTTCAATAAGGCATTTCGAGCATTTAAATACAAACAAACCAAGTACTCTTTCTTTTTATCTTTTAGGTCAGACGTTAACGCAATTGCTTGTTGAGCAGACACAATGATCTTTTCCTTTGGGGACAATTCCAGGTAATATCTTTTAATTAACTCAAGTGCTGATACAATCTGCAATGCTTTGGCTTTCCCAATCCCTTGTATCTCTTGAAGATCATCAACTGATATAGTCAGAAAGTTTGCTCCAAACCTTTTTATGATTTGTTCAGCTAATTGCTTTACATTTTTTCCTTTTATTCCACTACTAAGTAAGATTGCAAGAAGCTCGCTTTTTGATAATGAGTCCGGTCCCATTTTGAGGAATCGTTCTCGGGGCCTGTCTACTTTAGGAATGTCTTTTAATTTTGGCATATTATTAGAAAATAAATCTATTCCTTTACAACATTATACTATTGTGCATCATGATAGTCATTTAATCTCTCTTCCTTGCTGCAAGCGAACCATTTAAATATATTGGGAAGGTTTTTCTTGATTAATGTGGAGGATTTAGCCCTTCGAACTCACCACTGTGCAATCGATACTACCACTGCTATAATTCCATGTCAAGGCATTCGCCCTTATCGCTGAATTGCGTCTTGGCGGCCGCGAATTATTCGAGTGGGGGAAAAGGTACGCGGCCGCTATTCAGAGAGTCAGCCATGAATGCGTTAGGTATAATTAGCGAGATGGTTTGAGGCGTTTTCGGACGCACCATTTTGAACGAAGTGAAAAATGGACCTGAGGGGACTTGAACCCCTAACCCTCGACCTCGATAAATCTCGGTCTCTATGAGAGGGATTCCCCCTCATCGCTCTCTCCGTTCGCTGCTCCCCCAATAAAAAAGGGAAACTTCCGTTTCCCTTTAGAACCCTTCCCTGGGTTAGGCCTTCCAACTAATCTCTACTCTCTACTTTCCACTCTCTAATCTCTAAAATGGACCTGAGGGGACTTGAACCCCTAACCCCTAGCATGCCATGCTAGTGCTCTGCCAATTGAGCTACAGGCCCTTACTATTTGATTTTAGCACAGGTGTGATTACGGCAGTTCGCGCAGCTTGTTGATGATATCGCTTATCCCAAAATTCGACAGCCAGTTAAGGGCGTGGCTTCCCATGGTGTTGAACGAAAATATCCGCATTGCTTCTTCGGGATCCTTTACAAAGAGGTCTATGTAGTATGCGACGACCTGATCGTTATTGCTCTTTCTTGCCAGGAAGGATCCAAGACCGTGTGAATAATTGAGCATTTCTTTTGATGAGAGAACGATCGGTCCCCGGACATGCGATCTGTCGACCTTTTTCCAGAGATCAAATGTCCTTCTCTCAAAATCGTCCGTTATCGCCGCCTTATATTCCCCGTCGATGAGCATCCAGCAGGACTGGAGCAGGAAAGGGTCGGAAACATGGTTAAGAGCGTCCCTCAGGAGCTTCTGGTCCGCGGAGAGAGGCGCGGTCGGTCTGTCTTTTGCTTCAAAGGAGATAGGGTAGGTCTGACCGTACATCTCTTCTTCAATGCTGAGCCTTCGAGGGTTGCGCATATAGATGATGTTCGGTCTGTCGTCAGAAAAAAACCTGTCGATCGTTTCATATAGGAACCTGTCCAGCGACTCGGTCCTGCTTTTTCCGATGAAGTCGGATTCGGAAGGTTCCGGGGCGTCGCTTCCTCTGAAGAGCTTGATATCGATCTTATTTTTTTCAAACTCGGAAGCAGCTGTAAATATACCTTTATGTGTCCTTCCCATGAACCTCAATGCCGGCTCAAGGCTGTATGTGTCGGGGACAGTGATGTCCCTTATCCCGGAAGAGAATAATAGCGAGGCAAGATGGGGAACATGTATCTCACTTCCGTAATTCACATAGATCGAAGCTCTTCGTCCGGTAAAAGGCACATGGACCGAGGCGATATCAAGCTTAACGACCTCTTTGCTGAGTCTTGGTGCAAGCTCTGATCTTAATGTCATTATTTCTCTCGCGACACGTCTCAGGTCGGCAGACGGTCTGCTGCTACCTGTTTTGTTCGAAAATGACAGTATCACTGGCCTGTAAGACCTGTTGGCTCCGCCCATTTATACCCTCCGGATGATTATCGGCGGAATGCTGCGAGGATTTCAGATGTGGTAGACAACGCCCCCCTGGCTCCATAGTCCTTCGATGTTGTAGGCTTTTCTCTCGTCCTTGCCGAAGATATGCACCACAACGTTTATCATGTCCAGCACCATCCAGTTCGAGTCGGCATTGCCCTGCCAGCGGGGGATGCTGATCCCGTTCTTTGACATGAGCTCGTCGATGGCGTCGGCTATGGCCTTGATCTGCGGCCTTGCACCGGCGGTACAGACGACTATGTAATTGCTTATCGATGAGGTTTTGCGCACGTCAAGGATCTCGATGTCATCGGCCTTCTTGCTGTCGGCGACCTGAGCCATCAGCTGCGCGAGGAACCTGGAGGAGAGCAGCTTTTTGTTGTTAGACCTTTTGGGGTTATTCTTGTGTTTGCGCCGGTCCTTCTTGGTTTCCGCCAATTTCCGGTTTCTCCCTAAGGTAAGAATTGACTATCTTGTTTATCTGTCCCATATCCGGCTGGAGATAGTATATGCCGTCTATTCTGGTGCTTGTCCCCGGAAGCGAGGTCGCGCGGATGTTGCCTATCTCGTACGCCTGCCTGACCAGCGAGGCCAGAGTGAATATCTGAGAGCTTGAAAGGTTGGTCTCGACGCTGTTCATGAGGTCGAGCAGCAGCTGGTATATCTGGACCACGTTCTTGGTCTTTGCCAGCTCCCTTGCGACTTCCTGTATGAACTGCTGCTGTCTTTGCACGCGCCCGAAATCGCCCCTGGCATCATGCCTGAAACGCAGATATCCGATAGCCTGCTTGCCGCTGAGTTTCTGTCTGCCGGGCTTCAGGTCAATGAAAAGGCCTCCGGCATAATCCACATAGTACATCCTCTGGTCAACATCGACATAGATACCGCCCAGCCTGTCGATAAGCTGCTCGAATTTGTCCACGTTCACCTTGATATAGTGCTTAAGCGGTATGTTAAGGAAGTTCGCTGTTGTCGATACCGCCAGCTCCGGACCGCCGAAAGCGTAGGCATGGTTGATCTTGTCGAACCTGACGCCGGGAATAACGACCATAGTATCCCTGGGGATAGAAACAAGCGATATCGTCTTTGTTTTCGGGTCGACCCTTATCACCATGATGGTGTCTGAGCGTTTTGTCCCTGCGGTGGCGTCGACGCCGAGCAGGAGTATGTTCATTTCCTGCATGCTTGCCTGGGCAGGGTTAAGGGTGAAAAGCACCTCAAAAACGCTGAAACGGCTGAGTATGAAGGACGTGAAGAAACCGAGGAAAGCCGACATGATTATCATCACCGCAACAAGGCCTACAAGCCATGTTTTCCAGAAGGAGCGGGGCTTCTTTTCTTCGGCCGGCTCCTCGTCACGCCATGTGTTCTTTTGGCCGCCCGAAGAGAATGTATTTATTTCCATTTATTTTTTATAGTGGTCCCTGGTAAGTACTGTCCGTCTCGAGACATGCAGGCCTTTCTTCTTCAAGTATTGTATCACTTCGTCCAAAAAAAGTGCAATCGCCTTGTCCGCGTCCTTCATCGCGATGCGCCTGAGCCTGTCGTATCCCTTCCTTTTCCTCCCCGGTTCGAGATGATCGGCCAGGAACAGGGTCTTTTCGAGCGCTGACATGCGGGGCCTGCCCATGGTGTGGTTGCTGATGGCGCGCAGTATGTCCCTGTCGTTTATCCCGAAACGCAGGCGGGCTATCGAGGCTGCGACAGCGCCGTGAAGGAGCCCGGGCCTTTTAAGCATATACTTTGGGCACTTTATTTTATGGCGTCTGGCGTATGAGAGGAGCTCTTCCGGGGACATGCATTTTGCGCAGTCATGAAGCAGTGCGGCTGTCCTGGCCTTGTCTTTGTCCGCGCCAAGGCGTGCTGAGAGCTTTTTTGAGAATCCCGCTACTCTCAGGGTATGGGCATATCTTTCCCCGGGCAGGACCGATCTTATATATGCGGTTATCGCCTTTTTGTCGTTCACAGAAATAGTATGGCACAACCGGCCTTTGCGTGAAATGGGCGCCATATATTATCGATATATACATAGAGAGGGGTTTGGACAGGGAAATGAACTCGGTCAAGAATTGGATAACAAGAGGGTTTGAAAGGAACTGGAGCAAGACGGCAGATCTTGCGTCGAGGGCCCGTTCTTTATGCCCGAGCTTGGGCAGTTCGAGACAGCTTTCAGGGACTTTATTGAGCGGTGCTATTCCCTCATCATTACCGTCAGTTCCTTATCTCAAAGGTCTTGAGGCCATAAGCAGACCTAAGTTCATTGAAATGATAGCAAGGACAGGGCTTGAGATAAATGAGAATGAGGTCACAAAGCTATCTCAGGTATTCAACCTTGGAGCGCACACGACCGAGTATATCGATAATCCGTCACAGAACCTGTCCGGTGCCATGAAGAGGTCACTTGCCTCGGAAATGATAGGTCTTATGAGCAGGGTATACACAGAAGGCTTCCCTCAGGATCTGGGAATTGATACGGAAGCCAGAAGCAAAGAGATCCGGTCTTTCCTTTCTCGTAAGTATGTCGATAACAGCATTTTTGGCGCAACCTCTATGATCATAGCAAGACATGAAAAGACCGGCGAAATGACCGGCTTCTCTTCAGGCCGTTATATGCGCATGGGTAGCCCCGATCCGGATTCCTATGTAGGTATTTATCTGTGGAACACTACAATGACGCCGGAGACGATCACTATGGACGGGCGGGCCGTAAAAACACCGCAAAGGGAAGCTCTGATGATAACCATGAATTTCTTTCTTACGGTAAAAGGAATGCTGCTTAACAGTCAGGGGCTTGATCATATACCAATGATGTATGTCGGCACAAAAACAAGGAACCCGATCGTTTTTGGTGCTGCCAGGTCTTTGGTAGTGGAGCCGGAACCGCAGGAAGCTCAGTGGTTCCGTAACACTTTGCAGCTTTCTTTAGGCGTCACCATAAGAGATGACTGGGTCGTCAAGGACCTGCTGCCCATGTATTGTGACACTCCTGAGACACTGAAGTTCCTCAGTAATGCATCTGTACTCGAAAGATATCCGCACTTCAATGTCTTTAAACAGATCGGGCCAAAAGATGTGGTGTTTATTGGAGGGTTCATGAACCCGAAAAGCGCGGAGATGTATTTCTCCAAGATGACGGGATTTCTGGGAAGATAAGTGAAATCGGGAAATCACATGAACGATAAGGAAATATAAATATCATGGGATCAATACGCAGCAGGATCAATCAGATAATAGGGCTTGCAAGACCTTCTTCGTTCAAGGTGATCGAACGTACGGTCCGTACAGGATCTCAAGACTTTTCCAGCGGCCGGTTCTTACCGGCACCTCTGTCCTCGATCTCCGAAATAAGGGCAGGCCATTCAGAATACAGGGTAGAGACAATACAATATATGTCGGACAAGATCAACCAGACATCACGGCCGGATGTCGTGAAGGAAGTGATAAAAGAGACGGTATCTGAGCATGTGTTGGGGCTGTTCCCGGGCATTGCGGGACAGGAGAAAGCAGTGATGCTTTCAACTATGCTTTCCGGCGGATCATTTGATAGATGCCTGTTCAATAAGCCTATGGTACAAGTCGTGTGGGAAGGCGAAACATTGAGGATGGTGAGGAGTTCCGGTTTCTTTTCGACCGGCCTTATCAACGGGTCCGCCTTGAACATGAGCGATCCGTTCTTTTTCCCGGGGCCTAACTGGAACGGGAAAAAACTGGATCACAGGATAATGGGGTATCTTTATGCCGAGGATGTACTTCATCACATAAAAATGGCCTGGTCGGAGCACGGGGATATGGCCCCGATAAATATCTTGGCAGCGACCAGAAGTCCGCTTCAGCTTGAACTTCTAAGTTCTATGACACCTCTGAGGGATAAAGAGCTGGGAGGAGAAATGGACGCGATCATGAACAGGGATGTGAGGTCGATCCTGCCTTACAAATGGGGCGATCTTGAATTCGCTGATGACCTGTCATGGCTTGCTTCAGGCTACAGCCCTTACTCCATGCCTACGCTCAAGGTGTTCAGCATGTCCGGCGTAAGAGAAGAGGTGAGGGGCGTCCTGTCCATGATGAATCCTGACCAACACTACATATTCTTTGGGCAGCTGTCCGACAAGGCTTCATTCATTGAATTCGCCAGGTTCGCACGGACCTATGGTGCCGGAGCCGGGTCGGAGGTCCTTGAAAAGATCGAGGGCAACTGACCGGACCCATGGACAGGACCGTTGTCCAAAGTTGACTCTCCGCTGCTCCTAATTCATAATAATATCGATGAAAAAACTAATACCTGTGATACTGGCCGCCGGAAAAGGCACGAGAATGAGGTCTGAACTCCCGAAAGTGCTTCACAAAGCCTGCGGAAAGCCTTTGCTTTCATACGTATTGGACTCGCTCAAAGATATTACTAACGAGGTCCCGTACATAGTGGTCGGACATATGGCTGACCTTGTAAAGCAGGAGATCTCCGGCTGCAAAGCGAATTTTGTCCTTCAGAAAGAGCAGCTGGGGACCGGACATGCGGTAAGCATGGTAGAGCCTTATATCGCAGACAGCGACTCAACGATCATGGTGCTCAACGGCGATATGCCTCTAATGAGGGGCGCTGTCCTTAAAGAACTTTTATCCGCCCACCAGCAACGGTCCGCTGTGGCGACCGTCCTTTCTGCTGTGATCCCCGACCCGTCAGGGTATGGCAGGATAGTTCGCGATAAATCCGGGGATATTGACCGGATAGTCGAGCATAAGGACGCTTCAAAGGAGGAACTGAACATATCCGAGGTCAACACGGGGACATACTGCTTTGATTCGAAAGAGCTGTTCCCTGCTCTGAGGTCCATAAAAAGGGATAATTCGCAAGGAGAGTACTACCTGACGGATGTCATCTCCATTTTCAGGTCGCTTGGCAGGAAAGTTTCCGTTCATTGCACTGAAGACCGCAGGGCGGCAATTGGTATAAACACTCCTGAGCAGCTTGCCGAAGCCGAGAACATCCTCAGGCAGCTTCAATGAACAACCTTACCATCGAAAGGGTCGCGTCGATAACCGCAGTGCTGGCCCTTCTGTTATCGCTTCTTCTGTTCAGCTCGAACAGGCCGAATTACATACTTCCTCTCTGGGTGGTCCTTGGCAACCTTTCGCTGGCGGTGTTCATTGCGTTCAAGGACATCAAGAATGCCGTCAACAGGTCGTTCCTCCTTATGGTGTCCTCGATATCGGTCTGGTCGATCTCCGCTTTTATCGCATTCAACACAGAAAAAGCGCCGATGCTGGTTTTCTGGGCAATATATCTGGGAACGGTCTTCATCCCATCCACCTTCCTTTCGTTCTCTTTTGTTTTCCCGAAAAAGGTCGAGGGATGGAGCACCTGGAAGGAAATGTCTTTGTATGCCGTTTCTGCGGCATTTGTGTTGATGATACCTGCAGGACTTTTGATCAAGGACATAGTCTTTTACCCTGGAGGTTTCCGGGGAGTTTACGGTAGCATGTATCCCTTCATGGCAGCGTTCATTGTGCTTTGTCTGGTCGGCGGATATGTGCGCATATACCTTTCCTACCTGTCCTCGCGAGGCAGAGAACGCAGCGTTCTAAAGGTCCTTTTACTGGGCCTGGCCCTGACCCTTCTCCTGGGTTTGGCCACCAACCTGCTGATGCCCATGATGGGGATAAGCAGGTATAATTCGGTCGGTCCGTTGTTCTCTTATGCAATGATCACGTTCATTGCATACACCATCCTGAACAAAAAGCTTTATGATGTTTATCAAGTGTTCAGGAGCGGGATGGTTTATACGATCACCGCTCTTGCGATAGCCGTAACTTATTCTCTGATAATAATCATCTCCGGAGGCGGCACGGCTTTCCTCATACAGGCGGAGAACTACCCTGTGATCGTGCTGGCGGCGTTCGTCGTATCGGCGGCTTTCGGCCCTTTCTTTGAAATGCTCCAGAAATACGCTTTCAGGCTTTTCAGCAAGGTGTACAGGTTCCAGGAGAGAGTGCAGGAGATCAGCAGAAAGATCGCTTTTACTATCAAGCTTGACGAGATCACATCACTTGTGGTCAGCTCTATCGGAGAGATCCTGGATACCTCGGAGGTGTCCGTCCTCCTCTATGACAGGTTCAAAAGGAAATATAAGAGCTTTTCCAAAGAAAGGATCGGATATAAGTCGCATAAGTATTCTGAGATGGAGCTTTCGGCTGACGCGCCCCTGGTCGCCGCCTTGAATTCAAAGAGGACCGTTATCGTAAGGGAGGAGCTGTCCGCGCTTCTGGACAATGAAAGGAACGAGACCGAGCTCAGAGCGGCCGTGGATAAAACGATGGCAGACCTGCAGATGGACCTTTTTGTCCCGGTTTTTCTGCGGGATGAACTCGTCGGCATGATCGCCCTTGGCAAAAAGAACACACTGGAGTCGTATTCTCCCGAAGAGATATCGCTGCTGCAAATGCTGTCCACCTATATCGCTGTGGCATACGACAACGCAAAATTATACGAAGAGATCCTGAACATGAAGACCTACAATGACCTGATATTCGAAAGCCTGCCCTCTGCTATCGTTACAATGGACCTTTCCGGAATGATGACCTCTATGAACTCTGTGGCAGAAGCCCTGTTCGAGACAATGAGGGGCAAGGCAGTCGGCAGGTCATGTCTTGATCTCTTCGTCAGGGACAAAGAGCTTTGCGCTGCAGTGGACTCGGGTCTCTTAGGAAAGGAGACCCGTGACAGGGAAATAATCGTAAAGAGCATACAGGGTGACGTGCCGGTAAGCCTGAACACCAGGATGCTCAAGGACATCAACGGCAACAGGGTGGGCTTGCTCCTTGTCGTTACAGACCTGTCCGAGATAAAGAAGCTCGAAGAGCATCTCCGCAGGTCAGACAAGCTGGCTGCCCTGGGTACCATGGCTGCGGGCATGGCTCATGAGATCAAGAACCCGCTTTCCTCTCTCAAAGTGTTCACGCAGATGATGCCGATGAAGTTCGACAATGCCGAATACCGCAAGAAATACTCGGAGATAATGCCGCGCGAGATCAACAGGATCGACAGGATAGTCGAGGGGCTGCTCAGCTATGCAAGGACTAGCAGGCCCAACTATGAGCTGGTCTCGCTGAACGAGATAATCGAGGAGGCTGCCGGCTTCTTCAAACAGAGCGCCGAGGAAAAGAAAGTGGACATACGGACCTCGCTGGTCGATGTGCACGATATCATCGGCGACAGGCAGCAGCTTTCACAGGTGTTCGTCAATATCATACTTAACGCGGTACAGTCCATCGAGACCGGCGGGTCGGTCGATATAAGTTCGAAGAAGATCGGCAAGAAGATAAAGGGTGAAGAACGAGAATGCGTATGCGTTGAGATAAAGGACACCGGGGTGGGCATCGGCGAGGAGGATATGCCAAAGCTCTTTGACCCGTTCTTCACCACCAAGTACGGAGGTACCGGTCTGGGGCTCACTATAGCCCATGGTATAATTGATGGTCACGGCGGGCTTATCGAAGCGGAAAGCTCGCTCTCAAAAGGGAGTGTTTTCCGCGTCTGCATCCCAGTCGGCCAAAGAAAGGTATCATGAAAAAAGCTCTTCTTCTCAGCAGCGACCAGGCACTGAGCGCTGCCATATCCTCCGGGCTGTCAGGCGTCATGTCGCTTGATACCGACAGGGACATCCTGTCGGTTGCAGATAAGATGTCAAGAAAGTCATTTGACGTGCTTGTGATCGATTCGGAAGGCACGGAGAACGGCGGCATAGAGGCTTACAAAACGATCAAGAACAGCGCTCCCAGGGTCAAAGCGGTCATGCTTTCGAAAAAAGGCGAGGTCTCAGAAGCGGTCGAGGCGACCAAGCTCGGTGTGAACGATTTCCTGCCTAAACCTCTGGACCCGGCCAAGCTGCTTTCATCTCTTCAAAAAGTGCTCCGAGAGGAATTCTATCCCGGAGGATTATTAAGGCCCGCAGAGGGAGGGGAGTGGCTCGAAGGCCTGAGCCCGAGGCTCCAGGACCTTACCAGGAACATCGAAGAGGTCTCCCGCTCCGACAATGACCTGATAATAGTGGGAAGCTACGGCATGCCAAAACGGTACCTGGCCGAGATGGTCCACATGAACGGACATAACAGGGACAAGAAGTTCGTTGAGCTGAAACTTTCCATTTTCGAAAAGGAATCCAGCGAATCCATGTTCTGGACCGCGCTCAAGGAGCTGCTTTCGGAACAGCCGCATCAAACAAAAAAGGACGAGCAGTGCGGGACGCTTTTTCTCGACGACTTTGACGCTCTGCCCGCTCACTTTGAGCACAGCATCCTTGACTTCCTGGCCAAAAGGAGCGCGCAAGGCATTGATAAGACGGTAAGGGTCGTCCTGGCCGTGAACAATGATGCCCTTCTCGAGAGGTACGCCGACAAGGGTACTGCCGACAAGTTCCTTAAGCTTTTCATCCCCAAGCTCAAGGACAGAAAAGAGGACATCCCTTCTATCGCCGACAGCATGCTCCGTTATTCATGCGACAAGTTCGGCAAGGACATCAAAGGGATATCTTCCGATGTGATCGCGTTCTTCATGATGCATGACTGGCCCGGAGACTATATCGAGATGGCAAGGCTCATCGACGCTGCGGTCCTTAACGCAAGGGCTCAGTACGCTTCGATGAAGGATTTTCCCGTAGGCAGGGAGATGTTCATAAGCTCCGCCCTGAAGGCGATACTTGCCAGAGGGGACTGGACGCTTTCAACGGCCGTGGACTCTTTTGAAAGGCAGCTTCTTAATATGCTCCTTGAGATCTCGGGAGGCAGCGTGGACGATGTTTCAAGGCTTATTGATATGCCAAAGACCTCGCTTGAAGAGATGATGCACAAGCTGGGGATAGGGGTCAGGCAAGATATTTGATCTCTTCGACCATTCTCAGGTAGCGGTCCAGCTCTTTTCCTTCGGCGATTATCCTTACTATCGGTTCTGTGTTCGAAGGCCTTACATGCAGCCATCCGTCCTCAAGGTCCAGCCTTAGTCCGTCCTGGCTGTTGACCTTTTTAGCGTTGGAGAACTTGGCCTTGACCTTTTCCAGGAGCGATTCCGTCCTCCCAAGGTCGTTCAGCTCTATCTTGTCCTTGATCATGTGATATGACGGAAGTTCGGATGCCAGTGCCGACACTTTTTTTCCAGAAGAGGTCAGAAGATCGAGCATGAGACCTACCCCTGTTATGCTGTCGCGGCCGAAACCAATGCGAGGGTAGATGACCCCGCCGTTGCCTTCCCCTCCTATGACCGCACCCGAGGAAAGCATTTTTTCCGAGACATTCACCTCTCCGACCTTGGTCCTGATGACCTCGGCAGAGAACTTCTCGGCGACATCGTCTATCATCCTGCTTGTTGACAGGTTCGTCACGACAGTGTTCTTCTTGCCTTTGTTCTTCGAAAGTATGTACGAAGCGCAAAGTGCAAGAGTGAATTCCTCGCCGATAGCTGTCCCTTTGTCGGAGACTATCGACAATCTGTCGGCGTCGGGGTCCTGCGCAAAGCCAATGTCCGCTCCGAACTCCTTTACCACCCTGCAGAGAGAGCCGATGTTCGCAGGTATAGGTTCAAGTCCTCTTGAAGGAGGACCGTTCGTGTCGCAGTTGATGGCTATCACCTCGCATCCGAGGCTCTTTAGCAGCAGGTTGGTTATTGCGGACCCTGCCCCGTTGCAGCAGTCGATCGCTACCTTGAGGCGTTTTTTCCTGATCGCGTTCCTGTCGATCACGGCAAGCACGTCCTCGACATGCTGCACGATCGATTCTTCTTCGGCCTTGTAGTAGATGCAGTTGGGTATGTCGTCCTGCGGCTCCGCTCCGTTGCCGAGTGCTGAGATCTCCTCGTACATGGCTATCAGCTCGCCTGCCTGCTGTTCGTTAAGGAAGACCCCGTCCTCCCTTATGAACTTGAGACCGTTCCAGTGCGAAGGGTTGTGGCTGGCGGTCACGACAATGCCGCCTGCTGCCTTTTTCTTCCTTACGGTAAGCTGAACGGTAGGAGTGGGAGCGATCCCGATATCGATCACATCAACGGAGTGTTTGCAGAGCTCATTTATGACCACGCCTTTGATGTGATGGCCCGAGATCCTGCCGTCCATGCCAATGATCACGGGTCCTTTGCCCAGATATCTGGTGAAAGCCTTCGCGAAATCGGAAACGACGGTATCCGTCAGTGTCTCCTGAAAAATGCCTCTTACGCCGGAGATGCTTATCTTGAGCGTCATAGACCGATTATAACAAATATTTACGCGAAAACTTGAAATGGGGCGCTGATTCGGTATAATTTGCTTCATATGGGAAAGATATCCTACGGGCTTATCGCGCCTCATCCTCCGATACTGGTCCCTGAGGTAGGAGGGGATCGTCTTGAGCAGATCAATGCCACGCGGCAGGCGCTTGCCCAGGCAGGGGAGAAGATGTTCTCCCTGTCGCCCGATACGATCATCGTCATCACTCCTCACGGGGACATCTCTCCGTCAAAGCTCCGAGTCTATTCAAGCTCTTCTTTTGAGGGTGATTTCGCGCAGTTCGGCGTACCGAAGGCCGTTGTTAAGGCGCAGGGAGACCCGGAACTGGCCACCGATATTGTAAAACATTCTCTCGCGTCCGGCATATTCGCCGACAAGCTCGATGAGACAGTCCTTGACCACGGAGTAATGGTCCCGCTGGCTGGGATAGGCAGGCTCAGTGAAGGGACAAAAGTGCTCCCTATAGCGATCTCTATCATGACACTAAAGGACCTTTTCCGTTTTGGAAAGGCGGTCAGGATAGCGGTAGAGGCTTCAGGCAGGAACGTCGCTGTGATAGCTTCCGCGGACCTTTCGCACCGCCTTATCCAGGGCGCACCCGCAGGTTTCCACCCGCGCGGGAAGGTCTTTGACGAAAAGCTCGTGCAGCTGGTATCTGACAATGACATAATGGGCATCCTTGACTTTGACAATGTGCTTGCCGATGTCGCGGGTCAGGACGCTCTTTGGTCCATTGCAATTCTGCTGGGATGCCTTGACGGACTCAGATACGAGCATAAGGTGCTCAGCTATGAGGGTCCTTTCGGGGTCGGATATCTGGTCGCCGGATATGAGGTCAAATAAATGCCTGACAGCTTTGTTCAACTGGCAAAGCGGGCAATAGAGCACCACCTCGGCGGAAAGGGCCGGCTTGATATCGGGGACAATGTCCCTGAAGGGATGGAAGGCCGCGCCGGGGTATTCGTCTCCATCCATAAATCAGGGGACTTGAGAGGCTGCATCGGGACTTTCCTTCCGACCAGAGGCAATATCGCCGAGGAAATAATCTCGAACGCCGTTTCAGCTGCCGAAGAGGACCCGAGGTTCCCGCCGGTCGAGATCTCTGAAATGCCATTGCTTGAAATTTCGGTCGATGTCCTGTCAGAACCCGAACCCGCCGTTATAGAGGACCTTGACCCTAAAAAATACGGTGTCATCGTAAGGTCCGGTTACAAAAGAGGGCTGCTCCTGCCTGACCTTGAGGGAGTGGACACACCGGAACAGCAGATAAGGATATGCAGGATGAAGGCCGGTATAGGCGAGCATGAAAAGATAGAGCTCTCGCGATTTCAGGTAATTAGGCACCACTGAAGAAAAAATCACTACAAAATCTCCGGCAAATGCATTATAATTTCTTTATTAATTGTTCAACTAATATATCGGGAGGAACGAATTGAAAGTAAAAGCGGCAGTAGTAGGAGCGGCGGGATACGCGGGATTAGGGATTGTACAGATACTTCAGGTGCATCCCGAAGCTGAACTTGTCTGGATATCCAGTGAAGAAGCGCACAAGGGAAAGAAGCTTTCCGATATCCGTCCCTCGATAGCGGGCATAAGCGACCTTGCCTGCAACGGGCCCGACATATCGGGTCTTATCGACAAAGCGGACGTTGTGTTCCTCGCTCTGCCAAACGGCCTTGCGATGAAGCTGGCCCCGATGATCCTTGAAAAAGGCAAGAAGGCCATAGACATAAGCGCCGACTACCGTATCAGGGACATGCAGGAATACACAAAGTGGTACAAGATAGACCATGCAAGCAAAGAACTGGTGAAAGAGGCTGTCTACGGTCTGCCTGAGATCCACAAAGAAAAGATAAAGAAAGCGCGTTTGCTCTCGAATCCCGGATGCTATCCCACGGCTTCCATACTCGGAACGCTTCCTCTTGTCGTTAATAAGCTGGTTGACACGGGTACTCTGGTCATAGACGCGAAAAGCGGCGTGTCAGGCGCCGGGTCGGTCCTGACCGATATCACCCATTTCCCCGAATGCAACGAGAACCTGCGGGCTTATGCCGCTCCTCATCACCGGCATACTCCGGAGATAGACCAGATACTCTCCGATGCTTCGGGCGAGAATATCGTGACCAGCTTCACTCCCCACCTTATCCCGATGAACAGGGGCATACTGGCAACGATATATGCCAAGCTCAAGAAGTTCGCCAAAGCGGAAGACATTGCCGCGATGTACAAGGATTTCTACAAGGACGCGAAGTTCGTGCGTGTCCTGGGCGCGAACAAATATCCCGCGACCAAATACGTGAGCGGCTCGAATTACTGCGATATCGGCCTGTTCACCGACGAGCGAACGGGACGCGTTGTGGTTATGTCAGCCATAGACAATCTGGTAAAGGGTGCATCAGGACAGGCAGTACAGAACATGAACATAATGTTCGGACTTGACGAAAAGTCCGGCCTGAACAATATGCCGGTCTATCCATGAAGAAACCGGTAAAATTCTCCGAAATTGACGGAGGGGTAGCCGCCCCGAAAGATTTTTTCGCGACAGGCCTTTCTGCCGGGCTAAAACGCTCTAAGAAAAAAGATATTGCTCTTGTCTATTCATCAAAGACCGCCGTTGCGGCCGGGGTTTTTACAAAGAACAGGGTAAAAGCGGCTCCGGTGATCCTCTCGGCCGAAGTGGCCAAGAGAGGGGTCGCCAACGCTGTCATCATCAACTCCGGGAATGCCAACGCCTGTACCGGAAAACAGGGCATGGAAGACGCAAAGACCATGGCAAAAGCGGTGGCCGAGACCTTCAGGACGGATCCTTCAAAAGTATTTGTCGCCTCTACGGGCATAATCGGGGTTCCCCTGCCCATCAAGAAGATAACCGGCGGCATATGGGCCGCATCAAGGATGATCTATGCAAAGACCGGCCACTCTGACGCGGCAGAGGCCATCATGACCACGGACCTGACCAGGAAAGAGATCGCTGTGAGCATTCCTTTCGGAAAAGGCAAAGAGGTCAGGATAGGCGCTATGGCAAAGGGCTCCGGTATGATAGCGCCCAACATGGGGACAATGATCTGCGTGATAACGACCGATGCGGTCATCGACAAGATGTCGTTCCGAAAAGCGATCTTAGCGGCGACCGAGAGAACGTTCAATATGATAACGGTGGACAACGATACGAGCACCAATGACTGTGTACTTGCTATGGCTAACGGGGCATCGGGGCAAAGTGTGCGGGGTGCAGGGTACAGGGTCTTCCAGGAAGCTCTTGAGCATGTCTGCAGATTTCTTGCCAGAGAGATAGCGAAGGACGGAGAGGGAGCTACCAGGCTTATAACGGTCAATGTGACAGGGGCAAGAACGGCCC
Source organism: uncultured bacterium (assembly GCA_964532225.1). Lineage (GTDB taxonomy): Bacteria > Margulisbacteria > WOR-1 > JAKLHX01 > JAKLHX01 > CAZHHM01. The sequence goes on along the minus strand of CAZHHM010000002.1, from coordinate 81,431 downwards.
AGGACGCAGCAAAGGCCGCCAGGTCGGTAGCAGGTTCCAGTCTTGTAAAATGCGCCGTGTACGGGGCCGACCCTAACATCGGCAGGATACTGGCAGCGGCCGGATATTCCGGCGCTGAATTTGATCCGGACAAGATAGAAGTGTCGATAGAACGTGAAAAGATCGTTAAAAAAGGCGTTCCAGTGGCCTTTGACCACCACAAAGCCTCCGAGCTTATGAAGAAGAAAGAAGTGACCTTTAACATTGACCTTAAAGGCGGTAATAACGGGGCGACCGCCTGGGGCTGCGACATGACGGAAGGTTACATCAAGATCAACGCCCTGTATCATACCTAACGGAGGAATAAATGGTATTTGAAGGCTTGATCAAACGCGCCGAAACGGTCATCGAAGCTCTCCCTTATCTCAAGAAGTTCTACGGAAAAAGTATTGTCATCAAATACGGCGGCAATGCCATGGTGGACAAGGCCCTCAAGGCCAAAGTGATCGAAGATGTTGTCCTCTTAAGGTTCGTGGGGATGCGCCCGATACTGATACACGGTGGCGGTCCTGATATCACCAAAGAACTTAAAAAGAAAAAGATCGAGGTCAAGTTCATCGAAGGCCTAAGGTACACCGACAAAGAGACCATGGAGATAGTAGAAAAAGTGCTCGGAAGGATCAATGCCGGTATCGTCAGTATGATCAACCGGAACGGCGGGGCCGCAAGGGGCATATCAGGCAAAAAGGGGAAGGTCATAAAGGTAAAGAAAAGGGCTATCGTCAGGAAAGGGCAGAAGATAGACCTCGGGTTCGTAGGTGACGTAAAGAGCATCGACGGAAAGACACTGAACGAGATAACCTCAAAAGGCAAAATACCGGTGATCTCTTCGATCGGACTGGACGGAAAAGGTAACGTTTACAACGTGAACGCCGATATTGCCGCAGCGGAGATCGCTGCCTCCCTGCAGGCAACAAAGCTTATATTGCTGACCAATGTCAGAGGAGTGCTCGACCGCAAAGGCAAGCTGGTGTCACTGATAAATGCCTCAAAGACGCGCCGCCTCATCAAGAACGGTACCATCTCCGGAGGAATGATCCCCAAGGTCAGATGCGGCCTAACAGCCCTTAAGGCGGGCGTTGAAAAGGTCCATATAATCGACGGCAGGATACCCCATGCCATCCTGCTGGAGATCTTCACGGATTTCGGTATCGGCACCATGGTCCAGCGCTGAATTACGCGCAATTTACACCATAGTTATATCGATATATATTCAAAGGCGGTACTATGACCATCTCAAGGATAGGTGCGGTCGGAACGTCACCTGTAAATGCTTCCCTGCCTTTCAGGGTAGGGATGCCGGGAGAACCTGTGCCCGTGCATGTCCCTGCGGGCATCGAGATAAGGCAGAGAGTGCTACGGGACTTCGGCATAGAGGTGCTGGACAGCGACGTGAAGTTCTCAAAAGCCGAACTTCTTGTTGTCGAAGAGGTCTTGAAGGACATTAAGAAAAAAAAGAAGAACCATCTTATCGGGGTCAAGCAGATAGTAAAGAACAAGGAGATCAAGGTAAAGCTCCTGAAGAACGCTCTTGTTCACGCAGAAGGGGCGTATGTGGCCGAGGAGAAAAGGGTGTATCTGTTCGACGGCATAGCTCCCGAAATGATACCCGAAGTGCTTGTGCACGAGGTCGGCCACGCGGTGAACCACTTTAATCTGGCGTTCAGCCGCTTCATGGATTTCGTGAAGAACGGGGGCTGGAACATGACCGAGATGAGAAGGATGTTCTTCAGCGGCAACAGGATGTACCAGTTCGGAGTGAAAAAGCTTGACGTGCCCCACAAAGAGTGGGAAACTGTCTGGGACAGGTTCAGTCTCAACTCGCTCTCAAAAGAGCAGGACGTTTTCGGCGAGATCTTTATTGAGCTTCCGGACAAGACCAAGGCGCCGTGGGACAAGAACCCGCTCGAGAAGTTCGCCTGGGCCTATGAATGGTTCTATGACAAAAGAGAGGAGTTCAGGTCGGTAGCCGAAAAGGCGGCAAGGCACGGCAATACTTCGCTTCTTGAGGCGTACAGGTTCATGGAGAAAGAGGTCTTCGATGAGAATTGACATCTTTAACAGACAGTTCGTAAGCGGCGGGATATTCTCAGGGCTCTCGGCCCTGAACGGTCCGGTGAGCGTCAAGCCGGTGGGCGACAGGACCGTTATCGTTCCGCAGCCCGGCTGCATTTATCACGGTTTCTTCCCCGGTTCTCCCGTTACCGCACAGAAGGTCGATGCTTTTGAGTCGATGTCAGGACAGAAGATAGATATCGCTCTTGAATTCCTGTCGTTCAAATATATCGACAAATGGGACCATTTCCCGTGGGACGAGTTCCAGATGATATCCTCGAGGAATGCCGTCCCTATGCTCACGCTGGAAAGCTTTGATCCCGATGACGCGACGAATAACGATTATTCGCTCGAGAATATTGTTGCCGGAAAGTGCGATCAGATCATAGAGAAAGTGGCGAACAAGGTCAAGGCGTTCGATAAGCCGATGTTCATCAGGTACGGCCATGAGATGAACGTAAAAGGCGACGGAAAATATCCTTGGGCCGATGCCGATCCCGCATTGTATATAGCCGCGTATCAAAGGGTCAAGGATATATTTGACAGGACCGGTGCTAATAAGGTCACATGGGTATGGTGCCCGAACATCGATTTTCCGGGATCTACAAAGTACTATCCGGGGGACTCTTATGTCGACTGGGTCGCCATGGACGGATACAATACGCTTGACGAGCAGCATACGTGGAGATCCCCTGAGGAGCTTTTTAAGCCTCTGCTTGACGAGTTGTCCGGTCTGGGCAAACCGATGATGATAGGCGAGACCGCCACGCCCGATGATCCGCGCAAGGCTGCCTGGCTCTGGGACCTTGTAGAGTTCACCGTAAAGAGTGGAATAAGCGGGTATGTGTATTTTGATTCGGACAAAGAGAAGGAATGGAAGATCGACACGCTCGGTGACCAAGGGGCATACAGGGACAAGCTTACCCTCGAAAAAGACCATCTGGCCTGCGATATAACAACGGGAACGGAAGAGCCGTGCAGTGTCCCGACGAGGCCGGAAATCTACCAGAACTATCCCAACCCGTTCAGCGGCTCCACATCTATCACATTTGCCATCCCGAAAAGAGCGGAAACCAGGGTCCAGATATTCGACAGCATGGGCAGACTTGTCAGACAGGTCCATTCGGGACAAATGGAACAGGGTCGGCATGAGGTCGTCTGGAACGGAAAGAGCTCTGCAGGAACCGACATGCCGTCGGGTATGTACCTGTGCCGGGTCCAGACGGGCTCCTCTGTCCTTACTCTGAAATTGACCAAGGCCAAATGATATAATCATTATGTGAAAGCCCACATCGTAAGCCTCGGATGCCCAAAGAACCTCACCGACAGCGAAGTCATCATGGGGAACCTCAGGATGGAAGGCTACGAGCTGACCAGCGATCCCTCCGATGCTGATACCATCATAGTGAACACATGCTCATTCCTTAAGTCGGCCAGGGAAGAATCACTTGCTGTCATTGAAGAGATGTCCGCGTGGAAGGGAAAAGGCAAATGCGGGCAGTTGCTGGTTGCAGGGTGTTTGCCGAAGTATCTTAAGTCAAAAGGCAAAGGTCAAAAGGCAAAAGTTAAGGAAGGGAAGATATTAGAAAATATAGACGGGGTGGTCGACAGTATTAAGCTTTACAACTGTGAAGAGCCGAGGATAAAAGCGACGCAGCCGTGGTTCGCTTACGTGAAGATATCCGAAGGCTGCAATAATCTCTGCGCATACTGCCTGATCCCATCCATAAGGGGCCGTTTGCGGACAAGAACCGTGGCCGATGTCCTGAAAGAGGTGAAATGGCTCTCTAAAAGAGGGGTGAAGGAGATCATCTTTGTCGCTCAGGACACTACAGCGCATCCGGATTTTCCAGAGATACTGAAAAAGACCGCACGGATCAAAGGAGTGAAATGGATAAGGGTCATGTACTCTCATCCTTATCATCTTACCGATAAGGTCATCGATGTCATCGCAAAAGAAAAGAAGATAGTGAAATACATTGACCTGCCTGTTCAGCATGCAAGCGACCGCATTTTGAAAGCAATGAACAGGAAGTACTCACGAAAGGACCTTGAGGAGCTTATTCTCAAACTAAGGACCCGTATACCCGGCATAGCGATAAGGACCTCGGTTATAGTGGGGTTCCCGGGAGAATCCGCCAAGGACTTCAACGAGCTGAAGGACTTCGTGAAGAGGGCCTGGTTCGACAGGCTGGGAGCTTTTCCCTACAGCAGGGAAGAGGGGACCCCGGCGGCAAAGATGAAGGGGCAGGTTAAGGATAAGGATAAGAAGGAAAGAATTAAGGAGTTGATGGGGATACAGGCGAGGATATCCAAAGAGCTGAACAGGTCTTTTATCGGCAAAAAGCTGGAGGTGCTGATAGAGGGCAAGAAAGGCGCTTCATACTACGGCAGGTCCTACAGGGACGCGCCGGAGATAGACGGGAAGGTCTTTCTCAGATCTAAAAAGCCTCTTAAACCGGGAATGCTGGTAAATGCGGTAGTAAGCTCGTCCGGCCGGTACGATATTTCCGCGAAAGCCTGACCTCACGGCCTGAAATCTTTTTCATTTATTTACGATAAATAGGTAATGGCTCTTCCGTCTATACAAGCAAGATCTGCAAGGCGTTCCCAACAATTATTTGTGAGAAAAGTCCCTGCGGACCGCCAGCTGCCAATTTATACGCGTCAGAACTACGCTGTTGAAATGACCGCAAAAAGAAGGATGCTGAGCACTCTTTTCGACAATCCAGTTTTCAGAGCTGTCATAAGAGCGGCTAACGAACGCGCTGACATCAATACGCTTAATGTAAAGAAGATACTTTACTGGGCGAAGATGGGTCTAGGAGATGGGGTGATGCAAACACCGGTCATCGAACAACTTCATCAGAGATTTCCCGAAGCCGCGATCTACGCGGTCGTTAGCGAAAGAACTCGAGAAATTATGGAGAGCAACCCTTGTTTAACAGGAACGATAAAAAAAGGCAGAGGCCTATTCTGGCTGGATCCGGTCATATTCTGGGCGCGTGTTGCTTTTAAACGCTTTGATCTTAGCGTCATGGACACTTCCGGGTCTACTGTCAGGAGCCGATTGCTTTCTTTCTTCGCAGGGGTGAAGTATCGAGTAGGGGAGGTGGGGTGTGATGATCTGCTTGCTTTCCTTAACAACGAAAACACTAAAATGCCGATCTGCTACCACAGAGTGCTCAAGAATCTTTCTGTCATTACTGGCACCTCTCTTTCTGACATAGGAGAAGAAGTGGTTGGTGAGATCGAGACATCACTGAATATTTCCGAAGAGCAGAATGCCGCTGCCGATAAGTTCCTTTTGGGAATAGAAGGGTCAAGAAATGATTATTATATCGGTTTTCATATGGGGAGCGGTGCAGGGAGTGCCGAGTTCAAGCGATGGCCGTCAGATCATTTTATAAGTCTAGGAAAAATGATGACTGCCAGATATCCGAACGTCCGTCCATTTATTTTCAGAGGACCTAATGAGAACGGAGAAGTGGACAGGTTCGCTTCGTTGGTCCCGGGGGCGATCATAGTTGAAGGATTCGGCATCATGGAAACGGCGGCAATAATCAAACGATGCGCCCTGATGATCAGCAATGATTCCGGTCTGGCGCATGTCTCTGCTGCTGTAAGGACCCCGGTTATCACAATATTCGGCCCTACCGACCCGTATGATGTCGCTCCTTGGGGGTACCAGCATCTTGCTGTAAGGCATGAAATGCCCTGCAGCAATTGCTACGAAAAACAGGAGTTCCACAAGGCTTGCAATGACAAAGTCCCTTGTTTGACAGAGCTCATGCCGGAAGAAGTGATGGACTTTATCGAGAAGAATGTTCAGGAAGGGAAGCTGCCCGATATGAAACAAAGGGAATGAAGGGATGGATGAGGTGGATGTGGAGAAAGGGGAAAGGGAAATAAGAGAAATAGGGGATAAAAGGGGTCTTTCTGTTCCCGTCTCTCCCATCTTCCCCTTTTCCCCCTTCTCCCATCTAACCCTTATTTCCCTTGTTTCCCCTCTAACCCTTCTGCCTTACTGCTCTTCCATCCCCTCCATCCCTTCTCTGCTATAATCTTCCTATGTCACGCATTTCCGGGGCCTTTAAGAACGGGAAAGCCCTAATAACCTTCATCATGGCCGGCGACCCTTCGCTTTCTTTTACCGAAAAGCTTGTGCTTGAACTTGAAAAGAGCGGCGCTGATATCGTAGAGATAGGCATTCCCTTCTCGGACTCGATCGCTGACGGGCCTGTGATAGTGGAGGCGGCAAGTAGAGCAATTAAGAGGGGAATAGGGAATGGGGAACGGGGAATGGGGGCGGCAGGGTCCATAAGTTTAGTAAAGAGACTAAGAAAAAAGACCTCTTTACCAATTATATTTATGACGAGCTGCAATATTGTTTTCTCATATGGTGTAAAGAAGTTCATGGCAGAAGCTTCGAACGCAGGAGCTGACGGGCTGATACTGCCTGACCTGCCGCCCGAAGAGGCAGGGGAGGTGAGGACGGAAGCCGGTAAAAGAGGCCTCGATATGATATTCCTCGTTGCTCCCAACACGCCGGAGAGCAGAGTGAAGATGGCGGTAAAAGCATCGTCCGGTTTCATTTACCTTGTTTCGACCACCGGCACTACCGGGGTCCGTGCAAAGCTTTCCGATTCGATCAAGGGCAGCGTCAGAAAGATCAGGAAATATTCCGACAAGCCGATCGCCGTAGGTTTCGGCATCTCGACGCCGGCGCACGCTAAGGAAGCGTCCGGATACGCGGATGGCGTTATAGTCGGAAGCGCGCTGATAAAGAACTTGAAGAATGCCGGAAGGTTCGTTTCTTCGCTGAAGAAGGCTATCTGTACTTATTGATCTCGTCGCGGAGCTCTTTTGCGGCCTTGCCCGGGTCTTTAGCGTAGATTATCCCCCTCGAACTGTTGATCACCGCCCGGTTGCCTTTTTTTGTTACTCCGTATTTCACTGAGTGCTCAAGGTCTCCGCCCTGTGCTCCCACGCCCGGGATGAGTATGGGCATATCTCCGGCGATCTCGCGTATCTCCTTAAGCTGCTCGGCATTGGTAGCTCCGACGACCAGCCCGCAGTTGCCGTAGATGTCCCATTCTTTCACATGTGTTGCGACATGTTTGTACAGAGGCACTGTGTCCTCTTCCGCGTTCTGAAAATCCTTGTATCCCATATTGGAGGTCAGGCAGAGGATGAAAATGCCTTTTTCCTTGTATTCGGTGAAAGGCTTTACCGAATCGTATCCCATATAAGGGTTTATCGTGGTCGAATCGGCCTTGTATATCTCGAATATACTTTTGGCATAGGCCTGAGCAGTGTGTCCCACATCGCCCCTTTTAGCGTCAAGTATTACGGGGATGTCCTCCGGGATATACTCGATCGTCTTTATGAGGGCAGTGAGGCCGTAAACACCGTACATCTCGTAGAAGGCTATGTTCGGCTTATAGGCGCAGACGTAGTCCTTTGTGCTGTCTATGACCGTTCGGTTGAAAGAGAATATAGGGTCCTCTGAGTTGAGGAGCTCTGAAGGCAGCCTTGAAAGATCGATATCAAGGCCTACGCACAGAAGGCTATCGTTACGGTCGGCAGCGCCGTCAAGAAGTTTAAGAAAGCTCATTTTCTCCGGTAAGCTTTGCTTTAAGCTCTTCCGATATAGTGTCCCCTATGGTCACGCTTTGAGGGGCAGTAGAGGCCTGGACCTCTTTAAGCTTCTTTTTTTCTTCTTCAAGTTCGGCTTCCCTGATAGAAAGGCCGATCTTCTGTTCTTCAGGTATCACTCTCAGTATCTTTGCGCTCACGATGTCCCCCGGCTTAACGGCATCCGACGGGGCCTGGACCTGTTTGGTCGAAAGCTCGGAGATATGGATAAGGCCCTCTATGCCTTCTTCGACCTCGGCGAAAGCCCCGAACTTTGCCAGACGGAGCACCTTTGCCTGTACTGTCTGTCCGACTCGGTACTTTTCACCGGCGGTCGCCCACGGATCAGGCTGCAGCTGCTTAAGCCCGAGCGATATCTTTTTTGTGATCTTATCAACGCCGAGCACAAAGACCTCCAGCTCCTGTCCCAGAGAGACCACTGATGACGGGTCCACGACCCTTTTCCATGACAGGTCGTTGATGTGCACAAGGCCTTCGACACCGTCAAGGTTGACGAATACCCCGAATTTTTTCACGCTTGAGACCCGTCCTTTTAGGACCTGTCCGACCTCGATATTTTCAAGGAGCTTTTCTTTGTCAGCCTTCTCCTTTTCAACGGCCCCGAACCTGTTCGACATAATGACCTTGCTGCGCCTTTTGTCGACCTCGATCACCTTTACGGGCAAAGTTTTGCCCACGAAATCGTTAAGCTGGGACTCCTTCGGCTTGAGGACGTGGGAGGCGGGAACAAATGCCCTGAGCCCTCTGTAATCCACAACAAGCCCCCCTGCGACCGCAGAAGTGACCTTGACCTCTATCGTTGTGCGTTTTTTGAACGCTTCATAAGCCTCATGCCACCTTGCCTCGTACTCGGCCTTTTTTAGCGACAGGGCAACATAGCCTTCTTTTGTCGAAAGCGCATCGATGAACACATGGATCTTGTCCCCGGCCTTTAGCGTCCGTCCCTCGAACTCTTTAGCGTCGATAAAACCGTCGGACTTATAGTTGATGTTGACGAGGGCTCCCTGCTGGTCCACCTTTTCCACTGTTCCGATGATGATATCGCCCGACTTATACTGCTTAAAAGTGTCGCTATAGGTGTCCGTCTTCTTTTCCGTAGCCGGAGCGGCTTCTTTCGGGGCGGAAGGCTCCTCTTTTTTTACTTCATGTTTGAGGCTCTGATATACGGCCCTGGGGTCCTGCTTGGGCATTTCGGTCTTGAGCTGGTTCTCCGAGGAGATCTTATGTGCCGAAAATGACGCCTCGTCCACTACCTGTGTTTTTTCTTTTGGAGCTACCTTGTTCTCGCTGAGCGTTTCGTTGATGAGCGCGTCCAGCTCGGACATATCGCCCGAGCCTTTAGCCGAATTGAAGGATGTGCCTTTCAGTTCGGTCTGGTCTGTCTTGTTGATTTCTTCCACGATTTTTCCCTCCGATAAACAAAGGATACCATATACAGGAACCGCTTTCAAACCAGCGCTCACTGTTGACAATATTGTATACAGATACTAAATTAATGATTATGGCACAGGCAAAGCAGTGGAAAAAATTCCTTGAGATAGAACCGGAATTCAGCGCTTATGAAGGCTCAAAGATAGTCATTGTCCCGGTCCCTTTCGAAAAGACCGTTTCCTACGGAAAAGGCACAAAGAACGGTCCGAAGGCCATTCTTGAAGCCTCACAGATAGTCGAGGACTATGATATCGAGCTCGATTGCGAGCCGTACAAGAAGACCGGGATCTGTACGCTTCCTCCGGTCACCTTTTCAAAAGAACCTCACGGGGACATATACAACACGGCCAAAAAGCTTTTCGCCGACCAGAAATTCCCTATATTCCTCGGCGGCGAGCATTCCATCTCGTACGGACCGGTAAAGGCGGCAAAAGAGCGCTTCCATGATCTGTCGGTCCTTCAGTTCGACGCGCATGCCGACCTTCGCGATTCATATCACGGTTCAAAACACAGCCATGCCTCGATCATGAGAAGGGTGAGGGAGATGTGCCCCGCCGTTCAGGTGGGAATAAGGAGCCAGGACAGGGAAGAGCGGGATTATCTGGCCGGCAACGGGATGACGGGGGAGGTCTTCTACGCCCACGAAATGGACCACTCGAAGATAAGCTCGATAGTGAACATGCTGTCGAACAATGTGTACCTGACCTTCGATGTCGACGGCCTTGACCCGTCGATAGTCCCGGCCACAGGCACCCCTGAGCCGGGAGGCCTCAGCTGGGAGCTCACGCTCGCTATAATCAAGAAGGTCTCCGAGGAGAGGCGCATTATCGGGGCGGATTTTGTGGAGCTGAGCCCCAAGCCCGGGTTCGAGTACGCGGACTATACTATTGCAAAGCTGATATACAAGACGATAGGCTATGTAAGCAGAAAGCTGTAAGCCGGGGCCTCAGCCGATAAGTGCGACCGCTCTGTCGATCCTTTGCAGACAAAGCTCTTTACCGATCAACTCAGTCGTGTCGAACATGGGAGGGGAGTCCATCCTTCCGGTGAGCGCGACGCGGGCAGGGTGAATGACCTTTCCGGCCTTTATGCCCAGTTCTTCGGCGAGACCGCGGAAAGCAGGCTCGATATTTTCTTTGGTGAACGGAGAAACAGCTGAAAGCTTGTCCCCCAACTTGATCAGGATGTCCTTTGCCCCTTCGGCCTTAAGCTGCTTGTCGAAAGCCTGCTGGTCAAAAGCAACTTCATCGTTGAAAAAGAAATCCGAGAGCTCAACGCATTCGTTGACGGTCTTAAGCCTTTCCTGCAAAGCGGCGGTCATCTTTTTGAGCCAGACAGGGTCTTTCTTGCCGTAAGAAGGGTATGCTTTCTCAAGGAAAGGTCTGGTAAGCTCTATCAGTTCATCCGCGCTTTTCTGCCGGATGTAATTGGCATTCAGCCAGTTGAGCTTGTCCATGTCGAACACCGCCGAGGTCTTGTTGACCTTTTCTATTTCGAAAAGAGATATCAGCTCATCTATGGTGAATATCTCCTTGTCCCCGTGACCCCATCCCAGCCGGGCAAGATAGTTCATCATGGCCTCCGGAAGGTATCCCATGTCCTTGTAAACTATGACCGATGTTGCTCCGTGCCTTTTGCTGAGCCGGGCCTTGTCCTTGCCGAGTATCATCGGTATGTGTGCAAAGACCGGGATGACGTATCCGAGCGCCTGGTACAGCAGCACCTGCCTCGGAGTGTTCGACAGATGGTCGTCGCCCCTTATTACATGAGTGATCTTCATATCGTTGTCGTCAACGGTGACGGCGAAATTGTATGTTGGGAATCCGTCGGACTTGTAGATGACGAAGTCATCGAGGAGGTCGTTGCTGAACTTTACGTCGCCGTGAATCATGTCCTTTACCACGGTTATGCCCTGAGACGGCAGCTTGAACCTGAGGACTGGTTTTCTGCCTTCTTTTTCAAAGGCGGCTTTTTGTTCAGGGGTCAGATGTCTGCAGCGGCCGTCGTATTTCGGGGCCTGTTTTTTGGATTCCTGCTCCTTGCGCATGGCCGATAGCTCTTCGGGAGAGCAGTAGCAGTGATAGGCCTTATCCTCGGCAAGCAGCTTTGCGGCAGCGGCCTTATAAAGGTCAAGGCGCTCCGCCTGAAAGAACGGGCCTTCGTCCCAGTCCATCCCCAGCCAGGACATTCCGTCAAGTATCGCCTGTGTAGCTTCTTTGGTGGACCTTGCCTGGTCGGTATCCTCGATCCTCAGGATGAAAACGCCTTTGTTCTTCCTGGCAAACAGCCAGTTGTAAAGAGCTGTCCTTGCTCCTCCGACGTGGAGATATCCGGTCGGGCTCGGGGCGAACCTTACCCTCACGGGATTTGATGTTGTCATAACTGTAGTATACAATTGAAGCAGAAAAATGACAAACAAACGCCTGAAGCCCCATCTTAAGATATTTTTCGTGGTAAAAGCCGTCAAATATCTTATTATCCTCGCGATATGGCTCTCAAATCAGGGCATGGCATCCGCAAATATACTTACTGATGTGCTCAAGGACGGTGCGGGCATAAGGCCGCTTGGCATGGGCGGCGCTTTTGTCGGCGTGGCCAACGACAGCAATGCGGTGTTCTATAATCCGGGTGGGCTCTCTGCCGCAGGGACCGAGTACACCAGGTCATATATGGACATGAACAGCGACTTCTATCCTGTGAACGAGGGGTATTATATTGTCTCCAACGGGTCGGGCATAGGATATCTGAACAGATGGGACGGAACGTTCGGGCGGGCTGCGGTCACATCGTTCTCTTTTGCGAGGGCGGGAGAGGGAGGCATGGCTTGGGGCCTTACTTACAAGAACATCGCCTATGTCTCCAATCTCGGGAGCGGACGCGGCTGGACAATGGATGCTGGCATCAAGTTCGATCTGACCAGGGAGATAAAGGCCGGACTTCTGCTTCAGGACGTGTTCAAGACTGATGTGCCGACGAACACCACGATCAGGGTGGGGGCAGGGATGTTCCCTCTTTCGCTAAAAAATACGGTGCTTGCCATTGACGGTGAGTTCCGCGACCTCAAATCAAAGAAAGGCGCGACCATACTGATGCATTACGGCCTTGAGACAAAGCTTTCGGAGGGACTGCTTGTGAGGGCAGGCTGGGACAAGACAAGGTTCACTGCCGGTGCTTCCTTCTCGATGGGGTATTGTGACATAGACTATGCGGTCATGATAAACCAGGAAGATAAGAACATGCATATGTTCGGCTTCAAGTTCGTGGATAACAGCGCCAACTGAGGCTAGTCGGCTTCGCCGCTCAACAAAAGATATTCGATCCTCTCCGGCTTTACCATCTTAAGCGAATTGCGCGCATAACTGTCGATCTTTTCGGGTGAACGCAGCACAGCAGACCTTGCGGCCAGGTCCGTGTTCTCGCTCTTCAGTCCGTTAAGCAGCGACTCCCGCTCATCAAGACGGTATCCTGCCGAAGTTATGTTCGTGATAAGCGCCAGATGGATGAATACGAAAGCTATCAGCATGAAGGCGATGATCAGTATCTTTCTGGTCATTTCATATCCTTTCGGCCGCCCTGAGCTTGGCGCTCCTTGACCTGGGGTTCTTTTCTGTTTCGTCAGGTCCGGAGACCAAAGGCTTCTTTGTGATGATCTTAAGCGTCTTTTCCTTGCCGCAAACGCAGACAGGGGCTTTTCTGTCGCAAACGCAGCCGGCTGCGGCGGTCCTCATGAACCCTTTGACCATCCTGTCCTCAAGGCTATGGTACGATATTACGACAAGCCTGCCGCCTTTTTCAAGATGCTCAAGAGATCCTTCAAGGCCTTTTCTGAGGCTTTCAAGCTCGTCGTTCACCGCTATCCTTACGGCCTGAAAGACCCTGGCGCAAGATGAGATCCTTGACTGCCGCGGAACGGATATCTCCACAGCTTTCAGCAGATCTGCCGTAGACGTCATCGGCCTGACCCTGACGATGTTCCATGCTATCTTCCTTGCGAACCGTTCTTCGCCATAACGGAAGATGATATCTGCAAGTGTCCTTTCGTCCAGTTCGTTCAATAGTCTTCCCGCATCGGTCTTCAGTCCTTTGTCCATTCTCATATCCAGCGGCCCGTCTTTCATGAAGCTGAAGCCCCTCTGAGGTTCGTCGATCTGGTGGGAAGAGACACCGAGGTCAAAAAGAACGCCTGATACCTTGTTTATATTGACCGATGAAAGGGCAGGGGCCATATCCGCGAAATTCTCGTTCATGAATATCACGTATCCGTCGAAATCTGAGAGAGCTTTCTCGCATTGCGCAAGTGCCTCGCTGTCCCTGTCGAAAATGATGAGTTTGCCGCCGGGGACTATCCTTTTGAGTATCTCGCGCGAATGCCCGCCGCCTCCGCCTGTCGCGTCAACCCAGAAGCCTTCTGGTCGCGGCATGAGCAGCTCTATTGTTTCATTAAGGAGCACCGGGACATGGTAGGTCACAGAGGAATTATATCTCTATTGAACGCACCCCACAACTAAGTTATAGTAGGCTTAAAATGCTTCTTTCAAGGATAATCGCGCAAAAAGAGACCGAGGTGAACGAGCTGAAAAAGAAACGCTCCGGCACCAATTTTGTGAGCGCCAAGCCTTATGCCGGCAGATTCCTCAAGTCGGTATCCGGCCCGCTCAAGCTGATCGCCGAGGTAAAAAGGTCGTCACCCAGCGCAGGCATGATAAATGCGGACCTTGATCCCGTAAAACAGGCAGTTGTTTATGAAAAAGCAGGGGCTTCCGCCATTTCTGTGCTAACAGACAAACATTTCTTCTCCGGCAGCATTGACGACCTGATAGCGGTAAAGAAAGCCGTGACCATTCCTGTTCTTCGAAAGGATTTTATTATCGCTGAAGAACAGGTCGTTGAATCTGCCGAAGCAGGTGCCGATGCTGTACTTCTGATCGTCCGCATACTCGGAAAGGAAAAACTCGGAACACTTCTTGAGTTCGCTATGAGCAAAGGACTTGACGCCCTTGTCGAAGTTCACAACGCCGGGGAACTGAAACTTGCGGCGTCTCTGGGGGCAAAGATCATCGGCATCAACAACAGGGACCTTGATTCTCTCTCTATCGAGATTGATGTCACGGCCAGACTTATGGCAAAAGCGTCCAAAAAGGAAGGGACAGTCTTTGTCAGCGAGAGCGGCTTAAGGACGGCCGAAGATATCAATGCGGTCAGGAAAGCCGGCGTCGACGCTGTGCTTATTGGAGAAGCTCTCATGAAGAGCACTGATCCTGGGGCAAGGATAAAGGAGCTTCTGGGTGGTTAAGGTCAAGATCTGCGGGATAACCACGCTAAAGGACGCGGTCAATGCCGTTAATGCAGGGGCGGACTTCCTGGGATTTAACTTCTACAAAAAAAGTCCGCGCTATATTTCTTTGAGCAAGGCAGAAGCGATAATACAGAAGCTGAAAGGCAGAGTAAAAACAGCCGGGGTGTTCGTCAATGAGGACATTGATACGGTCAACCTTGCCGCCGGCAAACTGGGGCTTGACCTGGTACAGCTTCACGGTGACGAGAGCCCTTCTTACTGCCTCAAGGTGCGCAAGCCGGTAATTAAAGCTATACGCGTATCTTCAAAACAGGACCTGAAAGGTCTGGGGCGGTTCAGGGTCAGATATTTCTTGTTCGACTCTTTCTCAAAAGGTCTTTTCGGAGGCACAGGAAAAGGCTTTGACACTAAGGTCCTGAGAGGCTACAAGGGTAAACGACCGTTTTTCCTTGCCGGAGGGCTTTCTCCTGATAATGCGGCCAAAGCGGTGCACGAGGTCAGGCCTTTTGCTGTAGATGCCTGTTCAGGCGTAGAATCCGCTCCTGGGCGCAAGTTGAAAAGCAAAATGGAAAAGCTTATTGCAATAGCCAAGGCCGGGGGTATAATGGATTCTAAGGATAGAAAATGAAAGAACGCATGAACGAAAGAGAGCATATGAGGAGGGATATCCAGTTCATCGTGAACGAGGGGATCATCTACTCAAAAAGGGATATCATGAGCATCCTTTGGGACCTCGGGCACATTATCTATTACGAGGTGTCGGGCGATAAAGTGCTCAATAAAGGAAAAGGCCTGATCATGAGGGTCAGCGCTAATGCAGAGGACCCCACGCTTTTCCTTAACGGGCGTATCTACATCAATGTGCTGAGCGTCGACTACCTGAAGGTCAAAAAGGTCAAGGACTCCATAACTCTTTATGAGCTTCACGGGGGAGACCGACTGATCAAGATCATTCCCGACCCGAAGAAACAGATGCTCCAGCCTTACCGCCTCTTTGCCGACAATGTAATGGGACTGGGCATGGGGGGCGAGGGCGAGATGATGGCCGAAGGAGAAGACAGCGACGATATCCAGGACGAAATGCAGCTGTAAGGCTCCGCGAATACCTTCACAAAGGACTGGACCACGTACCATAATATCATTCTAAGAGCTGAAATCCCTGTCCCAATATCACGATAATTATTCAAGAGGCATTATCGATATATGGGAACTATGGGCAGGAGCAGGATCGCTGAGAAACGGTCCTTCGCGCTGGATACATACTCAGGCAGGAACGACTACCTGATCAGACATGTGGTCTCAGGCGGGCTGAACAGGTATAGAACTGACCTCAGTTCGGGCCATCATATCGCAGTGGATGTGGGCCCGGGAGCCGTTCCTTTGACCTCAATTGACCTGGCAAGAGCACTTGATAAGCTCAATCATAATATCCGGCTGGTGGTGACAGAGCTCCCGGATATGGAGCCCATGTCCCATGACAGAAGCCCACTTCTTTTTAATAAGTTCAGCACGGAGATTTCCCTTCACTATTTCAAGGATATCGGAACAGAAGCTAGACTGAACGACCTCTTCCTAGTGAAGGACCGCTCCGGAAGATATCAGCAGATGATCATCGGTTTTGAATGCGAGGAAAGACAGTATTTCAAGACCATAGCTGCCGACCCGTCATCCGTTCTGGGGATGAGACTGGGCAGGGATGACCCGTCAGGATACTCGGCAGGGCTGTATGACCGCATGCTTGATATTTATGAGCGGACTTCTTACACTGACTCTCAAAGAAGCGTAACTCTTGATCCTTTAAGGAACGACCTGAAGAAGGTCAATGCCGAATTCTACTCCACCGAAGACCCGGGGACGATCCCGGCAATCAACGACTACGGAGGAGCCTCGGTCATATTTGCCAGCAATGTGACGATATTCATGGGGCCAAAAGAAGAATCCGCTTTTGTCAGGTCGATGAGAAAGGCTCTCAGGCCTGACGGCCTTCTTCTGGTCAATAATTCCGTCATAGAGGGTGACGAGTACCTGGCACAGCTGAAAGTGTTCGGAAAGGGATGGCTGGGGCGGATGACAGAGCTTGAAAGGCTTTATTTTGACCTGTCCGGGAGCCCGCTTTACGGTGTTAAATGACGGTGCCCTCCCAATTTCGGGTGAAATCCTGAGAGCTATCTGACGATAGATATATAGAACGGAATAACACAAGAATTACCCGTTAAAAAAGGAGCTATCCGATGAGCAAAGGCGAAACAAGATGTCCTACCTGCAATAAACTTCTCATGAAGGAGGGCGAGATCAAATGCCAAAGGTGCAAAAGCATAGTAATTATCGGCACCCCCTGCGAGTTCTTTGAATCCTGCACCCACAGGCTTGAGAGGAAGAGGATCGGCACCTACAAGAACATGCTGAACTCACTTCCTATCGGCTTCAAGGAAAAGATCAGGCTTTCAAGCTACAACGCTTCCAAGAACGACTGATCCTCCGGTAAGGCATGATATAATCTCATCATGCTTTTAGCTCTGGATATAGGCAATTCCAACATCGTTGCGGGCATCTTCTCGAACGGTTCATTGATCAAGACCTCACGAACAGATACCAATTCTAATAAGCTAACAAAATGGCTTAAAAGTTTTAAAAAAGGACTTGTTGAGGGTGTTATCATCTCAAGCGTGGTCCCGAAAGTCGATAAGAAGATCACTTCCGATATAAGGTCGACCTTCAATATCAACCCGATGTTCATAACAAGTGACCTTATGAAGCAGATACTGGACATAAAACCTCCCAAAAAACATGAGATAGGGGCTGACAGGCTGGTCAATGCCTTTGCAGTTAAAAAGCTATACGGAAAGCCGGCCATAATCATCGATTTCGGTACGGCGACCACTTTTTGCGCCTTGTCAAAGAACGGAGAATATCTGGGAGGGGCGATATCCCCGGGGATAGCTATATCCAGGGATGCGCTTCACGAAAAGACGGCAAAACTGCCTTTCATAGAGCTTAAGCCTATCAGAAAGGCCATCGGGGAGGACACAAAGAAAGCGATGCTTTCCGGTATCTTGCTGGGATACGCAGGGATAGTGGAGAAGATCACGGGCGAATTCCGCAACATGATCGGAAAGAACGCCACTGTAATAGCCACCGGAGGATTAGCCGGGTTAATAGCCGGTCAAACTGATATAATTGACATCATAGACAAGGACCTTACTCTAAAGGGGCTAAAGTTGATCTGGGATGAGGTCTGGCGCAGCTAGTCATTGCGAGCGAAGCGAAGCCGGTAGCCAGTGGCCCCCGGACCCCGGCTACTGTCTAAAAAAAAGGAGCATGAATGTCAGAACCGGAAGTCAATAAACAAGAAGACTTGAGCGCATTGCTCAAGGTAAGACACGAAAAGGCGGACTATTTCCGTTCAAAAGGCGTAGACCCTTTTACATATAATTTCGACAAGCAGATCTCATCCGTGCGTATACTTGAAAAGTACGCTTCTCTCGATCATGACAAGGAAAGTGATGCTGAATATTCTTTTGCAGGAAGGCTGGTCCTTAAAAGAGGCCATGGCAAAGCCGGCTTTGCGCATCTCCAGGACGAAGCAGGCAGGCTTCAGATATACATAAAACTGGACAATGTAGGCCAGGAAGCTTTTTCGGATTTCGAAAAGATGGACATAGGCGACTTTGTAGGCGTCAAAGGCAAGGTCTTTAAGACAAGGACGGGAGAGGTCACGATAAAGGTTAGAGAGATGACCCTCCTTACAAAATCGCTCCATCCGCTCCCGGAAAAATGGCACGGGCTGCAGGATACCGAGCTCAGGTACAGGCAGAGATATGTCGATCTCATAGTCAACCCTGAAGTGAAGAAAGTGTTCGAGACCAGGAGCAAGGTCATTTCCGGCATAAGAAGGTCTCTTGAGGAAAAAGGTTTCCTCGAGGTGGAGACCCCAATACTGCACGTGCTCCAGGGAGGCGCGGCGGCAAAACCTTTCAAAACGTTCCACAATGCACTTAACATGCCGCTTTTTCTGAGGATAGCACCGGAACTTTATCTTAAGCGTTTGATCGTCGGCGGTTTTGAGAAGGTGTTCGAGCTTGGAAGGGTGTTCCGCAACGAAGGAATGAGCTTTAAGCACAATCCCGAGTACACGATGATAGAGATATACCAGGCCTACGCCGACTATATCGATATCATGAAGCTTACCGAAGAGATAGTATCTGAAGCCGTTAAAAAAGCTACAGGGTCGTACAAGATCACTTTCAAGGGCCAGGAGCTAGATTTCACCACTCCGTGGAAGAGGCTGACCCTTACAGAAGCGATAAAGTCCTTCGCCGGTATAGATATCGACGTGCCGCTTGAAAAGCTCCGCCAGCTTGCAAAGGAAAGAGGCGTGGACGATGTCGAAAAGCTCGGGGCCGGCAAGCTCATCAATGAGCTCTATGACAGGTTCGTTGAGCCGCATCTCGTACAGCCGACCTTCATGATGGACTATCCTGTGGAGACCTCTCCTCTGGCAAAGAAAAAGAGGGACAACGACAAGCTCGTTGAAAGGTTCGAAGTGATAGTATCAGGTATGGAGATCGCCAACGCTTTTTCCGAGCTCAACGACCCCGTCGACCAGAGGCAGCGGTTCGAAAAGCAGATGGAACTCAAAAAGGCGGGGGACGAAGAGACTGAATCCCTCGATGAGGACTATGTGAAAGCGCTAGAGTACGGTATGCCGCCTACCGGAGGGCTTGGCATAGGCATAGACCGCCTTGTAATGCTGATAACGGACTCCCATACGATAAGGGACGTCCTGCTGTTCCCTCATATGAAACCCCTGGAAAAATGATCGTAACAGAACAAAAAAAATTCGAAGAGATCCTTTCGATGCTTGAAGGCGCCAAAAGCGTTTTTATAGTAGGCTGCGGCTCGTGCTCCACCACAAGCAACACCGGAGGCGAAAAAGAGGTCGCGGCCATGAAGGCAGAACTTGAGAAGCGGGGCTTCTCGATCGCCGGAAGTTCGGTGGTCGAATCCCCTTGCGATGCCAGGCTCAACCAGAAGATATTCCGCGAGAACAAGGAAGCGGTGGAGAGCGCTGACGCTTTCCTCGTAATGAGCTGCGGAGCTGGAGTCCAGACCGTGGCCGGACTTGTCGGAAAGAAAGTGTTCCCGGCCCTTAACTCGATGTTCATCGCCGAGATAAAGAGGGCGGGAAAGTTCTATGAGATGTGCGTCAATTGCGGAGAGTGCCAGCTGGACAAGACAGGCGGCATCTGCCTTATGACCAGATGCCCCAAGAACACACTTAACGGGCCCTGCGGAGGCTCGGTAAAAGGAAAATGCGAGGTCAACCAGGACAGCGACTGCGCCTGGTCCCTGATCGAAGAGAGGCTCAAGCAGATAAACAGTGTTGACAGCATAAAGGACTTCAGGCCGGCCAAGGACTGGACGGCGGCCATGAGGCCCCACAAGGTGGAATGATATGTCCCTGAGAGAAGCGCTACTTTCAAAGAAGTTCATCATAACCGCGGAGATATTCCCTCCCAAAGGCGTTGACCCGTCAAAAGCACTGCAGAAAGCCCTTTCGCTTAAAGGCGTGGTCGATGCGGTCAATGTGACCGATAACCAGAGGGCGGTCATGAGGATGAACCCTGTCGTGCTCTGCCATCAGATGATACATAACGGAGTGGACGCGGTTTACCAGATGTGCTGCAGGGACAGGAACAGCATGGGGCTCTCAAGCGATGTGCTTGCGGCGGCGGCCCTCGGCATAAAGAACATCCTGGCCATCACGGGCGATTATCCGGTAAAGAACGGAAGGGTCCTTGCAAAACCTGTCTTTGAGCTCGACAGCGTCCAGCTTATAGACCTCATCAAAAAGATCGAAAAAGGCACAGATATGAACGGCAATAAGCTGGAATCCTCGGCCTCTTTCCTTGTCGGCGGGGTCGTGAACCCGAACAGCGAGCAACTCGACCTGCAGATCATGAAGATGAAGAAAAAAGCGGACGCGGGCGCGGAGTTCATTCAAACGCAGGTGGTGTACGATATCGACACGTACAAAAAGTTCTGCGAGAGATCGTCCGGAATAAAGGCGAAAAAGCTTCTTGGGATATTCCCTCTCATGTCCTATGACACGGCAAAGTTCATGGAGGAAAAGGTCCCCGGCGTGAAAGTGGGGGAGAAGGTCCTTAAAAGGATGGCTTCAGCCAAGGACCAGAAACAAGAAGGCATTGATATAGCGGTCGAAACGATAAAAGAGCTTAAAAGCTGCTGCGACGGTGTGCACTTCATGACCATGAACGACATCAACCTGGTCAAAGAGATAGTAAGCAGAATTTAAGTCAAAGGTCAAAAGTCAAAGGTCAAAAATTAAGGTCAAAAGCTTTTAAGTTTTCCAGAGGTTAAACAAGTCGGATATTTCCAATGCTCAACAAGATGATGTCAATTAAGATGAAAAAAAGACTTGTTTCTCTCTGTTATTTTTTATTTTCCGAAACCTCAAACTTTTGACTTTAACTTTTGCCTTTTGACCTTTGCCTTTTGACTTACTGACTCCTGCCTCCCACCGTTATCTTTGGTATCCTGACCGTCGGCATTGCATCGGTCACGGGTGCGTGGTCGCCTTTGCCGCAAGTACCGGTGACAAAGAAAAGATCGTTGCCTACCATATCGATATCCATCAGTATCTTTGGCCCGTTGCCTATCAGCATCGCTCCCCGTACAAGCTCTCCTATCTTCCCGTCCCTGATGATGTAGGCCTCCTGGGTGTCGAACACGAAATCCCCGCTGACCACATTGACCTGGCCCCCTCCCAGCTTCTTCACCAGAAGACCGTTCTTGACGGATGAAACGATGGAGCCGGGGTCCATGCTCCCTCTCTCGATATAGGTGTTGGTCATCCTGGGCTGGGGTTTCTGGGTGAAATCCTCGCGTCTGCCGTTACCGGACGAGGAGATGCCAAGCAATCTTGAGTTGTAGATGTCGGACATGAAGCCCTTAAGGATGCCGTTCTCTATCAGGACCTTCTTCTGGGCAGGGGTGCCTTCGTCGTCAAAGTCGAAGGAGCCGTAGAGCCCCGGCATGGAAGCGTCATCTATCACGGTAACAAGCTCTGAAGCGACCTTTTGTCCGGTCTTGCCCGAATACACCGAGGTGTCCTTAACAATGAAATCAGCTTCCAGCCCGTGTCCGCAGGCCTCATGTATCAGGGTCCCGCCGGCTTCGGCAGTTATGACCACAGGCATCTGTCCCGAGGGCGCGTAAGGCGCGTCAAGCATCCTCACAGCCCTTTCGGCAGCCGTCTTTGCCATCTGTTCGACATTGACCGTCTCGAACAGCTCAAACCCGGCAAGCGCACCCGCAGTTTCGTAACCCGTCTGCAACACACCGTCCTTCTCGGCTATTACATTAACTATGAACCTGGTCCTCTTTCTCGTGCCGAAGATGTGGTCGCCTTTATTATTGGCTATGGCCACATGCTGGGTCCTGTCGCCGTATGAAACAGACACCTGCTTGACCTGCGGGGAGACAGTTCTGGCGGCCTTGTCCGCTTTGTTTACAAGGGACATTTTTTTGTCTATGCCTACGGGGTCAGAAGGGATGTCGGAGCCGGCAGCGCAGTAGAAATAGTCGACCTGCCTGTCCTTAATTGACCTTATGCCGTATCCTCCGCTCTTTCCGGTAAGTATCCTGTCGGCCTTTCCTGATTCGAGTATTATACCGGTCGAGTCGTTCTGTTCATAAAATATATCGGAATAACCGGCACTTCCGGCAGGACGGCCGTTCAGCAGGGCGAAAAGCTCGTTCTTTGATATCACAGCAAGATTATATCATTTGCGGTCTTTGAACTTTATGAGCTCTGTCAGCAGCTGATTGGCGGGGCAGGGGAGCTGCAGCTCTTTGGACATCTTCAGGATAGCACCGTTCAGATAGTCAATTTCTGTTTTCCTGTTCTTTTCGATATCCTGCAGCATCGACGGGCGGTGGGAGGAGGTCAGAGGGATCAGCTTGTTAAAAAGCACCTTTATGTACTCTTCTTTTGTGGGCTGTTCAAGCGGGACGCCTTTTTTCTCCGCGATCTGGTATATCTCTGACACTATACGGCGCATCACGTCCTTTGTGTAGCCGCTTTCAAGCAGCTGCCCGTAATTGATGTTCAATAATGTCGCCATGGCGTTGAGCGCGCAGTTGTAAAGCACTTTTCCCCAGATGAACTTGTCTATCTCTTCGGTGGTCCTTGTCTTTATTCCGGAAAAAGAGAATATATTGGCTATCTCCTCAACGAATTTCGGCTGTGTTTTTGAGGATGTCCTGCCTATTACCACATCATCGGCGCTCACGGTCACTTTTACCGAGCCGGGGGACGGTATCTCGGCACCGAATATCACTCTTCCTCCCAGGGTCTGGTCCTGGCCGACGGCCCTGGCTATGGCGTCGGTATTGCCGAGCCCGTTCTGCAGTGAAAGGACAAAAGTGCTGAGGGTCGCCATGTTCCTGATATCTGCCAAGGCGGACACAGTGTCGTATGATTTTACCGTCAGAAGTATCAGGTCAAAGGTTGTGCTGTGCTCTTCTTTAAGGTGGTAGCTGCTTGAATAGGTCTTTATCCCTTTTACAAGATGTTCCCCCCATATCCCGGTGATAGCAAGCCCGTTGGAGCTTATCCTGTCCATATGCTCAGGCCGTCCCAGCATGACGACCTCTTCTCCTGCCTTATGCAGAAAGCCGCCAAAGACCGAGCCGACCGCTCCCGTTCCGTAAACGAGTATCTTCATGGGGAAATGATAGCACGGAAAGACATAAAAAAGCCCCCCGCCGAGGCGGGGGGCCGTGTGGCCGTATGGATCAGCTTATCACTTGAGGCCGTTCAGTATCTCTACTCCGCCGTCCAGAATCGCGTTAAGGTGTGCCTCGCTCTTAAGGCTTTCGCCGTAGACCTTGGCAACATCTTCGGTGCCGGATGGCCTTACGCAAAGCCAGCCGTTCTCGGTGGAGATCTTGAGCCCGCCTATCTTGCCCCCGAACGGTGCTGATGTGGCGATGTTGGTGATAGGTTCGCCGGCCAGCGTGGTCGCGGTCAGCGATGACGGGTCAAGCGATTTGATCGCAGCCTTAAGCTCTCTGTCGGCCGCGGAATCTATTCTCCTGTAGTACGGCATCCCGTACTGTTTTGTAAGTTCAAGGAATATCTGTCCCGGGTCCTTTCCGGTGACGGCCCTTATTTCAGCAGCCAATAGGCCGAGAATGATGCCGTCCTTGTCCGTTGTCCAGGCGGAGCCGTCCATCCTGAGGAAAGAAGCGCCAGCGCTTTCTTCGCAACCGATGAGAAGGGTCCCTTTTGCCAGGCCGTCAGCAAAGTATTTGAAGCCTACCGGCGTCTCATATACTTTCCTCCCGAATCCGGCGGCTATCCTTTCGATAAGGGAGGTTGTGACCGCGGTCTTGCCTATCATCAGGTCTCCTGACAGGGTCGGGCGGTTCTGCATCAGGTACCAGATGGCAACAGAAAGGAAATGGTTAGGGTTCATCAGTCCCATGCTCGGGGTCACTATCCCGTGCCTGTCGGAATCCGTATCATTTCCCCATGCGACATCATATTTGTCCTTTAGAGCCACAAGGTTCTTCATTGCGTAAGGGGAGGAGCAGTCCATCCTTATCTTTCCGTCCCAGTCACGCGGCATAAAACCGAAGGTCATGTCGATATCCGGGTTGACTATGGTCATGTTCTTGAGCCCGAAGGTCTCTTTGATGGCCTGGTAATACTCAAGAGAGGAGCCTCCGAGAGGGTCCACCCCGAACTTTATGCCCGATCTTATTATGGCGTCTATGTTCACGACATTCGGCAGGTCGTTCACATAGGGGGTCACGAAATCAAATCCGGTTATGAAGGGGGATGAAAGAGCGGTCCTTCTGTTCTCTTTCTTTACATCTGCGTTCTGCCTTGACATGATGTCGTTGGCCCTGTTCTGTATCCAGCCGGTAATATCGGAATCCGCAGGGCCGCCGTTGCCGGGGTTATACTTGAACCCTCCGTCCTCAGCAGGGTTGTGAGAAGGCGTGATGACTATACCGTCGGCATTAAGCCCTTTTTTATTAGCCTGAATGATAGCATGCGATATGGCCGGGGTCGGAGTGTATCCGGAGCCGTCCTCGTACATCTGGTTCTCTTCTATACGCGCGTCGATCTTATTGGCCGCAAATACCTCAAGGGATGTCTGCAGTGCCGACAATGAAGAAGCATGGCTGTCGATGCCGATAAAAAGAGGGCCGGAAATGCCTTCTTTTTTCCTGTAATCGCATATTGCCTGGGAGATCGCTTCGATGTGTTCGCGGTTAAAGCTGTCCTTGAGCGCGCTGCCCCTGTGTCCGGATGTGCCGAACTCGACAGATGACAGTCCCTGCCTGAACTCAGGTGATGCGTATGCATTACGCAGCCTTGATATGTCTATAAGCCCTGACCTGACCACTCTGCCGGCGTTCTCATGGACCCTTGGTGTTCCCATTCCTTCGTCTCCTTTTTGTGCCAAATTGTCAGCTATATTACTATCGGTATAATGATCCACGGATTTCATGCTATTTTTGCTTCCAGAAATGATAGTTAAGCATTGAAATAACAGACGGTCCGGCTGTTTCTGTTCGTAAGATCGTCTTTCCCAGAGAAACGGGGATAAACCCGGCATCCTTTGCTTCTTCGGCCTCTTTCTGAGAAAAGCCGCCTTCGGGGCCGATGAGAACGCAGATAGATGCCGGGGTCTCGGGGCTAGGGGCTAGTTCGGATAAAACGGACCTTAATGTTGCAGTGCGTTCGGATTCCCAAGCCATTATATGCAGGGAGCCGGGCAGCCAGTGGCCGGTAGCCAGGAAATCCTTAAATTTTGTCACTTTGCTGATCGTCGGGACAGATGTGCGGCCCGACTGCTCCGCGGCTTCTTTGGCGATCTTTTGCCATCTCTCATGTTTGTCGCCTTTGCCGATAGACCTTTCGGTGATCACAGGTATGATCTCTGCTACTCCGAGCTCGGTTGTCTGCCTTACGATGTCATCCATCTTTTGGCCTTTAGGCAGTCCCTGGGCCAAAGTTATCCTGATAGGGGACTCGATGTCGGGTTTTCTTGTAGTAACTATTTCCAGAATGGCTTTTTCTTTTTCGTATGAAGCTATCTTCGAAAGGTATTCTGTCCCTGAACCGTCAAAGCAGACGATCTCATCTCCGGGCCCAAGCCTCATTACGTTCTTAAGGTAATTTACGTCAGTTCCCTGTACGGCCAGCTGCGAGCTGCTAACTGCCAGCTGCTCTTTAGGAACGAACAGTCGTATCATTTCAACCCTTTTATCTTCTTTAACAGCTCTGTCTGCTCTTTAGACAGTCTGGTCGGTATCTCTACCTGCACCTCGACGAACAGGTCGCCTCTGCTCCTG
This sequence comes from uncultured bacterium, assembly GCA_964532225.1. Lineage (GTDB taxonomy): Bacteria > Margulisbacteria > WOR-1 > JAKLHX01 > JAKLHX01 > CAZHHM01. Next base: position 55,558 of record CAZHHM010000002.1, on the reverse strand, counting down.
CTCTGCAGGTGGGGCATCCCTTTGCCTTTTACCCTGATCACGGTATTGGGCTGTGTTCCGGGCTGTACCTTGACCTTTATATCCCCGTCGAACATGGGAACGGTTATCTCGTCTCCCAGTATGGCACTGACAAAATCCACTTTTTCAAGCACAAAAAGGTCATTGCCCTGACGTTTGAACTTCTTGTCGGGCTTTACGGTTATGAAAACATAAAGATCGCCCGCGCGTCCGCCTCTTTCGCCTACATCGCCGGCACCTCCGACCCTCAACCTGTAGCCGTGGTCAATGCCTGCCGGGACCTCGACCTTCCTTTTTGTTTTGACCCTTGTCCTTCCGGTGCCTCTGCAGGTTTTACAGGGCTTTTCTACTATTTCGCCGCGACCTGCGCAAGCGGCACAGGGAGCTATCTGCTGGAAACTGCCGAATATGGTCCTTGTCGCATGCCTTACCTGTCCGGTGCCGTTGCAGGATGAGCATTTCTTTGTCCCCGAGCCGGCCTCGGAACCTGAACCTTTGCACGGAGAGCATTTTTCAAAGTGTTCGAACTCTATCTCCTTTTCGCCTCCGGAGAATGCCTCTTCAAGGTCGAGATGCATATCATATCTTAGGTCATTACCGGGTTGAGGTCCTGTCTGCTGTCTGCGGCCTCCTCCGCCGCCGAAGAACGTCTCAAAAACATCCCCGAAAGCTCCTCCTCCGCCACCCGCAAAACCCTGAAAAAGGTCTTCGAGGTTTATCTCGTTCATGTTGAACCCGCCAAGATCGTTTCCTACAGAACCGTAGGTGTCGAACTGCTGTCTTTTTTTGGGGTCGCCGAGCACCTGGTAGGCTTCATTTATTTCCTTGAACTTATCTGTTGCACCCGGGTCTTTATTTATGTCGGGATGATATTGCCTTGCAAGCTTCCTGAAGGCCGCTTTTATCTCGTCCTGTGACGCGTTCTTTGACACGCCGAGGGATGAATAATAGTCTTTGGAGGGCATGAGTTAATTATAGCAGTTTGAGGGAGACGGTTTTGGGGAGACTGTATTGGGGAGACTGTATTGAAAGACTGTAAGGGGAGACTGACTGGAATGACCGAAGAATATCTTAGCGGACGAAGTTAAGCAAACCGTGTCCTAGAGGCAGACGGGACCCTTTCTTCTGCTTTCCTGATCACATGAAATTTCCGCTGAAAATTCACGATATATACCCGTAGGGGGGGGCAGGATGGAGGTTCGGTGCTCCCAACGTTTCAGCTCTTAAAGGGGGGAGCTAAATATGATCAATGTCAATGCAGTTTCAGGTTCAAGGTTGCAGGTTGCAGGTTCTATCGAAAGAGGCGAGGATCCGAAGAAAGTTGCCGATGTCCAGAGGCCGACCGCTCCGCAGGCTGCTAAAGCGCCGATCCCTGCCGACAAAATGTATTTTCCGGGAGATATGGACTACTATGCCGGGGAAGAGTTCGAGTATACCGATCCGGTTTCGAACAGCAAGTTCCTGCTGAGCATCACGGAGGATAAAGGCGCCTATTTTGTTTACCTTGAAAAGAAATCACTGGGCAAAACATGGAATTTCAACTTTGACCTGACGAACGGCACCATAATGACGATAGAGTATTCATCTGGTATTGGCAGCAAAGTTGACTGGTGCGCATTGCCTTATCAAAAAACTCTCGTTCATAAAGAAAATGGAGCCGACTACCTGGCAACAATGCTTTCTTACGTCCAGGAAGTTGCCAAAGGAAGCGGAGCAGCAGATGCGCAAAAGACGATAGATTATCTGTCAATGCTCATTGCTAAGCTGCCGGCGGGAGAACTTGGGAAAACAGGGATAGTCCCTAAGATACCATGGTTCATCTGCACCGATTGGAGCGAGCAGCTGCTGTTCTTTGCTGACGGACGGGAAATTGATACTCCAAGGACGACCTTCTATTCCTGGATCACATCAAAGTATAATGAGAGCCGCAACACATTCACAATAGAAACATATTGGATAGATCAGACTCCGGGTCCAAAATGGAAATATCATCATGCTCTGGACCTCCTGGACCTCACGATCTATGTGGACAAAGGATTTCCGAGCAACATAGTTCTTCCGGAACCTGTACCGCTTTATTCATGTAACTGGGCGCAAGAGCTGAGATTAATGCAGAAGCACGCTTCACTGGTCAATGCCGTTAAACCTACACCTGAAGGTTTGCGGCTCTACGACTACCTGAAGTACATCGAGCAGTTCAAGAGATGCGATGTGACAGGGGTAGAAGGGGGCGCGGTGGAAGCGGCATTCGAGCTCAAGCAGAACTATCCTAACCCGTTCAATCCTGTAACTACGATAGCATTTTCGCTTGCTCAACGCTCTGACGTAAAGATCATGATAACCGACACTCTCGGAAGAACGGTCAAGTCTTATGAACTTGGCGGTCTTGAGCCGGGAACGCATCAGGTAACCTGGGATGCTTCAGGTGAGAACAGCGGAGTGTATAACTGCACTCTGATAGCCGGGGACAAGGTCCAGACGAGGCAGATGGCGCTGGTTAAGTAGCAGCTGGCAGTTGGCAGCTCGCAGTTCGTTTCCGGAAAATCCGGGCGAGCTGCCTGCCTGCCGGCAGGCAGGCGAGCTGCGATACGGATCAAAATAGCTTTCAAAAGGGGGGAGCTAAATATGATCAATGTCAATGCAGTTTCAGGTTCAAGGTTGCAGGTTGCAGGTTCTATCGAAAGAGGCGAGGATCCGAAGAAAGTTGCCGATGTCCAGAGGCCGACCGCTCAAGCGGCACAAGGATTGCCGATCCCAAAAGACAAGATGCATATACCATATGATCTGGAGTATTTTCAAGGACGGGTCTTTGAAAAACAGTCCGGCACATATATTAGAGCAAAGCTGACTATCGAAGAGGAGAATGGAGCGTATATCCTCAGGCACGATGCAATAAGGACCGATATGATGCCCAGTCCTTTGGAGTTCAATATAACCAAAGGGATCATAACGATCTCAAGCAATCCCTACAGGTATATAAGTCTTCCTTATGACCAATTGTACCCGAAGGGATCTTTTTTCGGTTTTAACGAGCACAGTGCCGGCGATGTCCTTGATTATGTTGCTCAAACCCTGTCGTATCTCAAAGAAGACTATCCTGAACTGGGGGCTGTTGAGGACTATATTCTTTATGCCAAAGGAATGCTTGCAACCGCGAGTGGAGATATAAAACCTTTGATCCCCGATAGTCCGATAGACCGTTTTCTGGGAGTTAAATGGCAGGAAGACATCCCTTTCACGACGGCATTCTTTAAAAGCATAAGCAGTGATCGATCATATCATTCCCAGATCAGAATGAACTTTGACACATCCGGATTTGAGGCCTTTGCGGACGACAGAACTATCGGATCAAGTGGAAGCACGTGGGGTACATATTATATGCTTAATTTTGCGAACCTTGACCTATATGTCAAACCTTATCAAAAGGGTGGTTCGCCGAGAGGTGAGTATATCCCCTTTGTGGACTGCAGATGGAAAGAAGTAATGCCGAGTGTGGTCCATATAATGGCATTTGGTGCAGAAAATGCATCAGACGAATACAAAAAAGGCCTTGAATATATCAAATACCTTGCCACGCTTAACGGCTGCCCGACTACTGATGTTGAGGGAGAACAGGCGGAAATGCTGTTTTCACTCAAGCAGAACTATCCTAACCCGTTCAATCCTGTTACGACGATAAGCTTTTCTCTGCCTAAAGCAGGGGATGCAAAGGTTGTAATAAGTGACGTGCTTGGTAGAACAGTGAAAACCTTTGAACTTGCCAACCTGCAACCTGGAACCAATTCCGTGACCTGGGATGCTTCAGGTGAGAACAGCGGAGTGTATAACTGCACTCTGATAGCCGGGGACAAGGTCCAGACGAGGCAGATGACGTTGGTGAAGTAGGGAATAGGGAACAGGGGACGGGGTACAGTCAGAAATTATTCTTTTCTTCTGTACCCTTTCTTTCATGCAATTTCTTAAGTACTTTCAACGATAGAATATCAGAAGAACAACTATGACCACAATAAGGGGCTTTCATAGGCCTGTTGTTGATAATTGTCAGACATCGGTCCCGGCAAGGGTCGTGAGTGACGGGGCAACGAGGGTGTCTGATATTGACCGACCTTCTCTACAAAAGATCTCAAGAAAGTCGATACCGTTCATACCTGATTCTTTTCAGGACCAGGGATACTGCATGATAGGCCAGAGGAGCTATATGCTCATAAAAAGCGGGCATGCCAAATTCAACAAAGCCTTCACGATGAGCGTCAATACATGCGTAATGCTGACCCTGTACGATAGAACGACCGGTTCCGGGATGATGGCGCATTTTGACGCGGGTACCTATGTTGAAGAGGGGATGAAAGAGATGTTTGATGCTCTCAAGAAAATGGGGGCCGATACGGAGCATCTAGAGGTGAGGATGATAGGAGGGGACGGCAATATCCAGTTCTCAGTAGACCTTGTTAACAGCATGACTGCCGAACTTGAGAAGTACGGCATACAAGAAGCGGACTATAAAGAGAGGATCGTTCTAACATCTGACAGGGAATACCAGTTCGTATTGGACGCATCGGACGGGGAACTATACACGTTCGATGATTGCGGCGAAGAGGTGAAGAGAGGGTTCTCTTATCTGAGCAGAGGAAGGACCATGCTGCCTCATTCCAAGATATGGGGCGACAATTCGCCTGATGATTTTAATGCTCCTTCTGACAAGATAACATTGGAGCTGTTCCAGAACTATCCAAATCCGGCAACAGGTACGACCTCGATACCCTTTAAAACAAACAGCACAGAAGCAAAGTTAGTTATAACGGATATGCTCGGCCGCACAGTCAAAACTTTCGAACTTGCCAACCTGCAACCAGGAACGTCTTCGGTAACCTGGGATGCTTCAGGAGAGAACAGCGGAGTGTATAACTGCACGCTAATAGCAGGGGATAAGGTCCAGACAAGGCAGACGGTGGTGGTTAAGTAGGGGAGAAGGGGCTGGTGGCTAGGGGCTAGTGAACTGAGTTTTCTATCCCCCAGTCCCCAGCCCCTAGCCCCTATCTGCTACTTATTATCCGATTCTTTCCACTCAGCGTTGATAGTCTTGTCATCGCCGCCTGCAGCAGGCCCTTCAGCTTGCCCTTGAGCTTGTTCTTGTCCTTGGCCCGGCTGCTGCGCCTGATAGACCTTGGAAGACATTTCATATACGGACTTTTGCAGGTTCTCAAATGCCGCCTTTATCTTTTCGGAAGCAGTGCCTTTGAGCGCGTCCTTCAGCTCCTCTATTCCTTTAAGCACTTTATCCCTTGTTACCGAGTCGACTTTGTCCCCGAGGTCTTTAAGCGTCTTTTCCGAAGAGTAGGCGAGGTTGTCCGCCTGGTTGCGGAGCTCGGCCTCTTCCTTCTTCTTCTTGTCATCTGATTCGTGGGCGGCAGCTTCTTTCTGCATCTTGTCGATATCCTCTTTTGATAGCCCTGAGGATGCCGTTATCGAGATCTTCTGCTCTTTACCTGTTCCCTTGTCCTTGGCGCTGACATGCAGTATGCCGTTGGCATCGATATCGAAGGTCACTTCGATCTGCGGTACTCCCCTTGGAGCGGCCGGGATGCCTTCCAGATGGAACCTGCCAAGTGTCCTGTTGTCGGCTGCCATTGTCCTTTCGCCCTGAAGCACGTGCACCTCAACGCTGGTCTGGCCGTCCCCAGCCGTCGAGAACACTTCGCTCTTCGATGTCGGGATGGTAGTGTTCCTCGGGATGAGCGTGGTCATGACGTTCCCGAGCGTCTCGATGCCTAGCGATAGGGGAGTGACGTCCAAAAGGACCATTTCCTTGACGTCGCCCGCAAGCACGCCTCCCTGAAGAGCGGCCCCTACGGCCACCACCTCGTCCGGGTTCACTGATTTGTTGGGTTCCTTGCCGAAAAGGTCTCTAACGGCCTGCTGTACTTTAGGTGTCCTGGTCTGACCACCGACAAGGATCACTTCGTCGATCTCGCTTGCAGAGAGCTTGGCGTCGGAAAGTGCCTGTTTTACAGGGCCGAGAGTCCTCTGGATAAGGTCGTCCACGATCTGCTCCAGCTTTGCTCTGGTAAGTTTGATCACCAGATGTTTCGGGCCTGAAGCGTCGGCCGTGATGAACGGGAGGTTTATCTCCGTTTCAAATACGGTCGAAAGCTCGCATTTTGCTTTTTCTCCGGCATCCCTTAGCCTTTGGAGGGCCATCCTGTCGCTCTTGAGGTCGATCCCAGTCTCTTTTCTGAACTCGTCCGTCAGCCAGCTCACTATCCTCTCGTCGAAATTGTCCCCGCCGAGATGAGTGTCGCCGTTGGTCGATCTTACCTCGAACACGCCGTCCCCGATCTCAAGTATGGAGATATCGAAAGTGCCGCCTCCGAGGTCGTATACGGCTATCTTTTCCGCTTTTTTCTTGTCCAGGCCGTAAGCGAGGGCCGCGGCCGTCGGTTCGTTTATTATCCTGACCACTTCAAGCCCTGCGATAGTGCCCGCGTCCTTTGTCGCCTGTCTTTGGCTGTCATTGAAATAGGCAGGGACAGTTATCACGGCTTTGGAGACTTTTTCTCCGAGATAGGCCTCGGCGTCGGTCTTGATCTTCTGCAGCACCATGGCCGATATTTCGGGAGGGGAGTACTGTTTGTCCCTGATGCTGACCGAAACTCCGCCGGAACCGTCTACTACTTTGTAGGGGACGAGCTTCATCTCTTCGCTGACTTCGCTGTATCTCCTTCCCATGAACCTCTTGATCGAATAGACGGTGTTCTCAGGGTTGGTTATGGACTGTCTTTTTGCCACCCTGCCGACTATCCTTTCCTCAGGTTTGGGGAATCCCACTACGGAAGGGACTATCCTCTCTCCTTCCGAGCTCGGTATGACGGTGGGTTCGCCCCCGATCACTACCGCGCAGCAGCTGTTCGTCGTTCCCAGATCGATCCCGATGATCTTGCTCATTCTAGTTCGCTCCTTTCTTTGATACTATTACCATTGACGGTCTGATGACCTTTTCTTTCAGCTTGTAGCCTTTCTGCATTTCCTCAACCACGATGTTGTCCTCCTGGTCACTTTCCCTCGTCAGTACGGCTTCATGGAGGTACGGGTCGAACTGCTTCCCGATGGCCTCGACAGGGGATAGTCCCACTTTTGTAAGGACATCCTGAAGCTGCCTCTTGATGAGAGCCATGCCTTTCATGAACTCGGAACTTGCGGATGCGGGGTCCTTTTCGGCATGGGACAGGGCCCTTTCGAAGTTATCAAGGATGGGGAGCAGCTCAAGGACAAGCACTTCGTTGCTGAAGCATATGATCTCGTCCCTTTCTGAGGCGGCCCTTTTCTTGAAATTGTCAAAATCGGCCATAAGGCGCAGTATCTGGTTCTTCTGCTCCTCAAGCTTGCATTCCTTCTCGTCTATCTGCTTTTTCAGCTCTTCAAGCTCAGCCGCGGTCACGGTCGTCTCTTCCTTGTCGTGATGCATTTTTTCTCCTCCGACTATCTTCATATTTCGAACTCCTCCAGGATATCAGCGAAGCTCCTGAGCACTTTTGATACCCTTCCGTAATCCATCCTGGTCGGGCCTATCACCGAAAGGATCCCCGAATCCTTGAAGACCGCCGCTGCTACCGAGCAGTTCCTGAACTGCTTGAGGTCGTTCTCTTCCCCGATCCTGAAACTGATGCTGTCATTCCCGTCGATATACTCTTCAAGCACTTCGGATATGAGGGGCCTGTCCTCAAGGGTCTCAACTACCCTGCATATCTTTTCGCTCACGTTGAACTCCGGCTGCCTGATGAGCTTAGAGATCCCGCTTATGTGGAAATCCCCGTGCTTGTCCGAAGAGATCACCACAGAAGCGTTGCCGCTCATGGCCGATAGTATGTCGGTCACTGCGTTCACAAGCTCTTCATGGCTCAGGCCCGTGAGCTTTTCCCTTACGGCCTCGATCTCTTTTTGGGTTATCTGCTCGGCCCTCATCAGGTTATCCAAAAAGAACCTGTAGCCTTTGTCCGAAGGGACCCTTCCGGCGGAAGTGTGGGGCTTGAGTATGTAGCCTTTTTTCTCGAGCTCGCCCATGTCTATGCGTATAGTGGCGGGGCTTGCCTCAAGATGGTGCTTCCTGGTTATGGCCTTAGAGGCCACAGGCTCCGCGCTGTCTATATAGTCCTCTACAATGATGTGGAGGACGCGCTTTTTTCTTTCATCAAGGCTGTCTTGCATGGCGTTAGCACTCGACCCCTTCAAGTGCTAATTATATCAACGGGGTGATAGGGTGTCAAGCTTTCCGGAATCAGGGTCGTAACGGTAATCAATGTCCGCAGGGCTCCTGTAAGTAAGGTCCCCTGTCTTTTCCCAATCCTCAGTGATCGGAGTGTTAAGTATCTTGGTGAAAAGAGGGTTGTTGACGGTCGCCTTGCCGATAGATGCGGCATCTAGTTCAGCTGGATACTGGCCTGTCCCTCTTTTATATGAATCTATACCATATCTCAGTATCCCAATTACATACGACTCGAACAGCTTGTAATTCGTGGCCTTTTTCTTCAAAAGCCGGTAATTGAAGGCAATCGCCTCTTTTTCCATCGATGTCATCTTCGAGTAATGGTATGGGGCGTACAGGGCGATCACGGTAAAGACAAATAGGGGGATGAGGCATAGAGGATTATTGATGCATAGGACTGCAGCTCGTAATGCTTTATATAGCCACGGGAATCTTTTCCGTATAGGCGGGCAGGCTTTAGGCAGGACATGCTCGATGACCAGCCTGTTCAGATGCTTAATTTCCTGGGCCTCGGCCGTGGAGAGTTCTGCGAAAGGCTTGTTCCTCAGATGTCCGGTCTTCTTAATCAGAGCGTCTATCTCCTTTACCGCGCTAAGGTCCTTGCCTTTTGAGTGCCATCTTTCATAAAAGTCCGGCTGCGACAGGATATTGTTGAGTTTTTCGAGAGAATGGTCCCCTCCGAAGTGGAAGCCGGCATCGGCTTCTTCAAGCTCTTTGCAGACGGCCTCAACGGCGACTTCGCCGGTGAATTCGTCCTCGGTGAACTCATAGCTTATCGGCATCCACATGATCATGAGATTTTATCAGGTGTCCGGAAGATTGTAAATGATGCTTAAAGGAGAGCGGAGACGGCGGTATTGGACAGCAGCATCCCTTTTTGGGTCAGACTTAGCCTGCCGCCGGCCGAAGTGAACAGGTCAGGGACGTAGGCGGCTTTATCAAGTACCGAAAGCAGGGCAGCTCGGCCGAAAAGACCTTCGATCTCGGCCAGGTCCAGACCTTCGTTCATCCTCAGCCCCATGAAGAGCTTCTCGCTCAGCTCGTCCTCGGTGGACCTTCCGGGTTCTTTTGCCCTGGTAAGGCACGGGGCTGCCAGGTACGCGGCCGGATCGCTTGTGCACTTGTACCTTTCATTGACTATATGGCTTGAAGCTCCGAGCCCTATGCCGAGATACTGCCCGTTCTTCCAGTAGTTGATGTTATGCGAGCATTCCATCCCGGGACGGCTAAAATTGGATATTTCATACTGAAGATATCCGTTGCTTGCGAGATATTCGTCCCTCAGCCTGTACATATCCACTAATCCATCTTCAGGCACAGGAGAGCGCATCCTCGAGAATAGGGGAGTGCCGGGCTCAAGCTCCAGACAATAGGCGCTTATGTGTTCAGGTCCAAGGGCGGCGGCTGAGCTGAGGCTTTCTTGAAAACTGCTCAATGTCTGTCCGGGCAGGCCGAACATGATATCGAGGTTGATGTTTCGGAAGCCGGCTGCACGCGCCATGCTGAAAGCCGCGGAGATTTCATTTTTTCTGTGTATCCTTCCTATCGAGACCAATTCTTTGTCAATAAAGGATTGCGCCCCCAGACTCAACCTGTTCGCCCCTATATCGATGAAGGCCTTAAGCTTATCATCGTCCAGAGTCCCGGGATTGGCCTCCACGGTGAACTCTTTTACCTCTCCGATATCGAAGCAGCCTATCGCGCGTCCAAGAGTTCTTATCTGCTCCGGTTCCAGCAGTGAGGGGGTCCCGCCTCCGACAAATACGGTCCCTATTCCTTTTAATTCGTCCCTGCGGAAGGCGGCTTCTTCAGCGAGCGCTTTTAGATAGGTGTCGATCGTCGTGCGGTTCGAGGCGTAAGACAGGAAATCGCAATAATCGCATTTCTTCGCGCAGAAAGGAATATGGACATAGAGGCCGGGAAGGATCATGAATTAAGATATGACATCAATGCCCCGAGAAGGGCGAACTGCGAAGTAATGAACACTGTCGCCGTACCGGAAAAGGGGATCCCAAGCAGGTAGGCAGCTATGCATATCACTATGCCTATTGCCACTCCGCCCGTAAGTCCTGCAAGATAGTTGCCGCCGATCCGCGGCATCTTGAACTCATGGTCAGGGTACTTGTCCATGGCAGAGCGCTGTTCGAAGCTGTCTACGTTCCGTAGTACTCTTTTTGCCAGGTTCTTAAAATAACTGGAGTCTTCCATTTCCTTGTTCCCCTGTCATATATTTATCGGCATTTACGGCAGCTGATTTCACTTTATCTTGAGCACCGCAAGGAAAGCCTCCTGGGGGATGTCGACCCTGCCGACCCTCTTCATCCTCTTTTTCCCCTCTTTCTGCTTTTCAAGCAGTTTCCTCTTTCGGGTAACGTCGCCTCCGTAGCACTTGGAGATGACGTCCTTGCGCATCGCCTTTACTGTCTCCCTGGCTATTATCTTGCTGCCTATGGCCGCCTGGATGGGGACCTCGAACATCTGCCTTGGTATCACCGACCTGAGCTTTTCAACGAGCTTACGACCCTGATAATATGCGTTCTCGCGCGGGACGATAACAGAGAGCGCGTCGACCTCCTCGTCGTTGACCAGTATGTTCATCTTGACCACATCCGATCCCCTGTAGCCGATGAGCTCGTAATCCATTGACGCGTATCCCTGGGTCACCGATTTGAGAGTATCATAGAACTCTATGATTATTTCCGCAAGAGGGAATTCGTAGGTGAGCATCACATGGGTGGTGTCGATGTACTCCATATTCTTGAACGTCCCTCTTTTCTCGGAAGAGAGCGTCATTATGTTCCCGACATATTTGTCCGGGCAGAGTATGGTCACTTTGTAAAAAGGCTCCTCGATAGAGGCTATCGTGCCGGGATCGGGCATGTCCGCCGGGTTGTCTATCAGCAGGCTCTTCTTGTTGTGCAGATTTACCTTGTAAACGACGTTCGGTGCAGTTGCTATCAAGGACAGGTTGTATTCCCTTTCGAGCCTTTCCTGTATGATCTCAAAATGCAGCATGCCGAGGAACCCGCACCTGAACCCAAATCCAAGAGCGGTCGAGTTCTCGGGCTCGTAGAATAGTGACGCGTCGTTAAGGGTGAGCTTTTCAAGAGCATCCTTGAGGGTGACATAGTCCTCTCCTACGGTGGGGAAGAGCCCTGCGAACACCATGGGTTTCGCCTTCTTGTATCCCGGAAGAGAAGTTGATGCGGGAGACTTTTCATGCGTAATGGTGTCCCCGACATGCGCCTCCCTGATGTCCTTGATATTCGCGACGATATATCCGACCTCTCCGGCGGACAGGCTGTCTTTAGGAGTGAACCCGGGTTTGAAGACTCCTACTTCCTGCACCTCGAACTCTGCGCCGGTTTCCATCATCCGTATCTTTTCTTTTGGCCTGATGACCCCGTTAAAGACCCTGGTGTATACAACGACGCCTTTGTAGGGATCGTAGTGCGAATCAAAGATGAGGGCTTGAAGAGGTGCGCCCGCCTCTCCCGAAGGGGCGGGGATGCGGTCTATGACAGCTTTTATGATATCCTCGATGCCTATACCGCTCTTGGCGCTTGCAAGTATGACCTCATTCTCCTCCATACCGAAGACATGGTTCAGCTCCTGCACCACCATCTTCGGGTCGGCGCTGGGAAGATCGATCTTGTTAAGTACGGGGATTATCTTAAGACCTGCCGAACTGGCCAGATACGCGTTGGCAAGGGTCTGGGCTTCTATGCCCTGTGCTGCGTCCACGACGAGCAGTACTCCTTCGCATGCGGCAAGCGCCCTTGAGACCTCATAACCGAAGTCCACATGGCCGGGAGTGTCGATAAGGTTGAGGACGTACCCGTTATGGTCTATCCTGACCGCTTTTGCCTTAATGGTGACGCCTCTCTCCCTCTCAAGGTCCATCGAGTCGAGCACCTGCTCCTTCATCTGGCGTTTATCGATCGTGCCCGTGACCTCAAGCAGTCTGTCGGCAAGGGTGGATTTGCCGTGGTCAATATGGGCGATTATCGAGAAGTTCCTGATATTTTGGGTCATAGGTACATTATATAGAAAATCCCGGGCTAAAACCGCCGGGAGCGTATAAAACTATCAGAAGTCCAGCTTCATCACCCCTTTGATGCTCCCAAGCTTCTGCTGTAACTTCTGCATGTTGCGGTTGTCAAAATTATCCGGAAGCCTTAGTTCGGAAATGATGCTCCTTTTCCCGCTCCTGGAATCGGTCTCGATGCTGTAGCCGGAGATCGATATCCCGCTGTCCAGAAGAATTGATATCACCTGTCCCGGGATGCCTGATGAAGCGGCAGGGAGCTCTTCGATCTGAGCGGCGTTGGATATTTCAGGAGGGACGGATCCGGGATATTTTTTATCAAGGACTGTTCTTAAAAGAGGCCTAAGTTTGTCGCCGGTGATCCCTTCACCCGAGACCTCAAGTATGGTGAAAGCGCCGATGCCTGTCGTCTGCAGGTCGTAGAATCCCAGTCTCTTGAGTTTTGAAAGTTCATGTTTAAAGTCGGATACTAACCTGCTGTTCTTTTCATCGGGCAGAGTGATCCTGACAGCGCCTTCCCTTGCCCTGCGTATCTGCAGGGATAAGGTCTTTTCCTTCAGCGGCATATCAAAAAGGTTCTCCGGTGGCGACATAGTGCCCAGAGAAGACAGTATGCTGTCTATACAGGACATCAGGTCCTGGCTCCGAAGCTCAATTACCGAGTTCTTTCCGACTGTCTTTACCGAGACCTTGTTCAATACCACTTTTCTTGAAGCGATCGCATCGAACAACGCCTTGAAAAGAAAGGACCCGCTCGGAAGGGCGATCTTAACGAATGAGTTCGCTCTGTCAATAAAATATGTCGCGGAAGACATGCCGAGCAATGAAGGCAGAGAGGAGAGCATCTCATCGTTGGCCGCCGTCAAAGTGTAGAGCTCGTCCATAGAAGCTGCCTTAAGGGCTGAGGCTGAAGCGTTCAGGTTCCTGATAAGCGACTGCTCGTTGACCACTGTGCCCCTTTCGATACCGGGGTCCTTTCTGTCCTTTTCGGAGGACCTTCCCGCCTGGACTTCAATAAGCATGTCATCGACAAAGGACTTTCCTGTCTCGATATCACGTCTCTGTCTTTCTGCGCTCTCGAACTCCAGTTCGTATATGCCGGCGTTCAACAGTCTTTTTGCTTCTTTGCTTGCCGCGGTGCCTGATAATGATCTTAGATCGTTGATGTTCCATATCCTATGAGAACTTATGCCTAAGATGGCGCCGGGCTGGACCTCGGATTGAGGATTGATGTTCTTTTTTGCGCCTGTCAAAGGGTCAAGTGTGAACATGCTTGCAATACCTTGTATCTCGGGGGTCGCTGCAAGAGCCAGTTCAAAGGCCTTCGGCCTCTTGTTCCCTGCAAGGCTGAGCTTGACCGGACCGGTAAGGGCGCTTCCTTCATCAAGGACGTAGCCGAAAAAGGAGCCTTTTTCTTCGGTCCTCAGTTGGCCGTACATTGAGACCAGGTCAACGCCTCTCATGTCCCTTGCGGCGCCTGTTTCGCCGGCCTTATATGCCCTGTGGCTGCCGCCTCCGAGCTCGGCGAAGCGGTGCATCCCGTATGTCCTTAGCTGGAATTCAACTGACAGGCCATGAGCCGTTCTAAAGGTCCTCTGATAGCTCTGATAACCGTTCTTTCTGGGCTCGTTCACGTAATTCCTGATCCTAAAGTTGTCTTCTGCCCAGCCGAAATCGTTGGTCATGTCGGTAAGGACGTAGTTGGCGGCGAGAAGCAGCTTTAAGTTAAGGTTATATGAGATATGCGCCCTAAGCACGGCTTCCGGATCGCCCTCCTTAACGATGTCTTTATAGTCGGATATATTGTCAGGCTGGAGCTCGGTCCCGAGTATCAGCCTCAAGGCGACCTTGTCATGGATCTTTGAGTCGTCCCCGCCCTTGTTCCCTAGCTTTATGCCGGTACTTGAGACGGATTTTATCCTTGATTGCACCTCAAATAGCATGTCAGGCATCAGGGCTTTAAAGGCAGTAAGACTTTCATCAATAATGGCCTTCGTCCTTTCGGGGCCTACCTTTGCAAGCGTGGTCTTCATGCCGGGCAGATCGGGTTTTATTTCCGCTGTTCCCAGGACCCCGTACTGCTCAAGGCTGCCAAGGAGCCTGTTCCTGAAAAGAGAGGAGAACTTATTCTTGGCGAAGTTCATCGTTTCTAGCAGCTGTTCCCTTGAGGCTTGCGCGTAAAGTACTCTGCTGTATGCATCGTACTGCTCCGGCGCTATGGCGCTGAGCGAAAGGTCTGTGACCTCATTTGCCTGTTTCTCCATGTTGAGACCTTGCAGTAAGAGGGCTGTGGATTGGCTCATCTGTGCGAGCACCTGTATATCCTTGGGGTCAAGGAAATGCTCAGAGAGCTCGGTCTTGAGCTTTTCGTGAAGGTATGCCGACCTCAGAAGATGGGAGGTCATCAGCACTTCAGGCTGGTACTTGGTGTTAAGTACCTCATCCGCCAGGAGGATCCTTGTGTGATTGTTGATCACATGTTCGCTGGGCTGCAGCGAGAAGGTCGGGAAGCGGTTGTTAATATCATCATAGGCATACAGGACCCGTTTCATCACGCTGAACTCTTCTCCAAGAGCAGGCAGAAGGTCCCTTGGTGTGCTCAGGTTCAGGGCCGCTGTGACCCCGGCTTCGGACAGCCCCCACCTTGATGCGGTCATAGCTACCCTGAGGTCAAGGTTAGGCACCTGCGGCCTTATCTGGTATGCAGGCACAAGAGTGCGCAGTGCGGACTCGCCGAAAGACCTTTTCAGGTTCTTGGCAATATCCGTTACTACCTTCGGCATTCTTGAGGAAGGCGTCGCCATATATATCTATCGGGAACTGCGGGGAAAAGTTGCATGAATTAGTATATTTTCTTGACTCTATACAAAGTAACGTTTAGAATAAAATAAAAATGAGAGCCCCAAAGCTTAAATATTCCCTTGTTCTGGCCGTTCTTGCCGTTCTTGCAGGTGCATGTTCCGCCTCCTATATGGCAGATCCGTCCGCGATAGGGGTGGGGGCCAGGTCAAAAGCTCTAGGCAGAGCGTTCACCGCGCAAGCCGATGATGTTTCCTCGCTTTTCCTGAACCCGGCGGGTCTTGTGAACGTCAAGGACCCTAGCTTCACTTCGATGCGCACAACTTTGCTCGGCGATGTCGGCTATACCGTTCTTGGTTTCGCATCTCCTGTCCCGATAGGCTACGCAGGGGTCGGTATCGTTGCGACATCGGTCTCCGGGATACCCCTCACGCGGTGGGATACGGGGGGTACGGTCCCGCGTCCTGAGGTGTACGGAGTGACTGATTACGGGTCGAACGTATATATGTTCTCACTTGCCAACACTCTCGGCTCAATTACCGGCAAGCATGACCTTAAGGCGGTCAGCGTAGGTATGACCGTAAAATACTTTACACAGGGTTTCTCCGTGGGCTCCGGCTCAATGGAGGGGTCAAGCGGTTCCGGAATGGACCTCGACGTAGGCGCAGTGCTTGTTCCTAACAAGGCGTTCAAAGCAGGTGTCTTTATCACAAACCTGCTGCCTATGAGCATGGGCGGCAAGTTCACCTGGAAGAAGAACAACAGGGATGAGGATATCCCGTCAGCTTTCAAAGCGGGTTTCTCCTACAAGCTGATCGGCGAAGGCGGTCTCAGATCGTTCGGCAGCAATGAGGTCTTTTTCATGACCGATATCGAAAGGCCAGTATCTCAGCCTTCCAGGCCGTCTCTGATGCATTCGGGGATTGAATGGGTCTTTGCCGAAACAATAAGCCTGAGGCTGGGCCTTGATCAGAGATACTCTGCCGCCGGTCCCGCGCAGAACGATATCACTGCCGGCGTTGGCATAAAACTGCAGTCGTTCTCGTTTGACTATGCCTATCACAGGTTCGCCGAGGTGCCGGATAACAGCGCTCATTTTATATCGATAGGCTTCTCTTATGACCTGAGCGGTACCCCGAGGATAATTGACGGAGGGGTGTGAGCTCGCGGCCTCTTTTTTAAAATGCGCTCGGTGAGAGTCGAACTCACAATCTTCTGTTTCGTAGACAGACGATTTATCCATTAATCTACGAGCGCATGGGCGGGTTATTTTAAGCGCTGTTTAAGGCTCAAATAAATGGATATGCATGAAGTCTTCACGAACACTATCGCGAAAGATAGCAAAAGCCCGGAAAGGAGCCCTGTGAACACCGAGAATATCGCCCATGAAGCCTGAGTATAGACCGAGAAAGTCGGGACCTCCGAAGCCGCCATGTCCGCGAATATCCCCGAAGCCGTCCCGAACAGTGAAAGCGACACAAGAGTAGAGCTGAACAGCAGCATAGAGCCTGAGATCACCACGCCTGCGCCTATCAGGAGCACCGGAACAAAGTACATGACAGCCTGAAGGCTGGCTTTTTTCGCGACGTCGAGCAGCTTCTTGAACGAAGCGACCGGTCCGGAAGCGTCTACAGTGATCATCTCGGTGATAAGGAAGAACCCTATGATGAGGCCCAGAATGACGGCCGCGTTAACGAAGATCAAGATCCCCGAGATAAGTGAGATTGCCAGTTGTCCCGCATAGAACCTGCCGAGCATGAACACAAGGTATTCGATCCCCAGCACAAGCGCCGCCGCAAGAACTGCCATCAGCGGGGTTAGAAGGAGCGACTTGAGATTGCTCTTGGCAAGCGAAACTGCCTGGACCGGTTCGATCTTCTCTCCAGAGGTGAGCTCTTTGTAAGCCATGACGCTTACCGCGCCATGAAGCCACATGACCAGCACATATAGAAGCACTGTCCCGGCTGCGTTAGCCAGCCAGGCGAGCAGGCCTGAAGAAAGGGTCCCCAGCCAGAAGAACAATGCGGAGCCCAAAAGTGCAACGATGAGACCAACGAGCACAAGCGCCGCCTTTTTTACGGAAAAAGCTATCTCAAGAGCGTCAAATATCTCATTCAATCCGAATTTCATCTGGATCTCCTTTCGGGGTTGTCTTTGAGTCCATTATACAAAATAGGGGACATTAAGCAAACCGAGGCGGCTTATTTCTTTATTTGACCGTTGATGCCTATGTTCACCTTTGCGAGAGGAATGCTCTTTCCCGACGCTTCAATAGCTTTTTCAACTATAGCTACCGTGCCAAAACAGCAGGGGACCTCCATATGCGCTATCGTTATCGAATTGATGTCGTTAGAAGAGAGAATTTCCGTAAGTTTTTCGATGTAGTCCTCGTTTGAATGGTCGAGCTTCGGGCAGAATATGATGACGACCTTGTTCCTGAGAAGGCTGTTGTGGAAATCGGGATAGGCGAATGGAACGCAGTCAGCGGCTATCAACAGGTTCGCGCCGTTAAAGTAGGGGGCCTGTGGGTTCAGCAGGTGCAGTTGTACCGGCCATTGCCTAAGCTGAGAATCCTGCTGAGCCGGCCCTTTCGCAGGAGAGGTCTCTTTCTTTTCTGTCATGTCAACAGTTCTTGAGCCGGGGCATCCGTGCATCCTCATTTCTGTTCTCTTTCCTTTCCTGAAAGTCGTATCGATGCTGTTCTTCTTAAGATAGTCCAGGGCGATGCCGAGATATTCGTCCTGGCCGTGCTCGTCAAGATGCCTGAGGTGCTGGAGCACCATCTCCGGGCCCTGCGAAACGATATTCTTTATGACGGAGAGCTCGTCATATGCTTCGGTCTCCCTTTTTTCAATGGTTATCGCTCCGACGGGGCAGTTTCCTATGCAGGCACCAAGTCCGTCGCAATAGAATTCCTTTACCAGTTTTGCCTTTCCGTCAACAAGGGCTATCGCACCTTCGGGACAGCCGGTTATGCAGTCCCCGCAGCCGTTGCATTTATCCTGATCTATCTTGATGATGTCGCGTTTCATAAGGCTTTTCTCCCTTTCATCAGGTCATGAACTGATATCCTGTTGAGCTTGTCAAAGATCGTCTTTTCTATCGAGAGGACCTCGGTCCTGATAGGGCAGGTCTTCCTGTTGGGGCAGACCTTTCCCTTAAAGAAGCAGTCAAGGATGGACTCGCTTTCCTGGAAGACCTTGATGATGTCAAAGAGCTTGATGCTCTTCGGGTCTTTCTTCAGCACGAAGCCTCCGCCTTTTCCCTTGAAGGAGTTTATAAGCCCGGCTTTCGATGTTTTCTGGAGTATCCTTCTGAGAAAGGGCTTGGGGATGCCAAGTTCGCTCACCAGCTCGGTGACGGAGTACATCTTCTTGGAGTCCCCGGCCATATGTATCAGGGCCCTGGTCGCGTAATCAGAATCCTTTGTAAGTAGTTTCATGTATATAATGATACAGCGAGTGTATCATTTAGTCAACATGCTCTTTACGGTGAGCGCGTTCTTTACGGCCTGCCCGGCATGGCAGTTGTTGAAGAATATGTATCCTTTTTTGGCTTTCTTTGCCATATTCTTTATTTCGGGAAGCATATGCCCCAGTTCTTCTTCGGAATAGAGATAATCGTATCTTTCATCTGTGCCTGCGCCGAACCAGTTCCTGTTCCTCCCGTGAAGGCGGAAATAGGAGATATCAGAGGTCACTTCGGGGATGAACGGCATCAGTCTCGGCAGTTTCGGCTCATCAACGGCACAATAGGCGAGTTCTTCTTTCCTTAAGAACTCGAACGTCTCGTCTTTTGCCCAGCCGCTGTTCCTGAACTCAACGACCACCGGAATATCCCCGAACTTATCTTTGCATATGAGAATGAAATCCCTGTTATTGTTGCTCGGAGTAAAAAATACAGGGAATTGCAGCAGTACGGCGCCGAGCTTTCCTTTGTCCCTGACAGGAGATAGGGAGAAAATGAACTTGTCGATGTTCTCCTTGACCCTTTCAAGGTTCGGCCTTTCCTTTAGTCTCGGATCAAAAGGGTCATGAGTTATTCCGCGGAAGCCTTTCACCACGAACTCGAAATCTTTCCCTGTCTTCTTTTCCATGCTTTCAAAGGACTTCTGCGAAACAAGGGAATAGTACGTGGAATTGATCTCAACGCAGTCAAACCCGAGTTCATTTTCATAGAACGAAAGCACTTCCGCACTATTCATGCCTTTGGGATAAACGGGACCGTACCAGTCCTTAAAAGAAAAACCGGAGGTGCCTATCTTAAGGTCCGCGTCCATGGAGGAGATTATACAATGCCGTGCGTCAGCGTTCTATTGCGGTTTTGTGGTGTCCTTGTTGACCATGTTTGACAGAAGTGTCAGCCAGATGAGGCTGGTGATGTTCACGATGTTGACCGCCATGTCGGGTCCCGAATTGTAGATGGCGATGTCGGCAGGGACCCACACCATCCAGTTCTTTGGCACTGCAGACAGCGCGCTTTTTACAAGAGGCATGAAAGACATCTGTTTTGCCTCTCCCTTTATCAGAGCTGTGCCCGTGAACATATACATGAGGAAAGGGAAGGCGTAAAGGGTCTGCTCTGTAGTTATCTTGGCGGCAATGGACAGTGTATCGGCATCCGGGAACATCCAGCAGTTAAGGTCGTTGAAATGCCTGTAAAATACACCTCCGGAGACCGCCGTAAGAGCCCCCATCGAGAGAGAGCGTTTCAGGCTGTATTTTGCTCCGCCCGCTTTTTGAGCGACGGTGTCGCAAAATATGCCTGTAAGTCCCGAAGTGGTTATCTCGAAAAGTGATTGATACTCGTTCATGACGGGCCTTAAGGAGTCCGCAAGGCCCTTTATCTCGGGAATGAGATTATATCCTGCGACCCCTGCCGCGACCGGCAGTACCACCGGCAATGACCTTACGGCGGCCTTGCCGATAGTCCTCATTTTTCCGCGATAATCATATCCGGAAAAGACGTTTGTTGTGCGGGCGTTCTTTATGCCTGACATACGGACTTATCGGCGGGATATCTTACTGATTTCAGCTAATCGAGGTTCAGCCGAGGCATTTTCCGAGGACTTTGTACCTGAGCCAGTTGACCCCGTTCTTGAGCTGTTTGGACGAAATAGGCACAAGGCATTTGGTCAATTTCTTGGAGTTTCCGTCCGGTGCCCTGAATACCGATTTGTTGGATGTGCCTCCCACGAAGAAAGGATATATAAGGAGGCTTATTTCGTCTACCAGACCCAGCCTGAGCAGTATCCCGTTCAAAGTGCCGCCGCTGTCCACCCTTACTTTTTTGATCTTGTATTTCTTTGAAAGGGTCTGGAGCGCCGATTTAAGGTCTACCTGCTTGTCGCCGCAGACGATATAGTCGGTCTTTGTAAGCTTAAGGTATTTCAGATAGCCCTGAGGGGTCGTCTTTGAGACAAGTACGATGATCTCTTTCCAGAAAGGCTGGCGTTTAAGGTAGTGCCAGAACCTGATCCTGCCTTTGCTGTCGGGTACGACAAGGAACGGCCGCTTATCCTTCTTGCCTTTTATCACATATTCTTCTTCGTTGTTCTCTTTTTGCATCTGGCTTTCGGAGGCAAGTATGGTATCCGCTCCCGCGAGAGTGGCGTCTTCCTGGAAAGCTGAGGCGGCATCGTAGAAAAGCTCGAGGTCAGGGGTGAACCCGTCTATCCTTCCGTCAGCGCTGACGGCGTTATGGATTATAAGTTTTGGCAGCACAATTATATAATAGCACGTTATTGAGAGCTAAACAAACCTGTATAAAAAATAAGGCCTTCCCTGCAACGCGGAAGGCCCATGAAAACCGCTCTTAAGAACGGTCACATACCCGGCACGTTCATCGAAAATTTCTTGTAGCCTTTGGGCAGGTCGAAGAGCGAAGCTTTGGGCGCCGTCTTTTTTATGTTCCTGTATTCGGTGAACCAGCTGTTGTCGAGCGCGGCGGTCCTTATCGGCATCACATAGTCTTTTGAGACCCACTGGAAAACAGTTGTTTTCTCGCTTCCCTGCTTAAAGGTCACACGGTATTTGTCCGTATTTATCCCGTTCACCTTTTCCGGCCCGATCTTTACCCTTTCCATCTCCCCGTCCATGTTGGTGGAATAGCTGGCAGAGTGCTCCGGCTTTATCTTCTGTTCCATATACGTCTTCTGTCCGGGCATAAGCATCCACATGATGCTTTTGTCCATCCTGGTTATGGTCACCATTCCGGGCAGTTCCATCCTTACCTTTTTGTCAGTAAAAAAGATCTTGCCTTTTGTGGTCTCTGCCCCCATCTTGGAAACAAAATCCGCGGAAAAATTCATGGCCGAACAGACAGAAGCAGTCAACAGGAGCGCTATGGCCGCGATCAGCGTTCTTATCATCATATTCTCCTTTGCTATTTTATTATCTCCATAATATAGTATATCTTTTTTGCTTTCATATCGTACAGTTCAAAGGGGACCGTCTGTTTGTACCCGTGCTTTTGGGCGTAAGCGGAGAGGGCGGGATATGCTTTCGACGGGCCAAGCATATATGAGATCGCGTTCCTCAGGGGCAGTTCGATCACCATGCTGTTTTTTTTCTTTATCTCGCGCACTTTCATCCTGTCACGGTACGGGCCGATCTTTTTGGCGTCAGCCTGTTCGACCGCGCTGCCGCACTGGCTCCTGAGCTGATCTTCAGGGACCGTTGAGGGGTCGTCAAAATAGACCCCGAGACCTTTTGTGGTGTCGACGCCGATAGACTTGAGCTTGAGATATACTTCATTGAAGACTTTTGGCGTCTCTTTGTACGGTCCTTTAAAGTCGTCATAGACGAAGAGGTAGGGGCCCATCTCTTTTTCGGTCACTTTGGGAGCGCTCAGAAGCCCCATATATGACATGAAGAGAAGATAAAGGGATATCAACAGCGCGATCGCAAGTACGGACCATCTTAAGATCGACATTTATTCTTTCTCCTTCCAATAAAGCCGGACTGGCAAGAAATTATAGCAGATTGGAGGGAAGTTAGAAAGTTGGGAAGTTGGTTAGTTTGTTAGTTGGGAAGTTGGTTAGTTTGTTAGTTGGGATCCGGACTTAGCGGTCGTTAGGGAGGACAAAAAGAAAGATAATAGAGAGTTGAAAATAGAAAGTAGAGAATAGAGATCTGCGTTTGGTATTGTCTTGCTATTTTCTATTATCTACTATCGATTATCTGCTTTCTAAACGGAGGGGGTGGGATTCGGCCTCCGCCCCGCTTTGGGCGGGGCTCTCCTCATTCACTTCGTTCATTCGGAGGGGGTGGGATTCGAACCCACGGCACCCTTTCGGGCTCTAACGGTTTAGCAAACCGCCCTCTTAAACCACTTGAGTACCCCTCCAAGATCGCTTGCACTCAGCTCGTAAAACTGAAAGCGATGTTGATATTATAGCAAAATCAGTGAGTGAAGGAGCTGAGGAAGTCCAGCCTTAACGGAACGGAGTCCGCGTCCGGGAGAAGCCCTTTGCCCTTAAGATGGTCGAAAAGCTTTGATGTCCATCTTGTAACAGACAGGCTGTCCATGTAGTATTCCTCAAGATCGTATTCCAGATAACAGGAGCGGGTGCCTTTATCATAAAGCGACAGTTCCCACAGCCCGTCCGGCATCCTGAACTGGGCAAGGGAGGAAAGCACTTCCTCTGTTCTGCTCTGCCTGAACACCATCACTTCCTGAAGCCCGAGTTCTTTGAAGGCTTTTTCGGGAAGGAACTGCGTGTATGTCGCGTCGATCACGATATCCTCATCGAGCCATCTGTCATGCACGGTAAGTATAGCGTGGTCTAAAGCAGAGTTGACCATTGATGCGGCCCTGAAGCTTTCCCCGCGCAGAAAGAAGCCCAAAGCCCTCGAAGCGCGCCCGCAGACATGCTTGTGAAGAATATCAGGATCGGTCTGAGGCCTGTTCGGATCGGTCGAATTGAGGATGCTTGTTGATTCCCTGAGAATGTCGAGCTTGCTGCTGACTGAGGTCCTCAGCCTCTCAACGAACATCGCGCCCATCTTGTTCCTGAAACCGCGCAGGTATTCTCCTTCGTTGAGATAGTGGACCTTTGAATAAATTATCCTTCCATGACTGCCCATACGGTCTATTCATCGGGCGAAACCCGGGGATATTTCAGGGTTTCTGCGTCTACCGGGCGGCGAATTCCTTTACTTTTTGCAGGTAAGAAAGCGACTTTACCTCTTTCATCTTAAGGTCCAGCACGGACAGGGCTTTCTTGCCCGTGGTCGCTTCACAGTCTGCCACGGCCTTTTTTGTCTCTGAGCTGCTTTTTGTGAACAGCAGCGAATATGACCTTATTTTGTCCCTGTTCATGGTGAGGTATGTCCTCACAGCCGGGCAGATATTGCCCGCCCAGATCGGTCCTCCGACCACGACATTGTCGTACGCTGAAGGGTCGTGCTCCGCGGGCTTGAGCTTGGTGAGGCTTTTTTTCATCCCGTCCCTTCCGGCGTAGAGCCAGCCGAGTATGCCTTTCCTGTTAGTCAGGTCTATCAGCTCTTCGGCGGGGCAGGAGAGGGCTTCGGCCAGTTTTACTGCCACGGTCCTGGTCACTCCGTCACGGGAATAGAACACGACAAGGTCTTTCATGATCGCCTCCTTTACAGGTCCAGCCCTTCGTTGCTGAACCTCTTATTCCTGAAGAAAATTATAATATCAGTAATCACCATCAGGCCGTTGAGCATATAGAGAAAGACCACAGCATCGGTCGAGTAGAGAAGTTTATGTATTATCCCGCTGATATAGCCGATAAGCACTATCACAAGGAATATCAGGCTTTTTCCCGAGTTGTTCCTTGAAACGTAGGACCTGTGTATCGAAAAGGGCCACGCGGCCCCGAAGCACAGCAGCATCACTATTTCGAAGATGCTCATAGTGAATAAATCCCAATGACCAAATTATTCAATTATTTCCGACTTCTTTCTTAAAGATTTCTTGTATGAGACGAACTTCTTGTCGCGGAGCATTTTATCTTTTGCCCTCTTTGAACGCTTCCTTTTCTGGCGCCTTATCTTTTCCCTGCGCTTCTGCTCTTCCGACCTTTTATGTTTTACCGCGCATTCGATCTTTTCAGCAAGTATCCTGCGGGCGAGGAACCTGTTGAGCGACTGGGACCTTGTGCCGGCGCATTTTACCTCTATGCCCGAAGGGATATGTTTCAGGTAGACGGCCGTCGAGGTCTTGTTGACGTTCTGCCCGCCCGGACCCGAAGAATGGACGAACCTTTCGGTGAGGTCCTTTTCTTCTATGCCGAGGCCGGACATGAGCTTGATGAGCGACGCTTCTTTTTCGGGTGAAACGCTGAACCGTGGCATTTTTACGAGGTCAGCTCTCTGTACAGGAACGCCTCAGCCACTATGGTGACAGGTATGGTCACGATAAGTCCGAGCCCGAAGAGCAGTATGCCGGCGATGTTGATGAGTATAGCTAACGATACGAAGACCGAAAGCGGCCAGAAGAGGCCCTGTGTTATCTTCCAGCTCTCTTTTACTGCGGAAAGCCCGTCCATGCCCTTGTCGATGACAAAATAGTCGAAGAACATGAGCCTGATGCCAAGTATCAGTCCCGGGATTATCAGCAGTATCAGTCCTGCTATCGACGCCGCTGCATACAGCACACTGGCTGTCAGGAATTTGATAAAAAGGTTCGCAGGGGAGAAGATCTCGGTCATATGCGGCCTCTTGCCGTCGAGAAAATCAAGAGAGAGCCGTATCAGGCCCATCGATATGACGATATTTAGACAGAATATCAGGACCTGCGCGGCTATGCCTGCGGCAGGGATTGGGTCGAGCGAGCTCTGCACATAGCTCTCGCCCATGGTGAAAAGGAATAACAGGACGAAAAGGAGTATGAAATAATCAAAGTTTGACTTGAATACCTCAAATCCCCTGTTGAAAGCCTGTTTGTATGATATCTGCTTTGCCATTACTACCCGCAACAATGATATAACGGCCGGCCCCGCGTTTCAACAAGGCTATTTAAAGAGGAAATGCTTCCTGGCAAAGAAGTTGAAAGGGAAAACAACTATGGTGGCCACTATTTTTGACATAAGGTAATGCAGCAGCATCACGTCGGAAAAGAACCAAAGCAGGAACTCGTTAAGTATGATGCCAACGACACCAATGCCGCAGAATATGATGAACTCAAGCCACGGCTTGTTGAGGAGCCTGTCCTTGAAGACCCAGTAGATGCTAAGGACATAGGCCGTTGCAAGCCCCAAAGTGAAGCCGAAAAGCGCCGAAATGAGATAGTGTATGCCCATATGGTCGGTAAGCGTCCAGAGGATGATGAAGTCGACCAGGAAAGCGGCCCCGCCCACGAATACCGACCTGCCAAACTGTACGTAAGTGTTGTGGGTTTTGTCTTTCAGGGCCTTGCGGAGAAATGTCCTCATTTAGATAGTCTTAATTTTACCAGAGAAAAGACGTATGACAGCATGAAGACGAAAAGATCCCTCTTTGTCTTGCCGAAAAGCCTCTTCTTAAAGACAAAAGGGACCTCCTTTATCTTAAGGTCCGGCTTGTTCCTCTTTATCCTGTAGAGGATCTCCTCGACGATATCAAAATTATTGCACTTAAGGTCAAGGGGCTTGAGCAGTTCTGCTTTGTAAAGCTTGTAATTGTTAGATACGTCCCTGCAGTCCAGTCCCAGGATGAGGGAATAGGAGAGATTAAGGGCCCAGCTCATGAACACAAGAGACCTTGGGTTCTCGGTGTCCCCGCCTTTGACATATCTTGAGGCGGCTACGACATCAAAGCCGTCAGTATATTTGAGCATTTCGGTTATGGTCTTGGGAGTGTGCGAGCCGTCAGCATCCATCGTTAGGATCGACCTGCCTGCTGCGGCTCTTATGCCGGTGCGCATGGCATCGCCGAAAGAGTTGCCTCCAGTTCTCCGGAGATAAACGCAGCCTTCGCTTTTGCAAACGGCTTCAGTATCCTGGGAGCCTTCAAGTTTATCGGCAACTATGATCTCAAAAGTGCGGCCTGTGCCTTCGAACGCTTTTTTTATTCCGGGTATGACCGCTTTCAGGTTCTCTGCTTCTTCATAAGCGGGGATGACGACGGATATATCAGGCATTTTTGATCCATTCCACGGTCTTTTTGACACCGGAGAGACAATCTGTCCTCGGGGACCACCCAAGCAGCTTCTCCGCCTTTGAATTGTTAGACACAAAGACCTTCTGGTCGCTGTCCCTTTCTTTAATAAAAGTATGATCCATCTTTATGTCCAGCATTTTTTCAAGCATATTGAGCAGCTCAACAATCGACAGGCTGTTCTCTATGCCTCCGCCGATGTTAAAAGCATGTCCTTTTGCCTTGTCGATATGCCTCACAGCGTTGAAATACAGTTCCACCAGGTCGTCGCAGTAAAGAACGTCGCGGACCTGTTTACCGTTGCCGGTCACGGTGAACGGGGCCCGGAGCTTGCCTTCCTTTGTCTCGATCGCCATTTTTACGAACCAGCCTATCCACCCCTGGTCGTATGTAGGGTACTGGCGTCCGCCGTACATCGAGGAGTGCCTGAAAACGACAGTCCTTGTGCCGTAGGTCCTTGCATGGTCAAGTAAACAGATATCCGCAGCACCTTTTGAGCAGCCGTAGGGGGTGGAAGGGGAGAATGGTTCGGATTCGTCAAAGCCGGCAGGCCTTTCGGCGCAGACGTACCTGGTCTTTTCCTCTTTATATGTATAGCGCTCCAGGTCCCCGTAGACCTTATTGGTGGATGAGTAAACAACGACTGCCTCGGGTGTATGCTTCCTGACGCAGTCGAGCACGTTCATCGTGCCGAGGGCATTTATCTCAAAGTCCATTTTCGGGTCGATCAGGGATGTGGTCATTGCCACCTGTCCGGCAAGATGGAATATCGCGTCGGGCCTGATGTCCCTGATGAGAGTTTCAACAGCAGTATGATCGCGGATATCGTCATTGGTGAAATTAAAGTTGTGTTTTGCTTTTAACCATTCCAGGTTGTTCTCCGATCCCTGTCTTGACAGGTCGTCGAGTATCGAGACATCTATCCCTGCCTCAAGCGCCGTCCTTGCAAGATTGCTGCCGAGGAACCCGCAGCCTCCGGTTATAAGCAGTTTCATGAAGCTCTCTTTCTTTCGCTCTCTATCGTCAGTTCCAGGCCTTCTTCAAGCGATATCTTTTGCGACCACCCGAGATCTTTGACAGCAGAAGTATCGGTATCATAGACCATTATCTCATTTTCCCTGTAGGGCAAGGCCCCAAGATCGGCGGCTGATGCGCTGCCGGTGAGCTTTTTTATAAGCTCGACCGTATCTTTTATCGCCGTCTTTTTGTCGGAGGCGATATCGTAGTGGAAATACCCCGCGGGAAGGCGTAAAGCGTTGTCAAGTATCTTAAGCAGCGCGGCAGTCACATCGTCGACATAGAGAAATCCCCTTTTTTGCTCCCCTTTAGTAAGCCTGATCGGATTTTCGCCGTTAAGCATCTTAAGGACCATGGAGGTCACGAATTTCGTGGGGTCATCGCCGGGGCCGTAAAAATGCTCAAGACTGGCGTTCACGCAGGTCATTTCAGAGGAGAACATCTTCAGCCATTCCCTGAACTGGCTTTTTGAAAGGGAATAAGTACTGATCCTTTTATCGAGAATTGTGTCAGTATTTATGAACGCCTTTGTACCGCTCTTCTTCATGATGTTCAGGAGGCGGAGCGGGAGTATGAGATTTGCTTCGATAAGTTCGACAGGGTCTACATCCCCGCGTCCGTAATTTGTGGCGCAATGGACAACGGCATCTATCCTGCCGTTCCGGAAGTTACTCTCGATATCGACCTTGTCAGTGTCAATAGCTGAGATCCTCCCGGCGAGGTCTTTTATGCGCGAGAGATCGGAGGATGCCCTTTTAAGCGCCGTCACGCAGTAGCCGTTCTCAAGCAGTACCCTTAAAAAATTGCTTCCCAGAAAGCCCGTTGCCCCGGTAAGCAGTATGTTCTTAGCAGCCATGGAACAAATTATACAGCAATGCTATCAAGGGTTCAGCAAAAGCACTCCGAGATTAAGCGTCGAAGCGAACGCTACCCAGATGAGATAGGGGACAAGCAGCCAGGCGGCCGCTCTGGATATCTTCCCGAACGCGTAGATATTCCATGTAATTGCAGCGAGCAGCAGCACTATCTCTATCTGAGCCAGAAGCACCATCTTAAGTCCGAAAAAGATAAAGCTCCAGAGGAAGTTCAGGAAGAGCTGAAGTGCAAAGATGTAAAGAGCTGCTGCCGCTCCTTTTTCCTTCCTCTTTTTCCATACAAGGAAAAGTGAAATACCCATAAGTGTGTACCAAAGGCCCCATGCAGGCCCGAAAAGCCAGTTGGGCGGAGTGAAGAAAGGTTTGTTCAGTGCCGCGTACCAGGTTGGGATCGCGGGAAAGGTGAAGATAGACCCGAGTGTCCCGGCAAGCTGGCAAACGGCTATCGCAGCGGCAAGGCCGAGAAAATTCTTGACCGCTTCTTTCATCATTTTAACTGCCATGGTTACACCTCCGTTCAATGTATTATACAGTAAGTGATATAATTTCAAGAATATGCATGACCATCATATAGCAGAAAAACAGAACGTTGCGCTTTCATCTGTGGCAGCGGCAGTATTCCTTACCGGCTCAAAGCTTCTGGTAGGGCTTCTTACGGGAAGTTTGGGTATACTGTCCGAGGCTCTCCATTCCTGCCTTGATCTTGCAGCCGCAATAATCACTTTCTTTTCGGTCAGAATATCCGACAGGCCGGCTGACAGCGATCATCAGTACGGACACGGCAAGGTAGAGAACCTTTCGGCTTTTGTGCAGACCATACTTCTTCTCATTACATGCGTCTGGATCATATACGAGGCAGGAAAGAGGCTTATCACGGGTGATGTTCATATCGATATCACCTTCTGGAGCTATGCCGTTGTGATCGTTTCTATCATTGTTGACGCGTCAAGGTCCGCGGTGCTTTACAGGACAGCGAAAAAGTACAACAGCCAGGCGCTCGAGGCCGACGCTCTACATTTTTCAACAGATATCTGGAGCTCTCTGGTCGTGCTGGTAGGCCTTATCTGCGCCAATTTCGGACTGTTCGCGGCCGACTCTATTGCCGCGCTGGTCGTTGCAGGCGTGGTGATAAGCGTTTCCATAAGGCTTGGCAGAAGGTCCATAGACGCTCTCATAGATAAAGCTCCCCAAAATGTTAAGGTGGTCATCGAGGAGGTGCTGAAAGGTGCCCCTGCCGTCCATTCTTTCCACGACATAAGGGTCCGCAGTTCAGGCGCGGACGTTTTTGTCGAGGTGAACATCCATCTTGATCCCAAGATGAGCATAGAACAGGCCCATTCGGAGACCGAGAAGATCGAGGGCGAGATCAAGAAAAAAGTTGACCGCTGTTACCTGAGCATTCATCAGGAACCGGAGCAGCACAGGGAATAAATGAAAAGACCGTATTGAAAAGACTGTATTGGAAAGACTGTACTGGGAAGACTGTATTGAAGAGCTTTTCAGAAAGGTCTCGCCAATACGGTCTCCCCAAAACGGTCGTATTAAACAGTCTCCCCCAAACGGTCTTCCTGCTTTCTATCCCTTTTTCTTGTCCAGCTTGTCCATCCCCAGGATCTTAACGCCGAAATAGACAACAGCGGCAACTACCACGAAGTCTATAAGGGTGCTGAGAAAGTTCCCCCACAAGATCTTTGCCGGGCCTATCTGAAGCGCGACCTCCTTAAGGTTCCCCGCAGCGCTTAGAGCCAGCCCAAGTACCGGATTAATAAGATCGCTTACGACAGCGCTCACCAGCTTTGATACCGCGCCACCAAGAATGAAACCGACGGCAAGCCCTACTACGCCTTGTTCACGGATAAAATCGATGAAGCCTTTCATATGCAGATACCTCCTGAAGGGGATTATAGCAGAGGGGAAGTGGGAAAGTTTGTTAGTTGGTTGGTTTAAAGTTGAATGTTAAAGGTTGAAGGGGGTTGAAGCAGAGTTGCCCCGCCGTGGCGGGCCGGGCACTAGAGGTAGGAATACCCTGGGATGACCGCAGTATGTCTTTGCGAACGGTCATTGCGAGCGGAGCGAAGCAAGGGCCCTAGAGGCAGTATGGCCGGCGGAAATGACCGATTACCAATGGCAAATTAAAGCACCAAGCACCAATTACCAAAGC
>CAZHHM010000002.1:0-25175 GCA_964532225.1 uncultured bacterium | reverse complement strand
GGAAATGACCGATTACCAATGGCAAATTAAAGCACCAAGCACCAATTACCAAAGCACCAAATTACCTGCCCGCCAAGCCTACGGCTAGGTGTTGGCAGGCGGGCAAATTACAAATCACAGAAAAGCACCAAATAACAAATCACAAACAGGAAAGGGGACAGTTTTGTAATTTGGGATTTATTATTGTTCGGAGGTCGTCCAAAATGCAGCGAGAACCCTGGCATAAAATGACGATATATATATGCAGGGGGTTGGGCGGGTTCGATCCGGGTATTTCTGCAGTCAACTCTAATGGTGTGTGGCGGAGAAATCGATGGTAAGGTTTACGAAAAAGGAGAAGAAAGATGAGCTCACCAATAATAGGCAATCGAATATGGACGATGGCAGTTCAGGTCAGCGATGGGGATAAGAATGGGGTTATTACACGGGAAGAGCTCGAAAAAGTAGTAGCGGATAAAGACAGGCCAATGTCCTATGGAACATTACAGGCGGCTGTTTGGGTCTGGCATGCCTTTCTTAGTGCGGAGTCGAAATCAATGACAGAAGATGAATTTCTTAAATATGTTGACCACATTTTAAATAAAGCGACAGCTTGGCCGTCAGATGCAAATAATAACAGTTATTGGAATAAATTGACCGGTTCACAGAAAATGAAGTTCAAGGGGTTTATTAAGGAATATATGGAGAAGATGAAAGAATCGGATGGAGGATCGATAAAGAAACTTGATTTAAGTTACTTAAATAAACTAATCAATTATAAGGATTCTGAAACTATCGAT
This sequence comes from uncultured bacterium, assembly GCA_964532225.1. Classification (GTDB taxonomy): domain Bacteria; phylum Margulisbacteria; class WOR-1; order JAKLHX01; family JAKLHX01; genus CAZHHM01. The sequence continues at coordinate 24,396 of CAZHHM010000002.1, read as the reverse complement.
TATGTTAAATCTATTGAGGAGAGTCCGGAAAGTAACTCTTTTGAAGATCTTATTAAGGCATATAGGGAAAAGTTCCCGATACCAATAAATAAATGATCTTAGTCCTCTGATAAGCGGTAGTGCTCAGTAATCGGCCCGGGGAGTTGTCTCCGGGCCTTTTTGTTGACCAATGACAAATTAAAGCACCAGGCGCCAAATTACCTGCCCGCCAAGCCTACGGCTAGGTGTTGGCAGGCGGGCAAATAACAAATTACAGAAAAGCACCAATTCACAAATTAAAAACCAGATATATTGACTTGTTTGTAATTTGGCCCGCCTGCAACGCTTTGCGCCCGCCAGCATCGCTGAGCGAAGCTCTGCGGGCTGGAAGCAATGCGGGCAGGTACTTGTGATTTGGGATTTCTTAAAAGAGGTGGAAGTGTGGAAAGCGGAAAGGGATAAAGGGAAACAGGTGGAAGAAGGGAAGGGGATAAAAGGGAAGCAAGGGAATAAAGTGATCAACCCCCTTAACCCTTTCCCCTTTTATCGCTTCTTTCCCGTTTTTCCCTTCATTCCCTTTTGTTCATTGGAATTTGTTTGGTATTTGGAAATTGGAATTTGTGATTTGTCTGTAATTTGGCCCGCCTGCAACGCTTTGCGCCCGCCAGCATCGCTGAGCGAAGCTCTGCGGGCTGGAGGCAATGCGGGCAGGTGCTTGTGATTTGGGATTTATCTGTTTAATTTGTCATTGGGATTTGGTTGTTTGTCATTAAAAAAAGCTGTTCTCTATCTCTTCTTCTTTTCCGCCATCTTCTTTATCATAAGGTCTGCAAAGAAGCCCGCGAGCTTTTTGACAGGGCCGAGCCGCACAGGATAGAAGTAGTCGGATTCGAACCAGCCTTTGTCCCTGTAAGTCCTGAAATCCATGTTGTCTTCTTTTCCGTACTTATGAGCCGATCTGGTGAACCTGAATATCATCAGCCGGAAAAGGCTGGGGGACGGCAGCAGCTTGCCCGAAAGGGCTTTTTTGAGCCGACCCGCCAGCTTGACCATCTCTTTTTCTACTGTCTGCTGTTCTTTTTCGCTCCAAGGCGCAGAGGGTTTATAGGCGGCCGATACCAGAGTAAGTACAGTCCCTTTTACGTATATCCCTCCCCAGAATTCCGCAGTTGTCTTGAAGAACTTGTTCAGCTGTCCTCCGCCGTAGACCCCCTGCGTTACTATCGAAGAGAAAACTTTACCGAAGAACCTGGGCCTGTGATAGACGAAAGCGAGACGGTCAAGAAGATTTTTCATTATCCAGGTGACATTTAGCGCAAAGTTAGGGGTCGCAAATACTATGCAGTCGGCTTTGTCCATCTTTTCTATCACCAGGGGCAGATCGTCCTTTACGGGGCAGGACCCTTCTCCCTGGTGGAGGCACAGCGCGCAGCCCTTGCAGTTCTTGATGTCCATGTCCCTGAGCTTAAGTACCTCGTATTCAAAGCCGCTCCCGAGCTTATCTTTGAATATCTCTACAGCCCGGTCGGTCTGACCGTTGCGCAGGGAGCCGTTGATTATGAGGATCTTGGGCATGGGATGATTTTAGCATGAGGCTCTAGCAGAGTGTCCCCGCCGTGGCGGGCCGGGCACTAGAGGTAGGAATACCCTGGGATGACCGCAGGATGTCTTTGCGAGCGAAGTGAAGCAAACTGCGTCCTAGAGGCAGGATGGCCCCCTGGGATGACCGCAGGATGTCTTTGCGAACGAAGTGAAGCAAACTGCGTCCTAGAGGCAGGATGGCCGACGGAAATGACCAATGACAAATCAAAGCACCAAGCTCCAAACAAGCACCAATTACCAAAGCACCAAATCACCGAAATGGAGTATCATGTTTTGGTCATTTGCCTGCCCGCCAGATATCTCACGGTATTTATATTGCGCAACGTCATGTATCTGTAAAGTTCGTGCCCGACCAGTTTTACCAGACGGCTTTTGTTCAAGTGCTTCCTGTCAATGTTCCAGAATACGGCTCCTTTGGTATATCTCACGTCGATAAAGTCCCTGTTAAGCGGCATATCCTTTATCAGACTTTTATGGTCGGCGGCTTTGAAAAGAAAGGCTACATCGGTCCTTTGACTGGCGTCGTTCATCCATGACCGCGGAACGGCGCGTTCGATCCTCTTCATTTCACCTTCGGTCAAGATGAGAGCAGGGACAGCCAACCCGAATTCTTTCTTGATGGCATTCTCAACTGCCTTTCGAATGTAGTTCTTGGACTTGCTTGAGCTGAAAAGAATATTGCCGGAATTGATGTATGTGGAGATATCTTTGAATCCCAGGTCCTTAAATACTTCTTTGAGATGCTTCATATCGACTGACCTTCCGGTCCCGACATTTACACCCCTAAGAAGGGCAATATAGGCGGTCATCCGCGGTTTTAGAACGACTTTGTCCCTGATATCCTAAAGGTCATTCCGCTCAGGTCTATCTCAGGGGCGGTGCCGTCGACACTGTTGAGCAGCACTCTCATGTTCCCGAGCTTTCCGGAGAAATATCCTGCGCCGATACCGAAGCCCCAGTCGTCCTTGGCGCTCCAGTAAGCGTCGATGGCTGCGCTTTCGCAGAACCCGGTACCCCAGCGGTTCGAGGAATAGGAGGTCTTCAGGTTGTCGTCGGTCTTTGAATAGTTGTATCCGCCAAGCATCACGCCTGCTCCGAGCGTTGTCGCAAGTATGAAATTTTCGGTACGGACAAGGCGTAACTCTGTGACGAACTGCGCAGAACCGTATCCGAGGAAAGCATCCTCAAAAACTTTTGAAGCGCTTTCATTCCAGTGGAAGTTGGCCCCGCCTCCGAAATTGCCTCCGATAAGGAACCTGTCATTGATGGGCTTGCGGATGGTGAAGCTGCCTCCGTAAAGGTTGGTCATAGGAGCTACTCCGGGGAAAGCTGCGTTGAACGCCGATGGGTTGATGAACTGCACGTTGAAAGTTCCCGCTGACTCAAGAGGAATATTCTCTGCTGCTTTTTTTGACAGTTTTTCCTGGAACAAAGATGCTTCCTGCGGCGTGAGCTTGTCCACATCTTCAAGCAGGCCTGCAAGGGTGGGGGCTGTTAGGGCGGTTAGGATCACCATCACGGACAATACGGTCTTTTTTATATAACTCATTGTTTTCTCCTTGATCGTATTATACTCGGAAATGTCCGGTTTAGAATGTCTGTTCAGTAGTACTCTTCATCAGATGCACGCCTGTCCATACGAACCATACCATCTGAGAAATGCCGAAGAGTCCGGCGAAGTCCTTCAGACCCGGTACAGTGGATACCAGGCCGATGACCCCTGTGATAATGCCCAGATAATTGAGCTGTTTTGAAAAGTTCCCGCTCTTTATGGCCGCTATGCTGAACAGCAGCGTCATAAGCCCTCCAAGTATCTCACCGTTGGCCCCGCCTAGACCGTTGGCAACGGCTTCGATCCCTGTCCACATCATTGTCGCCTGTGCCGGATCGCTTTTGTAGAGCTCTAATACAGTAGATATGCCCGAATTGGCGACCATGCCGCTGGCCACAAGAGCCCCGGCCCAAACTACTGCAATGGCTGTTGCTGCCTGTGCGAAAAGTCTTGAAGAGCTTTTTAGCCTGTCATACAGCGAAAGCGCCAGGATGATAAGTGCGGGCCCGAAAAGCACGTACATGAGGATGTTCGTCAGATAAAGCATAGGCCCGTTGTTCACAAGAAGCTGCATTTTCTGCGACGGGGAAGTGATGCTGGGATAATCAAGAATGAAAAGGAATATTACTATCCCGGTCAGATATGCCGCTGCAAGATAGAACGCGGACAGGGCCCCGGGCTTGTTAAGGTCTTTCATCGTGTCTCCTTCGATTCCAATCATGAGTGGATTTTATCATGGAAACGATCAAGCCCTATGATAAAATTAGCTTATTGCGGAGAGGTGGCCGAGTGGTTGATGGCGGTAGTCTTGAAAACTACTTTAGGGGCAACTCTAACGGGGGTTCGAATCCCTCCCTCTCCGATTGAGCTAAGCGAATGAGGAGGTCCCGCGAAAGCGGGACACTTTTGCGACAGCAAAAGGAGGAAGGGATGAGAAAGACATCTTTCCGTCGACCAGAGGGAGGATGAGCAGCCGACACCCGAGCGCCAGAGCGAGGTGAGGCTGCGAAAGGAAAGATGTCATGGCCCGGAGCTGGTCGCCCAAGCGACCACGGAGGCCGAATCCCTCCCTCTCCGATTAGAGAGCATAGAGCTTTGAGCATAGAACACAGATAATAGTCCGGAACCCTAAGCTCTAATTTCTATGCTCGACGTTCAAATCTCTATCCGGGAGGTGTTTTATGGGTAAATGCGGAGAAGGTATCTACGGTGTCGGGTTCATAGGGGCGGTGGTCTATTTTATCCAGACTGCGGACGGGTTCTGGGGCGGAGTGCTAGGGATACTCAAAGCGATAGTCTGGCCTGCGTTCGCGGTCTACGGCGGACTAAAAGCTCTGGGAATGTGATCCTTTGGCAAAGACCAAGACACAGTTCAAGATAGACAGTACTTTTGCGAAAGCTAAGATGAAGCTGCGGGTCAGCGAGGCCAGCAGCTGGAAAAAGAAGAATGCTTTTGTCCCGAATGTACGTCACGATAAAAAGCCCGGGAGCTAAGGGTCTTCTCTCATTTAATGAGCTGTCTGCCAGAAAAAAATCCTCCAAAACAGAAATTATCATGAAATTCTCATATATAAACACCGATGTCTATGTGTCCGTGATCTATATAAGAGGAGAATATCGATGTCAGGTTCAGGCAGGAGCAGGATATGTTCGTTAACGAACAGTTTTTCGGTAATGGCGCGGGTCCAGTGGGGCAGGGGAGGCCATCGGTTAAGAGCGGCTGATTGGACGATCGGCGGGACCGGCAATTGGTTCAAAGACAATTATTTCCCGATCAAGCATAACATTTCTTCTGCTGGTGAATTTATTGAAACACGTGCCGCAAATAACAGGGGTAATTGCAGAGCGATAAACAAGGAATTCCAGTACCGCGGGCTTGAATTAAGGCTGGATGAGGGGCTTGTCTCTAAAAACAGCCTTTCATGTGCCAGTATCCTTGACCTGAATATGGAATGGGCGGCCGCAGGCAAAGAAGCTGAGGTCTACATCCCGTACTTTGACAGGAATGTACCGGGTTTTTACTTGAATGACAGATTCCAGGAATTCAGGCTAAGAGGCTTCAGTCATTCGATATTCAGATTGGACTGTAAAAAGCTGGAGCATTCGGTATACATCCAGAGATATGACGGGAAAAGCATGGACGATATTCAGCTCTGGGATACTGTTTACGACATTTATGCAAGGTTAAGGAGCGCGTATTACAACAATCGATACACCGTTGCAGGGTCGAGAGGTGTTTACATCCCCATGGTAGACCTTAGACAGTCAGGGCCACTTACTTTCCTGGAGGGCGCCAGCATTCAAAACAAAGACGGCCGCCAGACGGCGGTCGGCCAGGCTGTTCATGAGAGCAGGTTAAGGATGAGCGAAGCAGGCATTCAGCCTTTCTCTTCTGTCGGGTTGCCTGTTGACGGGAATGTCAGTTATGTTGACGGCCCGTTCCTGTTCTGGATGATGCTTAAAGGTGAAATGATGTTCGCCGCCTACATATCAGAGGATGGCATGAAGAGGCCTTTGCCGTAAAAGCAATGACCGGGTAGTTTTAAAATAATACAGCCCCTGACCGTCTTTTTTTGCCATATCAGGCCATGATATAATCAAAATTGTCCATGTGAGCCGCTAGCTCATCCTCGATGACTCGGGATGTGTCTGGTAGCTTTTACGAGCCACTAGCTCATCTGGTAGAGCACTTGCCTTTTAAGCAAGTGGTGCCGCGTTCGAGTCGCGGGTGGCTCATATTCGCGGACCCGTAGTGTAGGGGCCTAACACGCCTGCCTGTCACGCAGGAGATCGAGGGTTCAAATCCCTTCGGGTCCGTTTCTTTTAGCCGGGGTAGCTCAGTTGGTAGAGCACTAGCCTGAAAAGTTAGGTGTCCGCAGTTCGATTCTGCGCCCCGGCATTTTTGAAGAAGAGATTGGAAATTAGATATTAGATATTTGAGAGAGCATCCCTCGGTCTTCAGTCTTCAGTCCTCAGTCCTCGGTCTTAAATATATTCCCGCGGCCGAGTATCATCTCAGGGTCGAGAGACCTTTTTATCCCTCTCATGTTATCGATCCCCTCATGCCCGAACATCTGGAAAAGATAGTCATGTTTAAGCTTGCCGATGCCGTGTTCTGCAGCCACACTTCCGCCGAGTGAAAGCACGGTCCTTGCAAGCTTGAAATACGTGAAGGTCGCCCATTGATATTCTGTTTCGTCCTGAGGGACCAGATTGATGTGGAACTGCCCGTGGCCGATATGTCCCCAGACAGCATGGCTGACGCCGAACTCATAAGGCAGGTCAAGCCCTTTGTTGACGAACTCATCCAGTCTTCCGAACGGGAGTATGAGGTCGGTCCCCATTTTCTCGAACACCAGTTTCTCGTTCACTCGAGCAGGGATGGAGCGTCTAAGATCGATGATCCTGCTCTCTGATGACGCGGGGTATTCTATCCACTGGTCAAATGATGCATCGGACAGGACAGAAAGCTTTTCAAGTGATGCCGCGTCTCCGTTCTCCATCTCGAGCATAACGGCTGCTTTTGTCCCGGTGGGGGCGGAGGGTATCTCTGTCATATCAAATGCCGTCTGATCGATGAACTCTATCGCCCTTATGTCCATTGAGCCATCTTTATGGGAGGCCCTGAGCGACTTGACGAGCTCGAAGGCCTCTTTTCTGGAAGAATAGAAGTTGATGCCCCTGAGTGACAAGGGGGAGTAGGGCAGAAGCTTTAGCCCGATCTCCGAGACAAAACCCAGCGTACCCTCCGACCCGATGAAAAGGTCTATCAGGTCGATATCCCTTCCGCCGAAATATCCGGCAGAGGATTTCACGCCCGGATGAGAGTATCTTGGAGCAGGGATAATGCTCAGGTCACCTGACCAGTCCGCCAAAGAGAAATATCCGTCCCTCGGAAAGTGCCTGCCCCTTTCAATTTCCAGCAGACTGCCTGTCGAGAGGATGACTTTCAGTCTTTCCACGTAGTTCCTGGTAGACCCGTATTTAAAGCAGCTGCTGCCGGAAGCATCGGTGGAAACGTTTCCGCCTATCGAAGCGTTTATCTCCGAAGGGTTCGGAGGATAGAAATACCCGTTCTCCGACGCGGTCGCTGCAATATCGGTCAGTCTTGTACCGGGAAGCACTCTGAGAAGGGCCGTTCCGTCGTTGCGCGGTTCAAGGTCTATGATCCCTGACATTTTCTCAGTACCCATTGCCCATCCGCCAAAAGGAACAGCACCTCCGACAACGCCTGTCATGGCGCCTTGTATCGTAAGCGGGGTGCCAGTAGCTGAAGCTTCTCTTAGTATCTGTGCTGCTTCAACGTCTGATGAAGGCAGATAATATGCGTCAGTGTTGCCGCCTTTCATTCTCGATTCATCGGAAAGACATCTTGGCGGTATGTGAAGGCTTTGAAGCCGCGATCGTGTCCTTTCTGGCAATATCCTGCTAGTACGTATCGTTCCCATGAGCATTTTTCGACGTGTTAATTGCCGGATTTCACTCAACAGGCACTTCAGTTGCTATAATATATTGATTACAGCATTCAACTGTCAGTGTGCCGAGATAGCCCTTCGGCAGGCTCAGGGTGACGCAGAGTACAGTACAGTTCCTTAGAGGGCTGTCAGGCGGAAATAAGTTAATGGTCAGTGTGCCGAGATAGCTCAGTTGGTAGAGCAGCTGTTTCGTAAACAGCAGGTCAAGGGTTCAATTCCCTTTCTCGGCTTTTATAAAAAGTTTCTGTGATAGAATTAAAAGGACCAACGGAGGGCATCATGTCAAAAAAGATACTTATCGTGGATGACGAGCAGGACATAGTCGAGATACTCAAGGCGATACTCGAGCATGAAAAGTTCGAGGTAAGCGTGGCCCACAACGGCGAAGAAGGCTTAGAGCAGGCCAGATCGTACAGGCCAGACCTGATCATAACCGACATAATGATGCCCAAGATGGACGGCTATCAGTTCGCGGAGAACCTGAAAAAGGACGGTTCGACAAAGGATATCCCTATCATAATGCTGACCGCTAAGGACCAGCCTGCCGACAGGTACAAGGGACTTTCGCTGGGGATAGTGGCTTATATCGTAAAGCTTTTTGACCTTGACGAGCTCACGGCAACGGTCAAGGAAGTCCTTTCCTGCGAACCCAAGCCCGCACAATAGTAAAGACTGGAATTAATGAGAGGGAGTAGTGAGGCCGGATATTTTTGCGGCCGAACGATGAGGGAGAAACCTCTCCCTCATATGAGCGAGCCCTTGTGGCGAGCGAATGCCGACGTAGCTCAGCTGGTAGAGCAGCGGTTTTGTAAACCGCAGGTCGTCAGTTCAAGCCTGACCGTCGGCTTTTAGATTGCAGAAGGCAAGCAGGTCGACAGCCTGTCCTACGCGCGCGATAGCGGGCGGGGGATTCAAGCCCTGCCTGCCGGCAGGCAGGCTGACCGTCGGCTTTTATAATAACGATGCACATACACACGATAGTCGTAGGACCCATTCAGACCAACTGCTATATAATTTCGGACGATGACACGAATGAGGCAATAATTATCGATCCCGGTGACGAAGCCGAGAACTTGCTAAAAACAATTGATGCACACGGGCTATCTCCTAAAATGATCATATGCACACATGGGCATTGGGACCATGTGAACGCTGTTCCTGACCTGCAAAATCAGCTGAAAATCCCTTTCAATATCCACGAAGATGACCTTGAAATGCTGAAAGCGCAGGCATCCGAGTTCATGGACTACATGGGCTTCAAAAAGGTCAAAGCATTGCCGGACAAACTTATCAGGGAAGGGGATTCTTTCTCTGCCGGTAAGATCCTTCTCAGGACGATCCATACTCCGGGCCATACTCGCGGTGGTATATGCTTATATGATAGCAATGAAAAGGTGCTTTTCTCGGGGGATACCCTTTTTAAAAGGGACCATGGCAGGACGGATTTCCCCGAAGGGTCGCAAAAGGATATCATTAGGTCTATAAAAGAAAAGCTCTTCGCTCTTCCGGAAGATACGGTCGTACTTCCTGGGCACGGTGATGAGACAACGATAGGCGAAGAAAAAAGGAATTGGGGGCTGTAACCTTGCAGTCGAACTTGTTTTTAATACACGGCGATGAGGACTTCCTTGTAAAAAGGGAGCTTGCAAACATAGGTTCGTCTTTTTTCAAGGGAAGGCAGTTCTCAAAGGAGACCTACAGCCCTTCTAACTCGGTATTCGAGGATATCTACCCAAATATCTTCGCTGTCTCTCTATTTTCCCAGGACAGGATGGTGGTCCTTGAGGGATTTGACGATGAGCAGCTTGAAAAGGTCCTGGACAATGCCGTAGCCTTGCCCGAAAGTACCTGCGTCGTCATTTATCAGGAAAAAGCGGACAGAAGGACCAAGTTCTTCAAAAAAGCGGCTTCTGCCGCGAAGGTGATAGAGATAAAGCCTTTCTCCGACAGGGAGAGGGACCTTGCGGTAGACTGGCTCGTCTCAGAGTTCAAAAAATACGGCAAGACCATCGCACGAAAGACAGCGTCGCTCCTTTTTGACGTCTCCGGGCCGTCACTGAGGCAGCTTTGTTCCGAGGCTGAAAAGCTTTCCACCTATTCAGGAGGAAGGCAAGAGGTCACCGAGCAGGACATCTACGCGCTTTCTGTGGGAGGCGAGCTTTCCGCGTTCGCCCTTGAGAACGCGATATCTGCCAGAGATGTCGCAGGAGCTGTTGTTTCGGTCAACAAGATGCTCAGGGCAAAAGAAAGGCCCGAGGTCATCATAGGCCGTTTGGCGTCACGCGTAAGATCGATGGCCCTGGTAATATCTCTTACCATGAAGAACGCTCCTAAATCAGCCGTCACCGAAAGGTTCGGCATAAGCCCGTATTATTACGAGCGGCTCCGAGAAGCGGCAGGAAAGTATACGCTTGATGAGCTCCTGCTGTTCATTAATTCTCTTTCGGAGGCGGACCTCGCTCTCAAGACCACATCACAGCCCCAGAACATCATCCTTGAAAAAATGCTGATAGGGGCAATGTCGCGCGATGAAAGATAGGTCTGTTCCCGATACGATAAAAAGGACGCACGTCTTTAATAAGGTAATAGTCGCGGCTTTCGCGGTCGTCATCGTCCAGCTCTTCATCCTCCAGGTACGGGACCATGATTTCTACAGGTCCAAATCTTCTGCGCAGCAGACCAATACCATAGAGCTTCTCCCTGACAGAGGAGATATCTATGACAGGAACGGGAACATACTTGCCACTTCGGTGGACCGCTGGTCCATATATGTTCGTCCAAGAGCTATAGAGAACAAGGCCGAAGTTGTCGGCGCCCTGGTCTCGATACTTCCCGAAAAAAAAGGGCTGATCGAGAAGAAGTTCACCGACAGGCTGAACTTCTGGCTGGTCCGTAAAGCGGAAAAGCATATAGCTGATGCCGTTAAAAGACTTCGTTCTACCGGGATCGACATAACCAGGGAAAAGAAAAGGATATACCCCAAAGGGAGATTAGCGGGGCAGCTCATCGGTTTTGTCGGCGTTGACAACCAGGGGCTGTCAGGGATAGAGCTGGGATTTGACAGGTCATTGGTTGGGGTCCCCGGGAAATACGTCTTTGAGAGCGATCCGCGGGGCAGGCAGATCTTTACCGGGAATTACAGGGAGCTGACAAGCCCTAGGCCGGGCATGAACCTGTATCTCACCATAGACGAGAACATTCAGTACGTAGCCGAAAGTTCGCTTGCAGAAGGCATCAAGAAAATGGGGGCGATAGGAGGGACGATAACCGTCATTGATGTGCTGACAGGCGACATACTTGCAATAGCGTCTATGCCGGATTTCAACCCCAACGAATATTCAAAGTTCGATGCCTCCAGATGGAAACTGAAGCCTGTGACCGATCTCTACGAGCCGGGCTCGACGTTCAAGGTGATAACTGCGGCCGCCGGCATAGAGGAGAGGATAGTGGACCTCGACAGCAAGATACCTGTTCCTGACGTACTTAAGGTAGGTGGCATCAAGATAGAGAACTCACACAGGGTTATCAGGGACAAGCCGTTCAAGACACTGCGCGACGTACTGGCCGAATCGCTCAATACAGGCACGTCATACATCGGATTAAAGCTTGGCGCAAGGGCGTTCTATAAGCATATAAGGGCTTTCGGTTTCGGGTCCTTGACCGGGGTGGAATATCCCGGGGAACAGGCCGGTATCGTCAAAAAGCCTGCGCGCTGGCACAAGAGCGACGAGGCCACGATAACCTTCGGGCAGTCGGTCTCGGTCACGCCTGTCCAGCTGGTATACGCTGTCGCTTCGATAGGGAACAAAGGGATAAGGATGGCGCCTAAGCTGATCCGGAAGGTGGAAAGCCAGGATGAAGCGATAATCAGGAGCGATTTCCCCATGGAGGCGGGCAGGACGATATCAGAGGTCTCGGTGAAAAAGATGATCGAGCTGATGAAGGGTTCGGTCTATATGAAGCACAGCAGCGGTAAATACGCGAGAATGCCGCAGTACAGCGCTGCGGGAAAGACGGGGACCGCCCAGAAAGTGATGGACGGAAGGTATGTCAAGGGAAAATACATTTCTTCGTTCGTAGGCATAGCTCCCGCGAGCTCGCCGAGAATAGCCGTGCTCGTGACCGTGGACGAGCCCAAGGCTTCGATCTGGGGGGAGGTCGCTGCCGCCCCGGTCTTCAGGCAGACAGCCGAATTCACGCTGAGATATTTGAATATCCCTCCCGACCTGTGATAATATAAAAAAACAAAACTATGCCAAGGATATTATCAGGTATCCAACCGTCCGGGAAACTCCATCTGGGCAACTTTATTGGCGCTTTATCTAACTGGGTACGTCTTCAGAGCGAGTATGAATCTTTCTTTATGATCGCGGACATCCACGCGCTTACTACCGGCTATATGAATTCCAAAAATATCAAAGAGAATACTCTTGAGCTCGCGCTCGATATGATCTCTGCCGGTCTTGATCCCGGCAAATGCTCGATATTCGTCCAGAGCGACATTCCGGAGCATAGCGAGCTCCATCTTCTCTTTTCCATGATCACGCCGCTCTCATGGCTCGAACGGGTACCGACCTACAAGAGCAAGATAGACGAGCTCAAAGGCATAGATCTTGCCACATACGGGTTCCTGGGATATCCGGTGCTTCAGGCTGCCGACATACTTATTTACAAGGCCGATGCGGTTCCCGTGGGGCAGGACCAGCTCCCTCATCTTGAGCTGACAAGGGAGATCGCCAGAAGGTTCAACAACCTTTACGGCAATGTGTTCCCGGAACCGAAAGAGATACTGACCAAATATCCTGTCCTTCCGGGTACCGACGGCAGGAAGATGAGCAAGAGCTACGGCAACACCATTGCGATATCCGACAGTGAGGATGTGATCAAAAAGAAGGTGATGTCCATGGTGACCGACCCCGCGAAGATAAAAAAGGACGATCCCGGCCATCCTGATATTTGTACGGTCTTTTCCTTCTTTTCCATCTATACAAGCGCGGAAAATCGGGCTAATATTGATAAAGAATGCAGGGCCGGCAGGCTCGGTTGCGTGCAATGCAAAAAAGACCTCGCCGGACTGGTGACGGATTCGCTGAAAGACGTACACAAGAGACGCAGAGAGCTTGAATCAAAGCCGCAGATCATCGGCGATATCCTGAAGAGCGGAGCGAAGAAGGCCTCAACGACCGCTAAAGCTACGCTCGAGGAGACAAAGAAAGTGATGGGGCTTTGATGGAAAATATCCAGTTCGAACCGTTGAACGGCGGCGAGCATCTCTACGAGACATCGAGCTCGCATCTTTCTGAAGATGCGGAGCGGCTTCAAAAGTTCTCCGTAGCTCTCCCCGTGTTCGAAGGCCATTTTGACGCGCTTCTCGATATGATCGAGCGCCAGGACGTCGACATCTGCGATATATCTCTCACGGACGTGACCGGCCAGTACCTCGAATACATCAGTGTCTGCAAAGAGATGGACCTTGCGGTCTCCTCAGAATTCCTTTATGTAGCTGCCTACCTTCTCAATCTGAAATCCAAGAAGATACTTCCCGAGATCAAGGTCGAGGAAGAGAAGGTCGAGGATATCGAGACCTCTCTGGTCGACCACGTGGTACAGTACAGGCTGTTCAAAAAGATCGCCGCAGTGCTCAAGGACAGGAAGGACCTGTTCTCCAAGATCTTCCACCGCCCAAGGGTAGAGACAGGAAGCGACCAGCAGAAACAGTATTTCCTCAAGGACGTATCCGTATCAGACCTTACGGCGGCCTTCAGGAAGATATGGCTCGATGTTAAGGACAGGGGAAAGGATGTCGAGATCGTCGATGAGATCATAACCGTGGAAGAGAAGATAGAACAGATATCCCGAAAGCTGGACGCGGCGCCGGAAGGCACGCAGTTCGAGCATCTTTTCATGAAGCGCAGCAGGCTTGAGGTCATCGTCACCTTCCTGGCTCTCCTTGAAATGGTAAGGCTCAAGAGGATCCTCCTTAAGCAGGAGATGATGTTCGGTCAGATAATAGTATTTTCATCCGGAAAGGAGCCTGTCCTTGCCTGAACTGCAGCAGAACGAAGTAAAAGATATCGTCGAGTCAATTCTTTTCATTTCCAAAAGGCCGGTCTCGGCTTTCGACATAAACGAGGCCACAGGCTTTTCCCGCGACCAGATCGAGGACAGTATCAACTCTCTTGAGAGAGAATATGACGGCAAGGCCCTTCAGGTACTGAGGCTTGCCAACGGGTTCGTGCTTGCCACGAGACCGAAATACAGCCCTTTCATCGAGAAGTTCCTCAAGAGCCCTGTCCTTGTCTCCCTTTCGCAGCAGTCGCTCGAGACCCTTTCCATCATCGCGTACAAACAGCCGATCACAAAGCTGGATATCGACAATATCAGGGGTGTGATGTCCGATGCCCCGATAAACACTCTGCTCGAGAAGAAGCTGATCAAGGAAGCCGGAAGATCTGACAATATCGGGCGCCCAATCCTCTACGCGACAACTGTCGAGTTCCTGAAACATTTCGGCTTGAACGACCTGTCGGAACTGCCTAAAATGGAGGATGATGAGTCGATCAGGTCGGCCATGTCGGCTGAAAGCCGGATAGGAGGCCAGGATGAAGGAAATTAGGAAGGACGTAGGCCAGACGCTCAAGTCGAGAAGAGAAGAAAAGGGGCTGACGCTCGAGAGAGCTTCGAAAGAGACCAGGATAACTCAAAAATACCTCCGCGCGCTCGAGGAGGACAAATACAACCTTATCCCCGGCGATGTCGTGCTAAAGGGTTTTATAAAGGTATATTCCGAGTACCTAGGACTGGACGGACAGGCGCTTCTCGGCGAGCTTAGCAAAAAGATGAAGAAATATTCAAAAGAGATAGTGGAGCAGTGCGAGCCTGATAAGCCGTGGATAGATATGGGCTCTGTTAAAAAGATCGCGGCCACGCTACTGATCGGGGTGGTCGTGCTGGCGCTGGCTTTTGCAGTGTTCAGAGGCATCGGACGGCTGGTCGGAAGCATCATGTCGGCGCAAAAAGCTCCGAAACCCGCAGCGGTCAAGCCGCTTCCGGCAAAAGAAACTCCGGCGCCCGAAAAGCAGGAGGCCGCTCCGCCCGCAACTCCAGAAAAGCCGAGGGACGTGCAGGATATATCGCTTCCCGCAGCGACAGAAGGGGGAGTGTCAATCACTGTTGAAACAAATGACAAGAGCTGGATGCTGGTCACCGTGGACGGCAGTACCGTTTTCAGCGGGACCATGCCTGCAGGCGTCTCAAGGGCTTTCAACGCTTCCGAAAGGATATTCGTAAAGATAGGCAACAGCGCCGCCGTCAGGATACTGTCAGCGGGGCAGGAGGTCTTCTCTCCGGGAGAGTACGGCAGGACAGCGTCGCGCGTCTTTACCAGATGAGCCACCAGGGCTACCTCAACGAGGTCTTCGACAGCATACAGGGCGAGGGGATATACATCGGCAGAAGACAGGTGTTCTTCCGCTTGGCAGGCTGTAATCTTGAATGCCCATACTGTGACACGCCTGCAAGGCTAGGTCCGGATGACAACAAAACGTTCAGCTACCACTCAGGGAAAAGTACCGAAAAGATATTGAACCCGGTAGAACCTTCAAAAGCGGCGGAGCTTGTAAGTGCTCTGATGCAAAAAAGGCAGAACTACCACAGCGTCAGTATTACTGGCGGAGAACCGCTCCTTCAAACGGATTTTCTCAAGGAGTTCCTGCCTTTGATCAAGCACAAGATCTTTCTCGAGACGAACGGGACCCTTTCCGACAGGCTCGAAGAGATCATCGGCCTTGTGGACATCATCGCGATGGACCTAAAGCTTGCCTCTGCCTCAGGCTGCGAGTTCAATTCGAGCGCTCATTCTAAGTTCCTGAGCATCGCGATGGCAAAGGAAGTGTTCGTGAAGGCCGTTTTTTCCAAGGAGACCACAGCCAAAGAGATCGATGACGCGTGCCGCCTTGTCGCCGGCATAGAGCCGGGGATACCTTTTGTCCTTCAGCCAGCCACTGCAAGCAGGCATTTCCGCTCGGCCCCTCTTCCGGAGCAGTGCCTTACTTTCCAGTCGGTGGCCAGGAAGCATCTTGAGGACGTTTATGTCATACCTCAGGCGAACAAGCTCATGGGGCTTTTATAAGGTCTTCCGTACTTTTTTCCTGAGAGAGACTATGATAGATGCCAGACGCGAAATATCCCTGTTCCTTTTAGGGTCCGGAGCTATGGTCTGAAGCGACTTCAAGAGCTCAAGCTTGTACTCGGCGCTTTCAAGGGCCAGAGTTTCAAGCCTTGTCTCTATCCATCTGACGCCTTCTTTAGGTATGTCGTACCCGAGCCTTTTTGCTTTAAGCGTGAACCTTGCTATCTGGACAGAGTCTATGTCGAATTCGTTCGATGAGGTGGTCAGTATCCTGTTAAGGTGAAGTTCTTTGAGCCTGGTTATCGTCCTTATCCAGGAGATCTTCCGGGATTGCGCTTTGATCTCTCTGATCGCCGTCCTGTCCACGCCGAAGCCGTAAAGCGCCCTCTCGCTCCTGCGCATATCAAAGTACATCCCGAACTTCTTCCAAAGGTTGTCCTCGAGCAGGTATTCCGAGTATGCCGACCTGTAAGCGTTCACTTTTTTCGATATCTCCTCGACATGGGGCTGATCGAAAACATGGAAGAAGATGTCATTCCTGTCGGGAGTGACCTTTATGCTCGAAGAATCAAGTCCGGTGAGCCATCCTGCAAGGTCTACCTTGAGCGCGGAGGCCAGGTTCAGGAACTCGGAGAGCTCGATCTTTCGCAGTATGTCCGCTCTCTCGCTTAGTGAAAGGGCATCGCTTTCGAGAGCGTTAAGAAAATCAATTATCGATCTTCCGCTCTTTGCGTTTATCAGCCACTCGATCATCTCGAGCGAGTTCGACTTGTAGAACTTGTCCCTGATAAGATCAAGAGAACTTAACTTCAAAAGCTCCTGGGTCTTGAAATCAAGGTACAGGAAGTCAGGTTCAAGCAGGCCCTTTTCCCTGAGCTCATCCTTTATCTGTCCCAGCCGGACAACTGCGCCAGAGGTATCGCCAGAAGGGGAGGTCATTATCCTGGTCGAAAGGGCAATATAATCCTTGAGAAGTGTCTCTTCGATCTTTCTTATGCGTTCGGTCGCGCTCGTGTAGACCTCGGTAGGAAGGAGTATGGATCTTCCGAGCCTTGTCCTTGCTTCCTCCCCGGAGGTTCCTTCCTCTTTTTTATCCCTTTTCTTTTCTTCTTTCTTCTTAATGAGGGAATTGGCCTTGTCCGTCACTATCTTTAAAAGCTGTTCATGATAGAGCAGTTCTTTTTCGTCCTCTGTCTTTTCCTTCTTTACGTTGACCTCTGCCGCTATCTCGGGGGCGAAGAGCTCAAAAAGCTTGTTCTGGAACTGTGCTTTCGGGGAGAGGACGATGTCAGTATCTGTCTCTTTTGCTATCTTCTTGTCAAAACCTGTGCTCAGTATGCCTCCGGCGCCGCCGAAAGCCTCTTTTTGGGATGAACCGGGTAAACCTTCTATTGCCATTTTTTATTCTCCGAATTATACAATGGGCAACCTCCTTTGTCGAGCATAGCCGTGCTTCCGCCGTGATATAATCAAAATTAATGCCAAAAAGGACTGATATCAAGAAAATCCTCCTCATCGGTTCGGGACCCATAGTCATCGGACAGGCCTGCGAATTCGATTATTCGGGAACTCAAGCATGCAAAGCGCTAAAAGAGGAAGGGTACGAGATAGTCCTCGTTAACAGCAATCCCGCCACCATCATGACCGATCCGGAGTTCGCCGACAGGACATACATAGAGCCGATCACTCCAGAGGTCGTCGAGAAGATCATCAAGCTGGAAAGACCGGACGCCCTGCTTCCGACCATAGGAGGCCAGACCGCTCTCAATACGACAGTCGCGCTGGGCGAAATGGGCGTTTTTGAAAAATACAAGGTAGAGCTGATAGGCGCCAACCTTGATTCCATCAAAAAGGCCGAGGACAGGCAGCTTTTCAAGGACGCGATGCAAAAGATCGGGCTCGACCTGCCAAGGAGCATCAATGTCTATTCCGTAGATGAGGCTGTCGCTGCCGTGAAGGAGATAGGATTTCCCGCGATACTAAGGCCGGCCTTCACTCTGGGCGGGTCCGGCGGCGGCATAGCATACAACATGGACGAGCTCAAAGAAAAGGTGGGCCACGGCATCGCCATGAGCCAGATCGGTCAAGTGCTTCTCGAAGAGTCCGTCATCGGATGGAAAGAGTTCGAGCTTGAGGTGATGCGGGACCTCAAGGACAATGTAGTCATCATCTGCTCGATAGAGAACATCGACCCCATGGGCATACACACGGGCGACAGCATCACCGTGGCGCCGGCTCAAACGCTTACCGACAAGGAATACCAGCGGCTCAGGGATTATTCCATACGGGTGATCCGTGAGATCGGCGTTGATACGGGAGGCTCCAACATCCAGTTCGCGGTGAACCCCGACAACGGGCGTGTAGTGATCATCGAGATGAACCCTAGGGTGTCGCGCAGCTCGGCTCTTGCTTCAAAAGCAACGGGATTCCCGATCGCGAAGATAGCGGCAAAGCTGGCCGTAGGGTACACTCTGGACGAGATACCTAACGATATTACCAAGAAGACCCCTGCTTCTTTTGAGCCGACCATTGATTATGTCGTCACAAAGATACCAAGGTTCGCTTTTGAGAAGTTCAGCGGAGCAGACCAGACCCTCAATACGCAGATGAAATCTGTCGGTGAGGCGATGGCTATCGGTAGGACGTTCAAAGAATCGCTGCAAAAAGCGATGAGGTCGCTTGAGATCTCGGTCAGCGGGCTTGAGGACCCGAAGGAGTTCAGGGTCAAGGCTGACGGGTCCAACACTCAGCTCTCGGTATTTGCTCAGGTAAGGCCTCCTGCAGCCCCTGACATGCAGAAGATACGCGAAAAGATAATGGTCCCGAATCTGGACCGGCTTTTCTATGTGAAGAAAGCTATCGGGCTGGGTATGGGGATAGACGAGATCTATTCTCTCAGCGGCATAGACCGCTGGTTCCTGGACAATATCCGCCAGTTAGTCGAGAGCGAAAAGATGATAAAGGACTCGGTGACCCCTGGCAAGCCTCTTTCAAAAGAAGTGATGGCCGCTGCCAAGAAGAACGGGTTCTCCGACAAGCAGCTGGCCCAGTTCACGGGCCTGAGCGAGCTGGATATCAGGGCCGCAAGGAAGGCGGCGGGGATAGAACCCGTATACAAAACGGTGGATACCTGCGCGGCCGAGTTCGAAGCGCATACGCCGTATTACTATTCAACTTACGAAAAAGAGGACGAGGTCCTTCCGTGCAGCAGGCGAAAGATCATGATACTGGGCGGAGGCCCGAACAGGATAGGACAGGGGATCGAGTTCGATTACTGCTGCGTTCATGCTTCCTTCGCTCTCAAAGAAGAGGGCTTTGAGACCATCATGGTCAACTGCAACCCCGAGACTGTATCGACGGATTACGACACGTCTGACAGGCTCTATTTCGAGCCTATGACGTTCGAGGACATCATGAACATCGTCGAAAAAGAAAAACCCCTGGGGGTCATCGTCCAGTTCGGTGGACAAACGCCTCTCAAGCTTTCCGTGCCTCTAGAAAAGGCAGGGGTAAAGCTCATGGGGACATCCTCCGATTCCATCGATATCGCCGAGGACAGGAAACGCTTTGAAAAGATGCTCTCGGTGCTTGATATCCCCAGGCCAAAGAACGGGACGGCCATGTCTTATGAAGAGGCAAAAGCGGTCGCACAGACCATCGGATACCCTGTTCTCGTAAGGCCTTCTTACGTGCTTGGCGGGCGGGCCATGGAAATTGTATATGATGACGAAGCTCTGCGGAACTATATGGCGAATGCAACTGACGTATCTCCCGACCATCCCGTGCTCATCGACCAGTTCCTTGAAGATGCGGTCGAGATCGACGTCGATTGTCTGGCTGACGGCAAAGATGTGCTCATCGCGGGGATAATGGAGCATATCGAGGAGGCAGGCATACACAGCGGTGACAGCGCCTGCGTTCTCCCTCCGTATTCGATCAAACCGGAGCTGATAGAAAAGATCAAAGAATACACTGTCATGATGGCCAAGAAACTTAAGGTCATAGGCCTTATGAACGTTCAGTACGCTATAAAGAACGATATTGTCTATGTGCTTGAAGTGAACCCAAGGGCTTCCAGGACCATACCGTTCGTAAGCAAGGCCACAGGCACCCCATGGGCCAAAATGGCCGCCAAAGTAATGGCCGGAAGGACCATCTCGCAGCTGGGCCTCAAGGAGTCCGTTCCAAAACACATTTCCGTAAAAGAGGTCGTACTGCCGTTCATCAAGTTCTCACAGCAGGACCTTGTCCTTGGCCCTGAGATGAAATCCACCGGAGAGGTGATGGGCATCTCGTATGATTTCGGCGAGTCCTATGCCAAAGCCCAGATGGGCGCCTGGGAAAGGATCCCCTCGAACGGGACCGTTTTCATATCCGTAAGGAACAAGGACAAGAAGAACATCGTCCCGGTCGCGCAAAAATTCGCGTCAATGGGGTTTGAGATAGTTGCGACCGAAGGTACTGCAAACGCTCTGGGCCGCGGCGGCGTCCATGTCACTAAGGTCAAGAAAGCCTCCGAAACACGGCCGAATATCGTCGACAAGATAAAATCCGGCGAGATAGACCTTGTAATAAACACTCCTCTCGGAAAAGGATCAAGGGAGGATGAATACCACATCAGGAGAGAGGCCCTTCTCAGGAAGATACTTGTGGTAACCACCCTTTCGGGCGCGAACGCTATCGCGAGCGCGGTGGAATCTCTAAAGAAAAAACAGTTCACCGTTGTGCCGATACAGGAATATTTCAGGAAGAAATAACCAAAAGCAGGGAGGTGATTTTGATGGAGGCCTATTGCGTGAAGTGCAAGAGCAAAAGAGAGATGAAGGATTCGAAAGAAGTCAAGCTGAAGAACGGCAAACCGGCAGTGACCGGAGTTTGCGGAACATGCGGTACAAAGATGTTCAAGATCGGGGCCGCTAAATAATGGTCAGGCCTAAGGACTTTGTCCACCTGCACGTGCACAGCGAGTTCAGTCTGCTGGACGGCGCCAGCCGTGTAAAGGACATAGTTAAAAAGGCTTCTGACTGCGGGATGGATGCCGTTGCGGTCACTGACCACGGCAATATGTATGCTGCGATCAAGTTCAATTTCGAGGCCAAGGCGGCCGGCATCCATCCCATAATCGGCTGTGAATCGTACCTCGCTCCAAGGACCAGACATGACAAGAATACCAGACAGGACCGTTCCCCCTACCATTTGACACTGCTTGCCAAGGATGAGACAGGATATCACAATCTTGTTAAGCTCATAAGCCTTGCCAATACCGAAGGGTTCTACCAGAAGCCCAGGCTCGACAAGGAACTTCTTCGCAAGTACGGCAAAGGTCTGGTGGCTCTTTCCGGATGCCTGGCAGGGGAGATCCCTAGCTATATCCTTGAAGGACAGGATGACAAGATAATGCCTGCCCTCCAGGAATATATCGATATTTTCGGGGATGACTTCTACCTTGAACTGATGAACAACGGCCTTCCTGAGCAGATGACCGTGCTTCGCAGGCTGCTTGAGCTGTCAAAACGGACCGGCGTTAAGTATGTTGCCACCAACGACAGCCATTACACCGACAAGGGCGATGCCGCGGCGCAGGACACGCTGATGTGCATTGGTACCGGCCGATTCCTCGATGAAGAGGACAGGATGAAGTTCACAAGCGACCAGTATTACATCAAGACGGCCGAAGAGATGGAAGCTGCTTTCCCGGGACTTCCTGAGGCGCTTCTGAACACGCGGGAGATCAGGGAGAAATGTCTGTTCGAGATGCCGTCAGGAAAGATCCAGTTCCCCAATTTTCCGGTACCTTCCGGTTATACCGCGTTCTCATACCTTAAAGAGCTGGCCGAAAAGGGAATATCCAGAAGGTACGGGAAGACGACTCCAGAGATCGAGTCCCGTCTGAAGTATGAGCTGTCAATAATCGAAAAAATGGGCTATGCGCCTTTTTTCCTGATAGTCGCTGATTTCATCAACTATGCCAAGGACAAAGGCATTGAGGTCGGGCCCGGAAGGGGATCGGCTGCAGGCAGCATAGTGTCCTATTCCGTAGGCATAACCGATGTGGACCCGCTCAGGTACAACCTGATATTCGAAAGGTTCCTTAACCCCGAGAGGGTGACCATGCCTGATATCGATACGGATTTCTGCTTCCAGCGCAGGCAGGAGGTCATTGATTATGTCACATCAAAATACGGCTCAGACCATGTCGCACAGATAATTACTTTCGGTACCGAGGGCGCCAGGAACGCGATCCGCGATGTCGGAAGAGTGCAGAGGATCCCTCTGGCGGAGGTGGACAGGATAGCCAAAATGGTGCCTCAAGGGCCTGATGCCTCCATTGACAATGCGATGAAGACCGTAAAGGAGTTCAAGACCATCTATGATTCTGACGCCAAGATCAAGAACCTTATAGATACAGCCTTGACGATAGAAGGACTTTCAAGGAATGCCAGCGTGCACGCGGCGGGAGTTGTCATATCAAGGGACAGGCTCAATGAGCTGGTCCCGGTCTCGGTGATGAACGAGACCCAGATAGTCACTCAGTACTCCATGAAGGACCTTGAGAAGATCGGCCTGCTTAAAATGGATTTTCTCGGTCTTAGGAACCTGACCATGATAGCTCATGCTATCGACCTTATCGAAAAAAAGACAGGGAAAAGGCCGGACATGAAAGGCCTGCCTCTTGATGATCCCAAAACGTATGAACTTCTTTGCGCCGGCAACACAGGAGGCGTTTTCCAGCTGGAGAGCCACGGGATGAGGACGCTTATCAAGGACCTTAAGCCTAACAAGTTCGAGGAGGTCGTTGCGCTGCTGGCGCTTTACAGACCCGGCCCTCTCGAGAGCGGGATGGTCGATGATTTTATCAGAAGAAAGCACGGACAGACAAAGGTGGTCTATGAGCTTCCCGAGCTCGAACCGATACTCAAAGAGACATACGGCGTGATCCTGTACCAGGAACAGGTCATGCAGATCGCAAGCACTATCGCGGGTTTCAGCATGGGGCAAGCTGACGTGCTAAGGCATGCCATGGGAAAAAAGAACCCCAGAGAGATGGCAAAACAGAGAGAGAAGTTCATGGAAGGCGCCCAGAAACTGGGTTTCTCCCAGAAAAAGGCCAAGGACCTGTTCGACCTTTGCGAAAAGTTCGCCGGGTACGGATTCAACAAATCGCACAGTACGGCCTATGCCATAATCTCATTCCAGACGGCATACCTCAAAGCCCATCACCCGGTAGAGTTCATGGCCGCTCTGCTCACATCGATAATCGGCGACTCCGACAAGGTAACGAACTACATCTCGGAGTGCTCAAAGATGGGGGTTAAGGTCCTTCCTCCGGATATCAACGAGAGCGAACAGGATTTTGCCGTGATAAACGAGTCCATAAGGTTCGGTCTGGCAGCAATCAAGAACGTCGGTTTCGGCGCAATAGACGCAGTGCTCAACGCTCGTAAAGAAGGAGGGTCGTTCAAGTCCTTTGCCGACTTCTGCGGGCGCATAGACCAGAGGGCCGTGAACAAAAAAGTGATCGAAAGCCTTATCAAAGCAGGAGCGTTCGACTCTCTCGGCACGAACAGGGCGTCTCTGCTTCAGAACTTCGAGCAGGTGCTTTCAAGGGCCGGCAAGAACCCTTCATCAAGGATGCAGACCAATCTTTTCGGTGAGCTTGACCGTCTGGACGAGCCTGAGGGTGCTCAGTCGCTAGAGGTCCCCGAATTCTCAAGAGAACAGATACTTCGCATGGAAAAGGAAATGCTGGGTCTGTATGTTTCGGGCCATCCGCTACAGGACATAGCCGAACATCTTGAAAAAAAGGGCACTACCAAGGTCGCCGACATTACCGACAAGATGACAGACCGTAAGATATCGGTGGGAGGGGTCCTGAAGAACGCGAGGAAGATCACCACCAAGAAAAAAGACCTTATGATGGTCGCGGTGCTTGAAGACCTTACCGGAAGTATCCCGCTGGTCGTGTTCCCCAAGACATATGAAAAATACGCCACATATCTCAATGAGGATATCCCCCTCATAATTTCCGGCAAAGTGGATATGCGCAATGATGAGCCCCAGATAATATGCGAAGAGGTCGAGATACTGGACAGGGTCAAGACAAAAAGATCCCTGCACATTGAGATCAGCACTAAGATCGGCCCTGAGCACCTTGCCGGGCTGAAGACCCTGCTTGCGATGTACCGCGGGGAAGAACCTACCTATATCCATATAGATGGTAAAATAGTATCAGCGTCGGGTAACTATCATACGACTATCAGTCCCCTCCTCATCGACGAAATAGAAAAGGTCACGGGCAGGGGAAGCGCCTGGATACAATTTGAATAATAAAGGAGAGTCCGCCATGGATTTCAAGTTCGACAAGGACGGTCTGGTCCCCGCAATAGTTCAGGACTGGAAAACAGGGGAGGTCCTGATGCTCGCTTACATGAACAAGGATTCCATCGAAAAGACACTTCATGACAAGAAAGCGTGGTACTGGTCAAGGAGCAGACAGAAGTTCTGGATGAAGGGCGAGACCTCAGGTCATGTCCAGCATGTGAAGGAATTCTGGTATGACTGCGACCAGGATGCCATTCTCATAAAAGTGGAACAGATAGGGCCCGCGTGCCATACGAACAACAGAAGTTGTTTTTTTCGGAAATTAGATATATAAT
>CAZHHM010000001.1:0-141688 GCA_964532225.1 uncultured bacterium | reverse complement strand
GTGGCAAGTGGCCGGCAAGAGGGCCTCTTCCTGCTTCGTCCACACCAGCAATGTGCTTATATCCCTTTTTAAATAAAGCTTTTTCGTAAAGTAAATGAGGCATTAATAAATTCTATATAATTCCGGGGTCATCTTCAACGTTCATCTGAGGCGGTCAGTCCCGGGCTGTCATCTGAGTTTTACTTGGAAGGTATAGGACCGGATTTCCAGAGAGGCCAGATGCGCACGAAAGCAAGCCCTATGACATTATCCTGAGGAACGAACCCCCAGTAGCGCGAATCAGCGCTGTTCGGCCTGTTATCGCCCATCATGAAATACTGGCCCGAGGGTATCTTTGTCGCGGGCATATCATAGCTGTCCGTGTTCATTGGATGGGTCTCTTTCAGCGCTTTCCCGTCAATGAAGACCGTCCCGTCCTTTATCTCTATCGTTTCACCCGGAAGACCGATCAGTCTCTTAATGAAATCCCTTCTTGTACCGACTGGATCTTTGGGGTACTTGAAGACGATCGAATCGAACCGGTTCGGTTGTCTGAACTTCCAGATATAGCGGGTCCCGCTCAACGGGAAATTGGTATTGTACAACGGGTTAGGGATGTTGAAGAGGAAAGTCGGGCTGTCGTTCATGTCGAAAAGCGGGTTGGATATGCCCAGGCTTATCCTGTCCACGACTATCCTGTCGTTGATATCAAGGGTCGGCTCCATCGAAGATGAGGGGATCCAGAATATCTGCAGTACGAATGCCCTGATAAGCAATGCCATTGCCAGAGCAAAAACAAGCGTCTCGAAAGTATCTTTGAGGAATGCTTTGATCTTTTGAAAGGACATTACTGGGCGGAGGTCTGTGCTTGGACCTTTTCTTCGATCTTCGTGGCGCGGCTTCCTATCCTGTCCCTCATATAGTAAAGCTTGGCCCTTCTTACTTTTCCGCTCTTTATAAGCTTGATCCTGTCCACTTTAGGCGAGTGTATGGGGAATATCCTCTCTACGCCTACGCCCTGCACCACTTTCCTTACGGTGAACGTCTCCGAAAGTCCGGACCCTTTCTTCGCTATCACAAGACCTTCAAAGCCCTGTATCCTTTCTTTGTCGCCTTCGACTATCTTGGCATAGACCCTGATAGTATCGCCGACATTAAAAGGCTGTACATTCTCCTTTTTGGAGGTGCTGTCGATATCAAGTATAAGCTGCGGTTTGCTCATTTGTTTATATTGATATTATACATGTTCTCAGAGCGGTTATCAAGCGGGCCGGACAGCAATGATCTCCGTCAGGAACTTCCTGTCCTCAGGTGTAATGTCAGCTGTCGCAAGAAGATCCGGCCTCACCTTCAGCGTCTTTTCGAGAGATCTTTTTCTGCGCCATTTTCTGATCTCTTCGTGGTTACCGTTAAGGAGTACCTCGGGCACTTTTGCGCCGTCAAGATCTGACGGCCTGGTGTAATGAGGGCCTTCAAGAAGGCCGTCGGAGAAAGAATCATTCTCAACGGAATCCATTTCCTTTACCACTCCGGGGACATGCCTGCTGACCGCGTCCACAAGAGCGGCCGCCGCAATCTCTCCTCCCGTTATCACAAAGTCCCCTATCGAGACCTCCATGTCAACAGAACCAGATATCCTCTCGTCGAACCCTTCATAATGACCGCATAGGATAATAAGATGCTCGCATCCGGCAAGTTCTGCCGCCATTATTTGATCGAATTTTTTGCCTGACGGGGTAAGCATGATCGTTCTTGATGTACCGGTCCTGACCTTGCTCAACAGATCAAGCACGGGCTTTGCCAGCATGACCATCCCTGCGCCTCCGCCGAAAGGACTGTCATCCGCTGTGCGGTGCCTGCCGGTGGTCTCTTCCCTGATGTCGAGGGTATTAATAACTATTAACCCCCTTTCCCGCGCCCGCCCGATAATGCTCTCTTTAAGAAAGCCCTCGAACATCGCCGGAAAGAGGGTCAATATGTCAAAACGCATCGATTATTCGACGTTGCGTATCTCGGTAATAACTCCGTCCTTGACTATGATCTCAGCCGCGCCCACCTTTTTGTAAAGGTTGTCGCCGGCTTTCACGACCACAGGCCCTTCAAGCGGACCCTGGACGAATTCGCTGCCCAATACCAGGTTCTTTGCTTCCGCGATCTTTGCGGTAAGATCTGCCTTTGACGCGGTCACCCTTGCTTTTTCGTTGGCAAGCTGGCTCTTGAACTGGGTCATCTGCTGCATGAGCCCTTTTTTCTTGAGGTCCTCGAGGTAGGTCTTGCTCTGAGCTTCGATCTGCTGTTCCTGCATGTCGATGTTCTTGACCGCCCTTTCAAGCTCCCTGATAAGGTTCTCCTTGAAAGCTTCGGTCACTATCGCCTTTACCATTACGATGCGTTTGAGCTCCAGGCTTTGTTCCGACATCTTACTTTACCTCCTCTTTGTCTTGTGTCAGGATCTCAACAGTGATCCTCTTTTTCTGCTTCGCCCCCGCGCTCTTTACTACCGTCCTTATGGCGTTGGCGATCCTGCCTTCTTTGCCGATCACTTTTCCGACCTCATCCTTGTCTACGCGGATCTCAAGCACCGTTACGTTCTCTCCCTCAGTCTCGGTTATCACTACGGATTCCGGTTTGTCAACGAGTGCTTTAACGATGTATTCGACGAGTTCTTTCATGGCAACGCTTTCCTTCCCCCAGGCAACCTGCTATTTTGCCGCTTCCGCCTGGTTCTCTTCAGGGTTCTTCGGTGCTCTTTTTTTGGCCTTGCTGTAGTCGACCGGCTGAAGAACGCCGATCTTGCCCAGATATTTTCTTACGGTCGGGCTGGGGATAGCGCCTTTTTTGATCCATGCGGCGGCTTTGTCCTTGTCGACCTCGAAAATCGCGGGTTCTTTCTTGGGGTCGTAGTGCCCGAGGATATCAATAGGCCTCGCGTCGCGGGCGCTTGATTCGTCGATGACGACCACCCTGAAAAATGCTTTACTTCTGCCTCCCATCCTGGTCATTCTGATCTTTGCAGCCAAATAAGGACCCTCCTGTTCCTAATGAATAATATTATTGTTATTATATCACAGCGACGAATTGAAGTGAGAACGGACCTCTTCGAGGCTGTCTCCCCCGAATTTCTCAAGGAATGCACCTGCAAGCGCTACTGCTGCCGCCGATTCTCCCACAATCGCCGCAGGGAACACGGCACAGACATCTGAACGCTCAAAATGCGCCTGACAGGCCTCTTTTGTGGTTATGTCCACAGAGTTCATGGCTTTTTTCATCATTGATATCGGCTTAACGGCCGCTTTCAGCACAATGGGCTGCCCGTTAGAGATCCCGCCTTCAATGCCTCCTGCCCTGTTACTGCCCCTGATATACTTGCCGTCCCGGAAACCGATCTCGTCGTGGACCTGTGAACCTCGTCTTGCAGCTGCCTCAAAACCGATCCCGACCTCAACGCCTTTAACGGCCTGCATGCTCATCAGGGCCAGAGCGAGCTGCCCGTCAAGCTTGCGGTCATAATGCACATGGCTGCCAAGGCCTGCCGGAACACCTTCCGCAGTGACCTCAAAGACCCCCCCTAATGTATCGCCGTCGTTCTTGGCTTTCTCGACGAGAGCTTCCCATTCGTTTTCATGGGCAGAACCGCCGAGCGAGATCACCTTGCTGCTTATCTTTACGCCGAACTCTTCGAGGAATCGTCTCGCTACCGCTCCTACCGCGACCCTTGAAGCGGTCTCTCTAGCGCTTGCGCGCTCAAGAACAGGCCTAATATCGGAAAGACCGTACTTAAGAATACCTGCAAGGTCCGCATGCCCCGGCCGCAGCTGTGACATGACCTCTTTTCTTTCGTGGTTATCGACATTGCTTATCACCAGGGCGATCGGCGCTCCGGTGGTCTTCCCGTTCCTCATCCCGGACAGTATCTCGACCGAATCGTTCTCCATGGCCTGTCTTACGGAACGGCCCAGCCCGGCCTGACGCTTTTTCAGTTCGGAGTTGATATATTCTTCAGTCAGCGGAAGACCGGACACCATCCCTTCCAGGATGGACACAAGGGCCTTCCCGTGTGATTCTCCGGCAGTTAAAAATCTCAGCATAGTGGCAAAATTATATCACGAGGGTATCTTGTCAACAACTTCCTGCACTACCCAGTCCGGAGTGGAGGCGCCGGCCGTCACCCCGACCTCTTCGGCGCCCTCGAACCATGAAGGATCAAGCTCGGAAGCGTTCTGGATATGGTAGGTCCGGGTCCCTGTCTCGGTACATAATTGGCTCAGTCTCTTTGTATTTGCGCTTTTCATGTCGCCGACGACTATCATCACATCGGAAGCGGCCGCCATTTCTACGGCCGAGCTTTGCATCCTGCTCGTTGCGTTACATATTGTATTGAAGACCTTTACCTCGTCGGCCGACAGCTTCAGCTTTTCCACGACAAGGTCAAGGTTCTCCTTTGACTGCGTCGTCTGCGCGACAACCCCGACCTTGCCCATGACGCTTATCCTTTCAAGGTCTTCGGGCCTTTCGATAACGATGGAATCCTTGCCGGACCACTCCATGATGCCTTTGACCTCGGTATGGTTCCTGTCGCCCACGATCACTACTGTATATCCGGCATCAGAAAGTTCCTTGGCCTGCTGTTGCGCCCTTTTCACCCAAGAACAGGTCGTGTCTATGATCTCAAAGCCCCGGTCCTTGACCATCTTGTATGTATCAGGCCCTATCCCGTGCGCGGAGATCATTACATAAGCTTTATTTCCGTCCTTGATCTCATCAACAGAGGAAATGCTTTTTATACCTGCTTTTTCAAGCTTGGCGATCACCTGGGAGTTATGGACGAGCAGACCGAGCATATACACAGGGACGCCGTTCGAGGCAGCCTCAATGGCTTTGTTGTAAGCGTGTTTCACGCCTGAACAGAACCCGGCATGTTTGCAGATGTTTATCTTCATATACTAATTCTACATTACCTGGAGAAAAGGTCCGGCTGAACGGGTTTTACGGGATGCTTAGTCCCCAGCATGGCCTGCTTTTCGGGAAGCGTGATAATGAACGTGGTGCCTTTCCCGACCTTGCTTTGTACATGGATATGACCCTGATGGGCCTCGATTATGCTGTGCACTATCGAAAGTCCAAGCCCGGTTCCCTGCTCCTTTGAGGTGAAGAACGGATCGAATATCTTGCGCAGGTTATCTTCCGGTATCCCCTTACCCGTATCTGAAATGACTATCTGTACCTTGTCGTTCTCGGGCACGTGCCGGGACTTCTTGGTCACTATCTTGATAGCGCCTTGTCCTTCTATGGCCTGTACGGCGTTCTGTATGAAGTTCTGAAGCACCTGTATGAGCTGGCCCTTGTCGCCGGATATCATTGGCACGTCGCCCGCAGCAAAAGACAGCATAACCCTTCCGTCCTTGAACAAATGTTCCAGCGGTTTGAGCGATGCCTCTATGACGGTGTTGATGTCAATGTCCTCGAACTTCGGCTTGCCCGCTTTGACGAAACCAAGAGTGCTGTTGATGATCCTGTCTATCCTTTCGACCTGCTCGGGCATCATCTTGTTGAACTTCTGAACGAATTCCGGGTCGGAGCTCTTGAGAGGGAACAGCTGTGTCATCACTTTTATCGTTGAAAGCGGGTTCTTTATCTCGTGAGCCATGCCGGCGGCCATTGTCCCTACGGCGGACAGTTTTTCTGAACGGGCAAGCATGCGTTCAAGACGTTTTATTTCGGTCAGGTCGTTGACTACCATGACAAAAGTAAGCGCTTCGCGGCCGGGCTCTTTAAGCACCATGACGCTTATGTTGAAGTTGAGCTCCTCCCCGTGCTTTTCAAGCGTCAGGTCCTCCGAGAGAACAGGAACGCGCTTTTCAAAGGAACGCTTAAGTACATCTGACACCTCAGGATAACCTTCGAATATTCCGGAATAATTCTGCTTTTTTTTGTCAGGCATCAGGAACATCGCCTTCGCGGAATCATTAGCCGATATCATATCTCCGCCGCTGTCAAAGGTCAGCACCGCGCTCCGCAGGTTCCTTACTATGCTCTCGTTGTAGTTCTTCATGGAAAGGACCTCTTCGTAAAGCTCGATATTGTTCATGACAAGAGCGACCTGGTCGGCCATGGATTCAAGGAGCTCGATATCCTCCTTGGTGAACATATCTCCGGACTCCTTTTCGCCCAGGGCCAGGACCCCGTACATCCTTTCTTTAGAGATGACAGGGACCCATACCGAAGCAAAAGAGCTCTCGATCTCGGGGGCCAGGCCCCTGAGCTCATTGGCCTTGAGCTCGTTCTTTACTATCGTCTTCTTGATCTTTGAGAGGTAGTCCAGCGTGTCCCTCAGTTTTTCAGGCTGCAGCGGTACGCATTTGCCGGAGGACGCCCCCAGGATATATACAGGCATGTTCTCAAAGCTCCCCTTATCCTTGTCGCGTATCATGAACGAGAAACAGGTCACCTTCATGACGCTGAGCAAAGAGCCGCTCATCATTGACAGCAGGTCCTCGTATCTTAGCGCCGAGGCGAGCTTCCTTGTCTGCTTTCTGAACTTTTCCTGATATTCAAAAGTGTTCTTGAAGAAGCTCCTGTCAACGGTGTTCTTGATGAAAAGATATACGGGCATGTAAGTGGCGGCAAGAATGAACGTTACTATCAGAGTATTGAGGGCAGACCTTGATCCAGTGAACGCCGCGAGGATATTTTCGGTGAACAGGACCGTCATGATATAGACCGTTGAGATGAAGAGAGTGACAACGGCAAATACGACACCTTTCTTTATCACCACTTCCACGTTCATAAGCCTGTGTTTGACTATGGAGTATGTCACGAACGCGATGAACACAAGTATCGAAAGCGGCCCGAACTTGTTGAGCGATGATACGCCAAATATCGGGAGTATGAGGTTCGTAAGCAAAGCGAAAGGCGCCGAAAATACAGCGCCCCAGAACAGATATCTGACCCTCATCTTTTCGATGCCTTTTGAGACCGTATAAGAAAGGAACAGGTTCCTCAATGCAGTTGCCAGGAACATCAGGAGGTAAATGATGTACAGGAGATACGCCTGCCCATAGATCAGCTGCTGCTTCCACGGCTTGACCGTTGCCTGGCTGACTATCAGGTCTCCCGGAAGGAGCGCAAGCAGCGACATGCACGGAAGGGCTATAAGAATAGGCATGAAGCCTTTGAATCCCGGTCTTTTTGACGGGAATACAAAAGAGAACCAGAGCAGCGAGGCCGGGATAAGGATCGCGCCAAAGTACACGCATTTTATCCAGAACAGGATGTCCGACGGTCTTTTTGATATGTAGACCATCATGATCCCGAAAGCCCATGCTGCGATCCCGGTAACCAGGGAAGAAAAGGACAGATTGACAGGATTTCTCGGCTCTTTTTCGAAAGCCAATCCTCCCAGGGACAAGCTAAGCGCCGTAACGATGAAAAGGAAAAATCCGGACAGGTCGCGGCTGGAAAGGAAGTAATTGAGAAAATACAGAGCAAATGCCACCAGAACGCCGATCCAGAGATAATAAAGCACCCGTTTTTCGGCGACTGCGGTCATAACATCAGAGGGCAGAGAACCTTTTCTTGACATGTTTTCCTTGTAATTATGGCCCCGGGCAAACTACCTGTCAATGTTACTTTTTTTTCGTTTCCTTAGCTCCGCCAATAATCTGACATTCATGTTCCCGTCGAACAGATTTATCTTGCTTTCGGCATCAAGATACGAAACTACCATCATCGCATCCTTGGGAGAACCGTCGTCCCATTTTGAAAGCCGGTATTCATAGTAAAGCCTTGTTTTTGGGTCTCCGCCGGATATTTTCAGATCGGTGCCCACTGGATACGTATTCTGAGAGACATACCCGTTCAGGGTCGACCCGATGTTTTTTGCCGTGAGTCCTGCAACCTTCATGAATTCTTCCGAGCCTTGCTCTAAGACATCCTTTTTAAGTGACAGCGCAAAGACCTCTTTGACCAACGGCGTCGCACCTGCAAAAGGGCTCGCCATCATTTCGAGCATCGCAGGAAATCCCCGCACTGCCCCGTCAACATCAGGTAAGACCATTTCAATATTGATCTGAGCTTTATCCGCTTCGCCGCTGACAGGTATGATATATCGCGATCCCAGCAAATAGCTCCAAAGGCCGTCCACATCATCGCAACGTCCTGCGAACTCGCTCTTAAGCACTGTTGCCCAGTCAGCGATGTTAGGGAAGGTTCTTTTCGAGAAATCGTTGACCTGGTCCCAGAATTCCGGGGCGGCTGACCTGAACACATAATAAAAAGGGGTCGATACAGCGGACCTTGCCATCAATCCTGACAGGTATATATGAAGGCCCATCCCTCTATTTTTCTGCCAAGGCTTGTCCACCACGGTTGCGGAATGATAAAGAATGGGCACATCGATCCCCCCCTGCGAATCGATCTTGCTTCCTGCCGCATAAGCGATCTGATGCCCCTCTCTTCTAACCGAAAGCAGTATAGACCCGCTGAGGTGCTTCTGCACAAAATCATCAGTGTATTCGTGCAGCACGCTGCGCGCCAGGTCGCCGATCTCCTGCTTCATCAGGTCTTTGACGTTCCCTTCGACCGATCCGGGCGCGTGTATCACCTCGACGGGAAAACCTTCATATTTAACGACATTTGACCTTTGAAGTGACAGAGAAAAAAAACTGTTATCATATGTTTTTGCTGGGACTGACTCTCTTCCCGCCGCGTTGAGGATCAGCTGTGAGGCCATTTTTCCCCAGTTATAAACTTCGCTGTAGACCCGCTCCACCTGGTCAGGGTTCTGGATCAGGCTTGCAGGATAGTACAGTAATGCAGGCTTTTCCGCGTTCTGCATCTGCCTGTGGACCATAGTGAAGCCTATAAGCTGGTCCCTGGACCGCATGGGCAGCAACAGGAACCTGCCGGGTCCTTCCGTATTCTCCGTGAACAACGAGATCATCTCCTCGTCCTTGCTCAGGAACTCGTCCGGATCGTTAAAGTCGAACTCGGAAATGGCTTTCGCGTTGGTCTCGATCAAATGCTTGAACAGACCTCTCGGTTTGATCGGCATCGAACGCTTGTAGATGCTTTGCATGGGGTCATAATCGACGTTGGTCGACAGCAGTGACAGCCCTCCCTCCCCGCCGTTCATATACCTGAATATGGAAAAATGGAAAGGATATCCGTCCTGAGCGGCCTTCATCCGGATCAAGCTCTTCTGGATTATCTGGGCAGCATAGGTCATGTCAATGTCAGAGGCGGAAACGAAACCTGATAAGTATTGCGTTCCCAATGTGATCCTTCCGGCCTGGTCCGTTAAGGACGTTCTGTCTTCGTTAAGCCCCTCTTTTGTTATATCGATGACACCGATCTTCTGGAGGCTTCCCGCCGCCATAAGCACATTACCAAGAGGCATGTTCAGTTCCTGCGATACCGACCCGATAAGCTCAAGGTGCCTTTCGGGAAGTCTGCCCGGGCGCAGGATGCTTGAGGCGATCCTGTCGTAGACGCCTCTGTTCGTATCATGGAAAGACCTTACTCTTACCAAAGGGTTTGACATGATTAGTTCAATAGTTCCATTCGGATATTAATCGGCTGGTTTACTTGCGGATTTCAGAGGACTTATAAATAACTTGTAAATTATTAATTAAAAGAGACGGAACTTTCGCGCATCCTCTTTACGGCTTCCTTGATCCTGGCCTCGTCGGCAGTGATGCATATCCTGATATATCCCTCGCCCTGAGTTCCGTAGCCGCTGCCGGGAACGGTAAGGATGCCGCACTTCTCAAGCAGAAGCTCGCAGAAGGACGCGCTCGTATGCCCCTTAGGGACGGGGATCCAAGCATAGAAGGTTGCCTTGAAATATTCGAGCTTCCATCCGAGAGAGTTCAGGCCGTCGATAAGGGCCTTCATCCTGCTTTCATATATCTTGTTCATTTTTTTTGTGAAATCATCGGGCCCGTTAAGGGCATCGATGCCGGCCCTCTGTATCGCTTTAAAGGCGCCGCTGTCGATATTGGTCTTCATGATGGCCAGGGCCTTCATCGCGTCCTTATTCCCCGCTGCCATGCCAAGCCTCCAGCCGGTCATGTTGTAGGTCTTTGAAAGTGAATGGAACTCTATCGCCACATCTTTTGCGCCTTTTATCTCAAGTACGCTCATGGGCACATATCCGCCGAACGATACTTCGGAATAGGCCAGGTCGCTGCAAAGCACGATATCGTTCTTTTTGCAGAAAGCCACCGCTTTCTCAAGATATTCCTTGGTGCAGACGGCGCCGGTCGGGTTGTTCGGATAGTTCACGAATAGCAGCTTTGCTTTTTTCAGTACTTCTGAAGGTATGCCGTCAAGGTCGGGCATATAGCTGTTCGCCTTGGAAAGAGGGAGGAAGTACGGCTCTCCCCCTGCAAGCAGCGTGCACATCTTGTAGACGGGATAGCAGGGATCAGGGACTATCGCTATGTCCCCGGGATCAAGTAGGGCGAACAGCATATGTGCTATCCCCTCTTTCGAACCGATAAGCGACATCACTTCGTTATCAGGATCAAGGTCGACATTGAACCTTTTTTTATACCAGCCTGCCACAGCTTTTCTAAAATCCTTCGTGCCTTCATAAGGCGGATAGTTATGCGTTGAAGGATCGTCGAGCGCCTTTTTCATGCTGTCGATGATGTATTTCGGCGTAGGAGTGTCCGGATCGCCGATACTAAGGTCAATAATGTCCACGCCTTTTGCTATCGCCGCCGCTTTTTTCTTGTCAATTTCTGCGAACAGGTACTTTGGTATGTTAGAGATGCGTTTTGTGGACTTCATGTCTTAATTATACAATAACCTCCGGCCGTATTTCAGACACGTTTCTTAAATAGAAGATACACCCACAGATACGCAGTCAGCATCACGAAGTTGTAAAGAAAGTCCTCCACAGGGATGGTGAGTATCCTGATATTGCTTATGTGCGCCGAGTTATAAAGGACGACAGGTATTGATGTGAGAACGTAATTGAAAATTAGGAACAGCACAAAGCAAAGGAACATCCAGAACCAGTAAAGCCCGGACTTGAACAGCTTACCGGGAATGAAAGGCTCGGCCAGGAACACTATCCCCACAAGCAATGCGAACATAAAAGAATAGACCCTGCCCCAGCAAAGGTACGCGCTGGTAAAAGCCAGAAGGGCCATGAGATATGACCCGAGCTTGACGTATATCTTTATCTCGACTTCCTGAAAATATGCCCTGATGCTTTCGTAGAGGAACAGGCAGCTGAAGGGCACCGCAACAAAAAACAGCGCTTCTTCCACTGGAATAGACAGCAGTTTCACTCCGGATACATGGAACGGGTTGAAGTACCAGATACCGTGGGAGGTAAAATAATGGTCCTTGAGAATGAATACGGAGCCTACCGTCAGTATACTTACTGTCAGAGGATAGAAGTACCTGTAGAACCCTATTTTCCTGTAAAGGAATGCGGCCGGAAGCGGAAAAGCGATAATTGCCAGAAGTATAAGGCCGTATGTGCTCATTGCTGCCTTCCTTTCAGTGCTTTCATCTGCTCCTCCGCAAGAAGCCCTGACCCCACCAGCTTGCTCACCATGAGCTCCCTTGTGCCTGAGGAAAGCCTGTTGTTCTTCCGGTCGGAAAGATAAGAGTACAAACGCTTAACGTCCTCTTCAAGCTTGGCCTTGACCGGCTCAATGGCCGGCATCTGTGAAAGATAATAGAACCTTATGAACCTTGCCTCGATGTTCTTCGCGTCCTTTTTTACCGCCTCGTTTATAGAGCTGAGCGCCTCCTCTGCGATCCTTATCCTGTCCGCCGCATTTTTCTGCCTGGAAGCAAGGTCGAACTTAATGCCCGAGTAATACGCGAGCATCCTGGCGCTGAAACTTTTTGTGTCACTGCCGAACAGACGGTCGAACTCTCTGCTCAGGTCCGATACCGACCTGTTGTTCTCTATGGCCTTGAAGAGTTCCGCGCGGAAAAGGTCCGCACGCTCTGACAGGCTTGAAGAACCGGCCGAAGCCGAAAGGAGCATCAATGAGATCACAAACAAAAATACTTTTTTCATTTCTTCATTATTAAAGGAAAGTTCTTAAGGCCTGCCAGCAGTATCCTTCCCTTGGACGGTTTGACCTGCCTATTATATACCACGAAAGGGTCTTTATAAATTTCGCGTGATGTCCACCTGTACATATCAGCGGCCGTCGCGACCGGAACAAGGTATCTGCCCGGAATGTGGCAGAAGCCTTCTCTCGCTTTCAGGTCGACGGCAGTGTACATTTCTATCATGGACCTTATGAGCGAACAAAAAGCCTCTTTGTTCAGGATCGTCTCACTGCGATCCAGGCCTTTCAGCCCGTTCTTTCTTAGCTCTGTTGCCGGGATATAGGTCCTTCCGAGCGAAAGGTCCTCATTGATATCCCTGATGAAGTTAATGAGCTGCATGGCCTTCCCCAGGTCTTTAGCAGGTATTTCGGCTTCTTTCGGCAGGTCCATCACCCTTGCCATCATCAGGCCTATCACCTCCGCCGAACCGTAAATATATGTATCGAGCTCTGCCATGTCCTCATATTTTTTCTTGGTAAGGTCCATTTCCATGGACCTGAGGAAAGCTTCTGCCCATGCGCGATCTAACTTTTTCCTGTTCGACAGCTCAACGAATCCCTGAATTACTGCATCCTGTGAACTTCCGCAGGACAATGCCTCGCGGTATCTTTCGCGGAACGCAGAGAATGCGGCCGCGTCCTGCGGTACAGAATCTACAAGATCATCCGCTGTGCGAACGAATGCGTAGAGCTTAAAGACATCTTCTTTGATCTCTCGCGGAAAGAAGACCGAGCTGTAGAAATAGGTCTTGCTGCCTTTCTTGAATATCTCTGTTGAGGCCTTATCAGGCATAAAGTCTTGCCACCTCATCCGCCACTATTTGCGAGGAAATAATGACCATGGGCATGCCTATACCGGGATGGCAGTAGCTGCCTGTGTAGAACAGATTGCTTAGTTTCTTGCTCCTGTGCGACGGGCGAAAGACCGCTGTCTGGAATAACGTATGGCTCATGCCGAGAGCGGTGCCTTTGTACGCGTTATAAAGCCTTGAGAAGTCCTTGTGCGCGAAGGTCTTGCTGAACACAATGTTTGATCTGATCTCCTCCCCTGTGAGCTTCTCCATATGAGAGACCGTCTTGTCAAAATATTTTTCCCTTATCTCCGGGGTGTCCTCAAGTCCGGCTGCAATCGGGACGAGAACGAAGATGTTCTCATGACCCTTCGGTGCTACGGAACCGTCGGTCTTTGACGGACAGCATACATAATAGGAAGGCGAATCAGGCCATTTGAGATCGTCGAATATGCTCTTAAAATGCTCTCCCCAGCTTTCATCAAGATACAGATTGTGATGCAGCAGGTTGTTCATCTTTTTGTTCAGGCCCAGGTAAATAAGAAAAGCGGACGGACCCATTTTTCTGCTTTCCCAATAGCTTTCCGGGTATGTGACGTCTGCAGCGTCAAGCAGTTCGGTCTCTGAGAAATGATAGTCGGCATTATTGACCACGATATCGGCTTCGTACTCGCCTTTATCGGTTATCACTTTAGTCGCTTTGCCTCCCGATGAGGAGATAAGTTTGACATTATTGTTATAGCGGATATCAACACCCTGCTCAACGCACACTTTTTCGAACGCTTTTGCCAGTTCTCCAAGCCCTCCCATTGGGTACCAGACACCGAGGCCGAAATCGACATGGGACATTATCGAATAGAGTGCAGGCGTATTGTCGGGCGAGCCGCCAAGGAACACCACCGTGTATTCAAGGACCTTCCTTATCTCAGGACTTTTGAAGAACCTTTTCGCGAACTTATCAAGGCTTTCGAATATATGCAGTTTCAGGCCTTTTGTTATGAGGTCCCAGTTGAAGAAGTCAAATATCGATCGATATTCCCTCTTCATGAAGTCCTTCATCGCAGTGTCGTATTGGAACTTTGCCGCGGACATATACTTGTCTAGCAGCTTCGAACTTCCGACTTCAAACCTCTCGAACACTTTCTTGAC
This sequence comes from uncultured bacterium, assembly GCA_964532225.1. GTDB lineage: Bacteria > Margulisbacteria > WOR-1 > JAKLHX01 > JAKLHX01 > CAZHHM01. The sequence continues at coordinate 127,686 of CAZHHM010000001.1, read as the reverse complement.
CCCTTCGATGTCCGCCGGGATATCCTCTACTCGAGCATCGCCGAAGAAGCACCTGTAGTTTGGGTCGAGCCTTTTTAAAGAGTAATGATCGGAAGGCTTCTTGCCGAAAGCAGAAAAGAAATCTTCGAATACCTCGGGCATAAGATACCATGACGGACCCATATCAAAAACAAAGCCCTGTTCCCGCAGCACCCTTGCCCGTCCGCCGGGCTGCTCGTTCTTTTCAAGAAGAGTGACCTTGAAGCCTTTTTTTGCGAGCAAAGCCGCAGCTGCAAGACCTCCGAAACCGGCACCGATGACGACTACTTTTTTCATGGAGATATTATAGCAAAGGATATTTAAAGATGATTAGTTGGTTAGTTGGGAAGTTGGTTAGTTGGAAAGTCTTTCAGTCTCGATCTTCTCCATCATCGACTTGACCCCGTAAAACGCCACAAGCACCTCGATCCATTTATGTCTTTTTGTGTTGACCTCAAATACTATCGGGACCCTTTCCTGTACAGCCCTGTTGAGAAAATTAAGATACCCTGGGATAGCCCGGCCCAACGGCAAAGCATGAATATCGTCCTTATAGGAATCGGTGACTATCCCCTGGTTCTCATGGAAGTGAAAATTAACTATCGTTTTTTCAAGTGATGATGCCAGCGGAATGATATCCCTGGAAATGTACAAGTCACTTGCAAGCAGTCTATGCCCGCTGTCTATCGTAAAACCTACGATATCGTTCGTTCCGGCAGACATCGCTTCAAGATGGTCTATCTTGTAGCCAAGAACATTGGCATCCTTCTTGGGATCTGCCTGGTTCTCGACCCCTATGCGTATCGGCCAGCCGAACGTCTTGGCATCATTTGAAACGGCCATCATGATGTCATTAGAGTTCTTTAGCGCTTCCCCTGCAGTTATTCCCTCGGCAGTGGGCTTACCGTTCCACATCATGTTAGGCGGATGGATCGTTATGTTCGGGAGAAGATCGTGGTCCTTAATTTCTGTTGCGATGGTCTCAAAGAGAGAGTATATCCTGTCGCCGTGACGCCCTTCTCCGGGATTGAGCATTATATCGTTAACCATAACCGGAAAATGCCACTGGACCTGCAGCCCTGCCTCTGATGCCTGCAAGAACAACCTGTCAAGGTTTTTCCTTACGGGCTGGAATTTCCCTGATACATAGCTGAACAGCGTGTCTTCACCTTTAAAATATTCGGGCTTGATCTCGATCATGTTGACCGGGAGCATGGTCTGTTTTATGTATCCGCTGTCAGAGAACCCGCGGTAGTGAATGCCGAGGAGTATAGCCCGCTCCGGCGTTCGCTTGACCAGCCGAACATCAAGCGGTTTGAATAGTTTAATACCTTTGATCGGCGTTGACATTGTTCTGTGAATATATATCGGCGGAATGGCTTTACAGTTTCATCATATTTTTGCGGTTCAGATAATGTATGTTTTCTGTTTCCTCCGGCCTCCCCCATACGGTCTTTTTAATACAGTCTCCCCAATACAGTCTCTTAAAATACGGTCTTTCTACCCCGGATAAACCCTTATCGCTCTCTCCGGCCTGACAGGGCATTTATTCTCACAGATCGCGCAACCGACGCACAATGACGCATCGACCACTGGCCCTTTTATCCCTTTATATCCCGGAACATCGACCATCTTTATCGCTTTGTTATAAACGGGACAATGCTCCTCGCAAACAAGACAGGTCACTCCTTCCGCCCAGGGCTTGCAGGTCTCTTTGATGACGACAGCAGTCCCCATCTTTGTCCTCATTTTCTTCTCGACCGATATCTTCTTGATGGCATCTGTCGGGCACACCTGACCGCAAAGAGTGCATTTGAACTCGCAATAGCCGATATTCGGCTCGAACCTCGGCGTCCATATCCCGTCAGGCCCGCTCTCAAAAAGACACGGCTGAAGAAGATTTGTGGGGCAGACCTTCATGCAGTTGCCGCAACGAATGCACCTCTGAACGAACTCATTTTCCGGAAGCGATGCGGGAGGACGCATGACCTTGGCCTTTCTGCCGGAGGCATCAGACCTTCCTGACAGCATCAAAAAGGCGCCCGCCAGATATGTCAGGAATTGCCCGCGGGAAACCTCTCCCCCTTTTATGCTGACACAGACTTTCGGCTCCTTTTTGACGCGGTACTTCGCGCAAATGCTGAACACCGCCCCGGCAGGACAGACGTAGTTGCACCAGAACCTGGGCTTGTATGACGCGAGCAGCATTATCAGAACGAACATCGCAAGTATGGCCCAGGAATGAGGGAACACCGGATTATAAGCTCCGGCAATGTTCATTTTGAAGAATGAATACGCGGAGTCGATAGCCGGATTGTAGCCCGAAAGCATAACGAGCCATACCAGCAGAGAATCGATCGCGCCGTTCACTGCCGGATGGAAGCTGAAAGATATTGTCCTGAACGCGATAGTGACCGGATCGAATATCCAGGCAAGCTGTATGCCAAAGAGCGCGGCGGCTATCACCGCGAACAGGACATAGAATTTGAACATGAGCAGCCTGAACGGCACCTGATGTCTTGAAGTGTCAATCACCTTTCCCGAAAACCCTGCCCAGTAGTCCTGCATGGCCCCAAGCGGGCATATCGTACTGCAGAAGAAACGGCCGTAGAAGAATGTAAGGACAATTACTGTCAAAGACAGGAACACTGCGGGGAGAAAGACCCTTTCCGCGATGACAGTGGTCACCATAACGAACGGGTCGAACCAGAAAAGATATTTTGGGTTGATGAAAGCTGTAAGCGGGTCCCTGGTAAGCCATACAACAACGACGAACGCGACAAATAACAACAGCTGGACCGTCCGACCTTTTATTCTGGACTTTTTAATCATTTAGTTTAATCTTTTTAATGTTCGCGCCAGTGACATCTATACTGCCTGCACCTTTGTTCGCAGCTGAAGCAATGTGGCCTAAACTGCCCGGGCTCATTCCAAAAAGTGTTACAGCATAAGCATCAGCGAGAACTCCGTCAGTCCCCGCTATCACGGTGTCTTTTTTGGAAACATCGGCAAGACTGCCTCCGGTCGGGCCGTGCCTGAGCAGTATCCTTGTCGCGTCCACTACCGTAAGTTCAGGGCTGAAGAAAGTATAGAGCTCATGGAGCTTGTCATCGATATCCCAGTGGACCTCTCCCCTGTTGCCCCCTATCACGCCCATAAGGTTCTTGAGCGAGAGCGTCAGGCCCGTTATGCCGTGGTTCTTGGCAACAGGCACGTTTATAAGCACGTCGCATTTGACCGCGTCCCTGTAGACGGGCCAGTCGGCAAGAGGGCTCCCGTCAGGGAAATTCCCGGGCTGGTATTTAAAATCGCTCATGTAAGAGACGTCCGCTCCGGCTTTTTTTGCCGCGCCTGCAATGCCGCTGCTCAAGTAGCATCTTTGCGCGCTGTTGCAAGTGTTGTCAAAGACCTTTACCTGCTTTGCCCCTGCCTCCCTGCACATCTTAACCAGCGAAGCAACTACAAGAGGATTTGTGTTCGCTGCCTGCTCCACCGTCCTGTCCCATCCTATATTCGGCTTGATAACGACCACGTCGCCCTTTGAAACGAATTTTTTCATGCCGCCAAGCGTTTCGACCGCCGTTCGAGTGTTCTTTTCCGGGTCCGGTCCGCTGATGACGGACAGGTCATAGGGAGTTGCGATTTTCTTTTTCTTTCTGGGATCAAGTTTTTCTGCTGCGAACAGCGCCTTCTTCCTGCCTGACAGGGTCTCCCCCGCCAAAGCAGCGACAGTGACGGCAGCGGTCTTAAGGAAGGTCCTCCTTGTGATCTTCTGTTCCTGAGCTTTTTTTATCAGTTCATCAAATGAGTTTTTCTTGCCCATATATACCCTCCGGATCGATCTTTGTCCGTCTTTTAGAAATGAACGACGACACGAGTATGCTTATCTCGTACAGAATGACCATGGGCAAAAGGAAAGCGAGCATGCTGAACATATCCGTGGTAGGCGTGATGACCGCAGATGCTATGGCAAGAGAAAAGACAGCTTCCTTTCTTTTCCTTCTCATGACGGACGGATCGATCACTCCGAGGTAAGTGGCAAAAGCCGCAGCGGAAGGCAGCTCGAAAACTATCCCGCCGAATACGGTCATAACGATGACCAGTGAGATATAGCTGTTGATCGATATCAATGCTTGAGCGGTTCCTCCCGCCACCGACAGCAGGAAACCAAGCACCAGAGGCATCAGGACAAAGAAAGAGAACGCGCTTCCCGCAAAGAACAGAACGAAAGAAGACAATAACGCAGTTAACAGGAACCCTTTTGCTTCTTTTCCGAAAGCCGGGGATACATAGCGGTACAGCTCTACAGCCAGCAGCGGCAGCGAAGCAAGGAATGCCAGGAAAAGAGAGGATTTGAAATAGACCATTACTATCTCGACGGGATCGGTGTAGATAAATGTCTGGAGTTTTCCTGCCGCAGGGAACTTAAGGAAGTTGACCGTCTCTTTTGAGAACACCAGGAACACCGCGGTCAGCACGGCAAAAAAAAGAAGCGGCCGCAGGAGCGCGCTTCTCAGCTCGTCAAGATGCCCGAGAACGGGCATCATCTCATTTTTTGTCCCCGGCATTTCCCTCCTCTTTGCCTTCCATGGCCCCCTTGAACTCCTTTATCGACTTGCCTAAAGAGCGGCCGATCTCAGGCAAACGTGCGGCACCGAAAAGCAAAAGAGCTATCACGAATATAACGATCAGTTCCTGGATACCAAGTCCGAACATGACGGCACCTCCTTATGCGGATATCTTACCTTCGAACACCTTCTCGGCCGGGCCCTGCATAACGACAGAGTCGTTCTCTTCCCAGGAAATATCGAGCTGGCCTCCTGGAAGGGAGACCTTAACATGTCTGTCAGTAAGACCGAGCGAAGCGGCTGCGACAACAGTCGCGCAGGCCCCTGTTCCGCAGGCAAGCGTTATCCCCGCGCCTCTTTCCCAGACGATAAGCTCGATCTCGCTCTTGCTGATGACCCTGGCGAACTCCACGTTCGTCCTGTTAGGGAACTGGGGAAGGTTCTCTATGATCGGACCTATGTCTTCAAGATCGATGTCAGCGACAGAATCCATAAAGATAACGCAATGAGGGTTCCCCATTGAGACCTTATTGATAAGATACTTCACTCCCTCCACGGTCAACGGCTCGTTGATAGCCTCGACCCTGGGCCTGCCCATGTCCACCTCTACCCCTGTGAACTCGCCGTTCTCGATGACCGGGGCCGGCACTTTTATGCCCGCAAGTGTCTCGACCGATATGACATCCTTTTTTTCCTTGCGGTATTCGTACAGGTACCTTGTGAAGCACCTGATGCCGTTGCCGCACATCTCTGCTTCTGAGCCGTCAGGATTGTATATCCTCATCATGTAATCGGCCTTCTCGGAAGGAAGGACAAGGATGACGCCGTCTGCCCCTACACCGAAATGCCTGTCGCAGGCCTTAATAGAGAATGAAGCCATGTCGATATTTTCGACGTCCTGCTCTATCGCGTCGATAATGACAAAGTCGTTGCCGGTCCCGTGCATCTTTACGAACTGTATGTCGCGCATGTGCTCCCGCTTTCCCATACCGTGGCTTTGGACATCTTAACACCTTCGGGAAGGCTTTTCCCGAACAGATCGAATATCAGCTTGGCTAGGTTCTCGGCCGTGGGGTTCTGGCCCTTCTCCAGCAGCGATACCTGGTTAAGGTTCTTGTGGTCAAGCTGAGATACTATTGATCTGAGGACCTTTTTGGCTTCTTTGAAATCGAACAGAAGGCCTATTTTATTGAGCCTGTCGCCTTTGACGAAGACCTGCACCTTCCAGGTGTGGCCGTGGATGTTCTCGCAGCTTCCTTCATAACCGATGAGCTGGTGTGCCGAGGCGAAAGTGTCTTCGACCATTAGTTCGAACATAGTACCCTAATTTTACTATATATTTTGTTTCCTGCCGGAAAAGGACACCTGAACGACGCCCCTTATCGGGGAACCGAGAAGACGGCTCCCTATGTCCTCGAACTGCATCGGAGAACCGCTGACATAATATGAATACTTGCCTTTGTTGTCCTGCAGCTTTTTTGAAAGGAGCCCTTTTGACGAAAGGAGGTTCCTGGTCTCTATCGCGGTCTCTTCCGCCGGGTCGACGAACTTGACCTTAATGCCGGACACCTCGTGCAGGACCTTTGCCAGATGCGGATAGTGCGTGCAGCCCAGGATGAGAGTGTCTATCCCTGCTTTTTTTAGGGGCTTTATGTACTGTGCTGCCACTTTTTTTGTTTCCTCCGCTTCTATGAAGCCTCCTTCGATCAGAGGAACGAACATCGGGCAGGCGTTCTGGAAAACCTGTACATCCTTGGATATCCTTTTGATCGTTCTTTCATACGCTCCGGAATCTACCGTCGCCTGAGTGGCAATGACCCCTATCTTGCGGTTCTCTGTTGCCCGGAGCGCCGCGCGTGAGCCCGGCTCTATCAGCTGGATGATCGGAACCTGATACTTGTCCTTAAGGATCGGGTACGCTATGGCCGATGACGTACCGCAGGCCATTATAACGGCTTTGCAGCCTTTGCCTATGAGCAGGTCCATTATCTCCTGGTTGAACCTGAGTATCTCGTTCGGCGTCCTTCCGCCGTAAGGGACCCTGGCAGTATCGCCGAAATATACCACATCTTCCGAGGGCATCAGCTGCATCACCCTTGAAAGCACCGTCAGCCCGCCGACCCCGGAATCGAACATGCCTATCGGAGAGTTGTGCTTTGCTTTTCTGGATGCCTGTTTCTCGCCGGCGACGGGGCTCATCCCCTCATTTGATACCGGCCTTGCGGGAAAGACTTCGCTCATTAGAATTTCTCCATTATCTCGAAATAATCCTTGATGCCTTCAAAAACATGTTTTGCGATCTTGTCCTGATAGGACGGGTCCCTGGCAAGCTTTTCCTCGTCGCTGTTTGATATGTAGAGCGGCTCGACGAGCGCGCTCGGCATCTCGCTGTGGTATATGACATAGAACTTCACTTTCTGGACACCTCTGTCGGTTCGGCCAAGGCCGGCTGCGAGCCTTCTGTGTATCGTGGTCGCCAGGAGCTTGCTGTCCGGGTTGAAGTAATATGTCTCGGTGCCGGATATCCCCGGCTTCTCGATGGAGTTGTAATGCATGCTCACAAGTATGGCGGCTTTGTTGTTTGCCGCGAACTCCACCCTGCTCTTAAGGTCCACGTCGGTATCATCCTCTCTTGTCATCTGGACAACTGCCCCTGCCTCAGACAGGTACTTTGCCAGTTTGTGAGAGGTCTGCAGATTGAGCATTTTTTCCCTGACGCCCTCACCGGAATATCCGAAAGCTCCCGGGTCCGCTCCGCCGTGGCCGGGATCAATAACTATTATCCTGCCTTTCAGCGCCTTTACCGTTTTTGGCTTCGGTTTCGGCTGAACGGCCTTTTCTTTTTTTACGATCACGGAAAAAGTAGAGTTGTCGTCGAACCTTGTGACCTTGGCGTCGGTCCCGTCGGCAAGGTCTATCACTATCCTGGTAACGAGCGGGTCGGTCTTGAACTGGCTGGCCCTTATCCTCTGCACTCCGGCCTTGTTGACCTCATACTGGTTCTGGACCGCAAAGAGCGCGTTCTCAAAATCAAGTATCAGCCTGTCCGGATCGGCGATGAACCTTTCGTCCATCTGGACGGGACGCGTTGCCTCGATGTCTATCTTTAGGCCGGACGCTTCTTCCGTCACTTTGATGGCAGCGACCGCAGGAGGGAAAGATATTGCTGCCGAATTATTTTCAACGACCATCCTGCTGACCTGTTTTGTCTGCAGGTACACGCCTATCTTTACGTCCTTGCCTTTCTGGAATGCCTTAATTCCCGCCACACCCTCTTCCTTCACGCTCACTTTGTCTGACGGCACGTCAAGTATGTAGTCTGGGAGCGTGAGTATGTGCATAAGAGGCTTGGCCCTGTCCTCCGTCTCGTACGTGGCTATCGGTGTAGTTGTCTCTATAACAACGCTGTTCGTTCCGTTCTTGATCTCCCAGGCCATCTTGGTCACTCTGGGAGCAAGATAAAGCGCGGATGTCTTTTCGTCAAAGTAGGATCCGTAGCCTATCCATTTGACCGCGGACATGAGAGGGACCATCAGCTTTCCGCCCTCCACCCTCGACAGATGCTGGAGCGGCCTTTTTACCCCGTTGATTATGATCTCTTTCGAGTTGTACATCACGATGGCCTCTATGTCCTGGCCCAGGTATGCCCGGAAGGTCTTTGTCTTTTTTTCGTACAGGGTCGTGAACCCGCAATGCTCAAAGAATTCCTTGGCAGGGACCATGAGCGATGTCCCGTCAAAGAGCGGCTTCTTCCCCAGCGGGAATTTTTTTCCCGCCAGGACCACGGAAAGACCGGCAACATCAGGCAGCCTGGGGAATCTTAACTTTCCCGCCGGCGATATCTCCTTGGAGAAAGGCAGAGCCTCGGTCGTCGACACCTCTTCCTGCTGATGCCCTTCCGCAGGCTTTGCCTCGTTCACTATCTCAACGGGCACGTCCTTGCTCTTGAAAGTGAGGATGACCGTCTTGCCGCCGTCCGCTTTCTTTGCCGAGAATTCCTGTTCGGAATCATCTTTAAGGTCTGCAACGACCCTTACGTTATCTGGATTTGTTGTGTTCTGCGCCCATCTGACCGTTGATATCCTTGAGCTGTCGATCTCGAGCTGTCTGCCGGTGAAAGAAAGGACAGCTCCCGGAAAATCAAACACTACCCTGCGCGGTTTCTTAAGTTCGAAAGTGTTGTACTCGACCGGAGCGTCAAAGCGCAGAGTAATGACATCGGCGCTGTCGCTTCTGTCGCCTGCGGCATCGATCATGTTCTGCGCGGATACCTGGCTTGCAGTCAGTCCGGCGAGCACGGCCAGAATAAATAACCATTTTCTCATCCGACGGCCCCCTTTTTCAGGGACCTGGCAAGTGCGATCAGTTTTTCCTTTTCGTTGAGCGACGGGTCGTCAAGCACTTTTTCCAGGAGCGCGCCAAGTATTGAGCCGACCTCCCGGCCGGGGCTTATGCCAAGAGCTTCCATGAGCTCGTCCCCGTCCACCTCAAGGTCGGACACGTCAAGAGCGTTATCCTCTGCTATCACTCCGTCGATCCTCTGCTGAAGCTGCCCGAGATAAGCGTGGTCCACTTCGCGCTCCATTGCCGCGTTGTCTGCCCTTCTGAGAGAGAAGAGGTCCCCGATATTCGGCACTCCGACACGCTTCATGAAGCGTCTTACTGCGGGTGCAGTCCACTCATCGGTGTAATTGAACATGTGGTTCTTGATAAGGTTGCAGACGGCCTCGATAGTCGCGTTGCCGAACTTCAGTCTTCGCAATATGCTCTCCGCGGTCTCGCAGCCCCTTCCGTCATGTCCGTAAAACGTGTCGTCCTTTTTGCATTCGGGCTTTGCTACGTCGTGAAGGAGAGCGGCCAGCCTCACGTTGATATTGTCCCTGGGCGCCCTGTCGCAGGCATATATGTTGTGGTAATAAACGTCGTACTTGTGGTATTCTTTCGGCTGTTCCACGCCCAGCCCAGCCAGGAGTTCCGGCATTATTATCTGAAGCATGCCGGTCCTTCTCATGAGCTCAAAGCCTACGGAAGGCTTGTCAGCCTTCAGCATCTTGACCAGCTCATCGTGTATCCTTTCGACGGACACCTTTTTGAAGATATCAAGCGTTCTGCCGATAGCATCAAGCGTATCCTTCTCGATCTCAAAGCCCAGCGTGGCGGCGAACCTGCATGCCCTCATAGGGCGCAGGCCGTCCTCGCTGAAACGCTCTAGCGGAGACCCGACGGTCCGGATGATCTTTTTTTCGATATCAGCCCTGCCGTCATATGGATCAACGAACTCGCTAGTAACAGGGTCCAGAGCGATAGCGTTCATGGTAAAGTCCCTGCGCGAAAGGTCCTCCAGGATATCTTTTGAGAACTCTACCTTTTCAGGCCTTCTGCCGTCGATATACCTGCCGTCCTTCCTGTAAGTCGTTACCTCTACAAGCCCTTCACCGGTCATTACCGAGACCGTACCGAAATCTATCCCCGTGGGGACGACTTTATCAAAAAGTGAGATCACTTTTTCGGGAACGGCATCGGTGGCGATGTCCCAGTCCGAGGCCTTTTTGCCCATGATAAGGTCCCTCACGCTGCCCCCGACCAAGTAAGACTTAAAGCCGTTCTTTCGCAGCCGTGAAGAAATTTCGATAACGCCCGAAGGAAGGTCGATCATTTTGATTTCAAGTTTACAACGCTCATATATTATTGTCAAAAAATGAAATCACTTCGCGTTTCTTACGATAAATAACTGATGGGGAGCGCAGCATCTAACATTTTAGGACGGTCTCCTTCGGTCCGTTCCGCGGCCATAGCGGAAAGGGCCGGCCTTCGGGACATAGGCCGTTTTGCCAATGAGAACATCAGAAGAGGCGATGTCTCCTACGGCATCACCAGATACGGTATAGAGAAATATTCCGGCGGAATAAGAAAAACGCTGCTGGTCGACCTCGGCGGCATGAACATAATGGACAGCTCGGTATTTTCCGGGCTCGACCCGGCGCTGAAGAAAGATATCCTTCCCGACACTATCCTGGTCAACGATCTTCACAAGCTGTTCTCCCAGAACATGGGAGGGATGTTCATCTATTCAATGGCGCTGATGTCACAGATGGCCGGCCTTGACTGGACAGGAAGGACAGTACTTGAGGCGGGATGCGGTGATGCCGTCCCGTCGCTGTTCGCCGCAAAGATCGGGGCAGACAGGTTCATCCTGAACGACATCGACCCGTTGCTCGTTAACGGTAGCCGGGAGAATTTCAGGCTGAACTTCGAGGCCGGCACTATCGGGGAGCACAAACTAAGCTTGAATGTCGGCGATATCACCGACCCGGAGAGCAGATTAATGACAGGCGCCGGACCGCAGATCACCGCCCTGGTAAATATCGGCTGCTGGCCTGAGATCTACTCCGTAAGGAACAGGGACGCCGTGAGGGCGCTCATGAACAGCGGCTCGCAGTATATCGACAGGTTCGTAATGGGCGGCTTTGTCAACAGATACTCTTCTGTCAGGCACCTGCCAAATATCCCCGAAACAAAAGCCGACGAGGCGATGAAGATAACCGGACACAACAGGTGGAGCATCATTGTTAACGGCAACAGGACGGACGTATGCGAATTTTTCCGTATGACTGACAAAGAGATGCTTTCAGGCATGGGTTTCGGGATCCATCTTAACGAATCTGTCTGGGACAACGGGGACGCCTCGGTCTCATCGTTCTCTGCTCAGAGACCGGCACCATCCTTCAACAGATAGACCGTAAAATCGTGCGGCAGATAGCCTTCTGAGACGGAAACATGCGGGGTTATCTTGCTGAGGTTATTCACCACTTCATCCCTGTCGAAAAAGTAGAACTTCTTCTTTTCTTCTCTTGCGGTCCAGAAAGGTATCATCTTAAGTCCTTCCTTTGACTGGAAGTTGACCGCGACCCCTTTGGCGGATATGTCAAAGAGCTTCCGGAGCTCCTCAAGATAATAGCCGTGAATGTCAAAATCCTCCGAGAACTTAAGATTGAACACCCCGGAACAGACAGTAATGTCGAAATTTCTACGGTAGACATCCTCGCTCTTTAAAAGGAATTCCGCCTGCGGCATCCTGCTCTTTGCCTCCGAAAGAAGGTCCTGATTGATATCGGACCCGGTATATTCGATCCCCCATCTGTCCATGAAACCCCTGTCCTTGATGAACTTGTAGAGATGCCCGAGCCCGCAGCCCATATCAAGGAGCTTTATCGGGGCTTCAAGCTTGAGCAGAACGCATATCCTGAGAAGTTCGACGAAACGTATCTCCTGCGACTCCTTGGAACCCCAGCTGAGAGTTCTCTGATCGAACCCGAACTTTTTGTACCGGGGAGAGAAGAACCCGTTGCACTTTTCTTCGTAGCTATAGTTCAAGGGCTTTGACCGCTGATGTGATAATGGTGACGATATTTTTTTTCTCGCGGCCCATCATTGATGCCACCTCTTCCGCAGACACCAGCATTGTTGAAAGCCCGCAGCCCAGGTTCGTGACCAGTCCGAGGCTTGCGTAAGGCAACCCCAGCTCCGCGGCCAGCACCGCTTCCGGAACGCCGGTCATGCCGACCACGTCCCCTCCAAGCATTGAGAACATCTTGATCTCCGCTCTTGTCTCGAACCTTGGCCCTTCGACCGCAACATAGACCGCTCTTTGCGGCCGTTTCCCGGTCACTTTTTTTACTGACGAGGACAGGAGTAAGCTAAGCGGCTTATCGTAAGGAGCCGACATATCGGTATGTATCACCTGTCCCTTGTCAAAGAAAGAGCTTATCCTGCCCTTTGTCATATCGATAAGGTCGTCCATCACGACATAGGAGCCGGGGCTGATGCTCTTTTTTAGAGAGCCGACAGCCGCCGTGGCGATCACCGCTTCAACGTCAAAAGACGCCATGGTAAATACATTGGCCCTGTAGTTGACCATATGAGGAGGGATGAGATGCCCTGCACCGTGCCGCGATATGAAGACAGCTTTCTTGCCCGAAATATTCCCGACTACCGCTTTGACCTGGCCGAACGGTGTCTTGAGCGACAGTTTTTCCGCCTTGCCGGAAAAGAAATGCTCTTCAAGTCCGGAACCGCCAATGATCCCGATATCCGCTTTATTTGCCATCCTTTATCCTCTCTGAAAAATATCTTGCTTTGTCCATTATCTCTTCCTCGTCAATGGTGAGAAGTTTTCCGTTCTCCATTATAACAATGCCGTTGCTGATCACCGTATCGACGTCGGAGCCTCCGGCACAGTAGACCAGGTGCGAAAAATGGTCGTATACCGGCGTCAGGTGCGGCTTGTTGAGGTCTATGATGCAGATATCGGCGAGCTTGTCTTTTTCTATAGAGCCGGTGATGGCGTCGAGCCCGAAAGCCTTGGCCCCGTTTATAGTTGCCATGCGCAAAGCGGTCCTTGCGTCTACCGCCGTAGGGTCGCCGGTGAGGACTTTCTGCATTTTCGCGCAGGTCGAGATCTCCTCCAAAATATCCAGGTTATTGTTCGAAGCGGGCCCGTCGGTCCCGATGCAGACATTGATGCCTTCCTTTATCATCTCACTGACAGGAGCGATACCGGATGCGAGTTTCATGTTAGATTCGGGACAATGGACTACGCTTATGCCGAACTCCCTGAGCACTTCGTACTCGCCTTTCCGTGGATGCACATAATGCGCGAACGAGGTCTTTGGCCCGAGAAATCCCAGCGACTTGAGATAGTTCACGGGCGTCATCCCCGTTTTTGAAAGGCAGTCTTCAACTTCCTTTTTGGTCTCCGAAAGGTGTATGTGCAGAGGCAGGTCATACTTGCCGGATATCTTTTTTACCTCTTTCAGGAGATCCGGCGAGCAAGTGTATATGGTATGGGGGACCATGCAGGGATAGATATTGAGGCTGCCGTTCCACTTGCCGATGAACCTCTCGTTGTACGACAGGCACCCGCTCACCGACTTTTCGTTCGGTGTGGGGAAATCCACAAGCGCCTCGGCGAACACGCCTTTGATGCCGGCCTTCTCGACTACCTGAGCGGCTTCTTCGGCATAGTAGTACATGTCGAGGAACATGGTGGTCCCCGACCTGATCATTTCGGCAGCTGCAAGCTCGACACCAAGCCTGACGAACTCGCGGTCAACATATTTTGCCTCGAGCGGAAATATGTTCTTTGTCAGCCAGACATCAAGAGGAAGGTCGTCGGCAACTCCGCGAAGAAGGGACATCGCTGCATGCGTATGGGAATTCACAAGTCCCGGGACACAGACCTTTCCGGTGCAGTCGATCACTTTAGCCGCCTCGGTCCCTTCGCACTTTCCGACATCGATTATTTTCCTGTCCTTTATTGCGATGCATGAACCGTAAAGGGTGCTCATTGCATCGTCCATAGGGAGTATTGTAGCGTTCTTTATAAGTATATCTGCTCTCATTTGACCTCCCCTATGAACGGCAGGTGACGGAATTTCTCGGCAAGGTCCATACCGAATCCCACGACGAACTTGTCGGGAATGCGGAACCCGACATAGTCCCCTTTTACGCTCAGCTTTCTGCGTGACGGTTTATCAAGAAGAGCCGCAACCTTAACGGACAAGGCGCCTTTTTTCTTGAACGCTTTTTTCAGGAAGTCGATGCTGTGCCCCGTATCGATTATGTCCTCGACGATCAGAACATGCTTTCCCTTTACTTTCGCGTTCAGTTTTCCGGTAAGCTTCGGTCTGCGCGAAGAGATCTTCTTGCTGCCGTAGCTTGATAATCCTACAAGATCGATAGAGTAAGGCACTTTTACCCTCTTCATCAGCTCGCAGAAAAAGACAACGGCACCTTTAAGAACGCACACCGCCGCGACCTGTTTCCCCTTATGGTCGTCCGAGATATTCTTGGCAAGCGTTCTTATCCTCGACAGGACCTTTTTGTTAGAGATGAAAGGCCGTATTTTCATGGGCTAATTATAACAAACACATGAAATCAGGTGAGCGCTCAACGGATATATATGTAGCATGGGAAGCTTTACCGGCAAAAAAATATCAATGGACCTGCGGAACCTGCGCTCTGTCAGGCAATTGGGCGGTGACTTCATGGACAATTTTATCCGCGGCAATATCAGGTTCTCTTTCACGAGGGACCTCCGGAATGACCTGACCAGGCCCGAGCACAGAAAGATCGCTGCAGCTACAGAAAGGTTCAACGGTCTTTTCCACGGGGATAAAAGAATATTACGCAGAGAGGTATGTAACTGGAACCTGCTTGAAAACGAGAAGGTGTCAGACCTTAATTATTTGCCTGACGTGCAGACCTCGGTACATTTGACCATGCTGTTCGACGACAAAGACGTAATGACACATGCAAATCTCATGGACGGCCGCACCCTGAATTACTTTGCCGACAGCGACAGCAGGTTCTTCCGGTTCGTCAAAGGGAAACAGTTCGAGACCATATCCGTCCACCTCGGCTATTCCGCTCTTGAGCTCGAAAAGCACCCGGCAGACAAGCACAGCATGCCCAAGAGCGCGCCCCTTGGTCGGGAAACAGTTATGTCCAGAGCAGTGCGAGGGCTTGCAGCGCTACAGGATAATCTGAAAGGGGCGGGCTATCACGGGCAGCTGCTTTTTGAGACCCTTGATTACCAGACGGATATTATTGACGGAGTACGCCGGTCGGCATATGAGCATGTTACGGATCCGGGTCTTATTAGAGATGTTCGCTTGGTGACAGGATACGGCCTTCTGCTCGATGCGGCACATCTTCTGATAAGCGCGAACAATCTGGGATATAAAGACCCGACAGGATATGTGGCCGAGATCCTGTCCGGGCAGCCGGAGAACTTTAAATACCTGCATGTCGCCGTCCCTAGCATGACAAAAGTACGATGGCTTGACATGCACAGACCTTTCCACAGTACTATCTCAACAAAAGAAGGTATCGGCATCCTCGATATCGTAAATTATCTTGTGAAGAGCAGAGGCGACAATGTCGACATAACGATAAATTTCGAAACACCTTCAGAAACCGTACATCTTGACGCAATGGCAATGGCGCTTGCCTTGCGAGAGGTCCTCGGTTTTTAGACGGGGGATCGTCCAAGCACAGTATATCTTGCCCCTTCCTGGAAAAGCTCCGACTGGATCACACTGAATTCCCTCACTTCCATTTTCCAGTCGACATCCATGGAAAATTCTTTTTGGGGAAATTCTTTAAAAGCTTCTTCGCGGAACCGGGCAAGGGTCAGGTGCATTATGAACTCCCTTGCCTCCGCTTGTTCGCCTATCGCGGACAATATTGAATCTTTGAGTTGAATTAAATTCCCGGGCGCTTTACCGCTTACCCATATTAGCCGAGGAGCTTTTTTGTCGGGCCCGAAAGATATTTTGTTAAAACTGATGCCGAACTTTTGGAACTTTACCGCACAAAGCTGCTTCAGCAGTACTTTAACAGCGTATTTGCTCATTTCTTTGGGCGGAACGAGTGTTATGTGAAGGTTTTCATCCGGCACCCATCGTACCGGAAGAGCTATATGCTTACGTACCGCATTAATTCTGTCTGTCAGTTGTTGGTCAGCTTTGACAGCTACAAAAACACGCACAGAACGATCACTTCCTGCAGACAAGGCTCCTGAAATAATGCCTGGACCACCTAAGGATGCCGGCCGAACGCAGTATCAGTATCATGGTAATAAGCAATGCGCCCGCGAGAATGATTATCTGAGAAGTGCGGCTGAGCACGGTCATTACGAATATCCCGAGGAAAAGCGGGGACACAAGCAGGACGACCGTTGAGGCCAGGACCACAATATCTATCAGCAGCTTGAACGCAGGGACCCTGTTGATATTAATTCCGCCGATCTTGCCTGCCCTTACAAGCAATATGATCACCGGAACGAATATTCCCAGAACTGGTATCAGGAACATTATGAAAGGCACAAGCCATGAAGCCGCCCATGCCGGAAGCTGAAGTCCCATAAGATACTCGCCAAGATACACATCCTCAGCCATAACGGACAATATCCAGATGACCGCCCCTATCGCGATGATCAGGCCGTTGAAGAACCCCCTGAAATTGGCAAGCGCCTCGATATCCTTATCAACTTCGTTCATGTTCATTATTCCTCCTTTTTCTTACGGAACACATGCCGCCCTTTATTTAAAGTATCCTGAAAACTCATTATACTCTCTCGCATCGGGACAGATGAACAACGCAAGGTTACGGTAGTGAGAGCCGATCTTCATCCCTCCGCGCGGACCGGCATACGTTCCTCCGGTGATCACGCCTTTCCATGCATCGACAGGTTCCAGGCCTTCCCGGTCCACCATATACCTGGCAATGACAGCTCCCGTCCTGTCCGCACCCCACTTACAGTGTACATAAACGGGTTCTTTCATTACTTCCTTCATCATTTCCCATTCTTTAAGTGTAGGGACCTTCGCGCTGTTCATGGGAACATGCACGCGTTTCAGCCCAGCCTCATCTATGAGTCGCGAGTACCTGTCCTGTATCCTTTTCGTGTTCTCAAGGTCAATAATGGTCATAACGCCTTTTGACTTGAGAGTTCCGAAGAAAGCAAGCACCTCTTTGTCGCTCTTGTTGAACCCGTAAGGGCCTAAAGGATGCCCTCCCGCGTATATATGGTCGTTTATCTGGCGGAAGTTGTAGGAAAGGGTGTCGGCAGCTAGCAGTTGGCAGTTAGCAAAAATGGAAACGAGCAGGAAAGCTAGAACGAATAATCTGCAGAAAAGTTTCATAGGGGAATTATACTATGGGGAGCAGGTATCTTCTTTAAGTACTCTTTCAACATTATTCTGATCGCTCTTTTGCCGGCTGTAGCTTTAAAATAATCTTCTCTTCTTAGCGCATCCTTTTGGTCAAGATATGCTTCGTAGAATATCAGCCTTAACGGCCGTCGACATTTTGTTGAGGGCACCTCCCCTTCGCGGTGCTGTCTCATCCGTCTAGGCAGATTTGAAGTATATCCAATATAGAACTTGCCGTCTTTTTCACTAAAGAGAACATAAACATAGAACATGGTGCTTGCAGAGCAATTTACCCGCCGTGAAGTATTTACTCGCTAGTCCGCCCCCAACTGCCTTCGGCAAGTTCGTGGGCTCGTAAAACTTCACGGCTGGCCAAGTAACAGATGCTTCTTGACTTGCCGTTAGTGAATAAAATGAGAAGATTCTAAGTGCGCGCGAAGGACGATCTGCCAAATGAGGACCATGAAGTAATTTGCTTGCATTGGTATTTCCTCGAGTAGGCTTGCGTGTTGAAAGTAACCAAGGTCCAGCCATGAAGTAATTTGCCATGAACTAGACAAGTCAGTTCATGGCCGTCTTATTGGAAGTAACCAAGGTCCAGCCATGAAGTAATTTGCTTGCATTGGTATTTCCTCGAGTAGGCTTGCGTGTTGAAAGTAACCAAGGTCCAGCCATGAAGTAATTTGCTTGCATTGGTATTTCCCCGAGTAGGCTTGCGTGTTGAAAGTAACCAAGGTCCAGCCATGAAGTTTTGCGAGCGTAGCGAGCAAATACTTCATGGTGGAGCTGGCGGGAGTCGAACCCGCGTCCGAAAAGGCTTAAACCGAAAGACCTACAAGCTTAGGCCTCTACTTAAATTTCGCGGGAAAGGTAAAGCCAAGGCCCGGGCCACCGATCCTGCTATCCCCGCTGTTATTTTCATCGTTGCCCCGGAGGAGCGGGCCCCGATATATCCGGTCTTATGACACCTGTTCCCGGAAAGACCGTCATCCCCGGCAGGCGTAACTTCAGATTATTGAGAAGTTATTAAGCTGCCACTGCGACGGGAGCTTTCAGGTTAAGGAAAGCCCAATCAACCCTGGCAACTAATTCGTTAAGTGATTTTGCACTTATTTTTGCCGCTTGATTAACGAGGTGAACGGCACCTCGGCTTGCACCTCCGGCATCCTCCTTCCCGTCGAAGCCCTTACAGCCCCTCGACTCGGGACTTCGCCCCTCGCTCGGGGCAAATCCCAAATCCCAAGTACCAAATCCCAAACCTTTTTGTTTTGGAATTTGGATATTGTGATTTGTTTGTTATTTGGGATTAGTAATTTGCCTGCCTGCCGCCAGGCAGGGAGCTTGTTCCCTAATTACTGCCCTTAATATTCTTTACTTCAGCCTCTAACATCCCCATAAAGCTGTGGATCTGCTCCGGCGTCATCTTGTTCTCAAGAAGGTCGGCAAGCTCTTCCCACGACTGCGCCTCCTCCATGAGCTCTTTGTTGCTCTTGATCTTTTCCAGCTCGTCCTCGATGTCCTTTTGCATCTTGCGGTTCGCTTCTTCAAAAGCGGCCTGCACATCGGCAAGGCCGGTCTCCTTGATCACCTTCTCGACTATCTCGTCAAAGGAAAGCTCCTTTTCCTTCGCGTCCATGGCCAGCGCTGCCATCCTGACCGCGATGCCCGCGGAGTCAAGCTGAAAAACGTTCTTGCCGACGGAACCCGTCACCTGGGGGGCAGGCCGCTGCGCGTCGGACCCGTCCGCTTTCTTGTTCTGAGACTGCGGGGGGATGCTTGGCGGCGGGACGGAACCGTGGATATGTACCATTATCTTTGTCCTCCTTGGATCAGCCGATATTTCCTTTGATCTGCTCTTTGGTCAGAAGTATCGCCAGCTTCATCGCGTGCGTCTCGGGCATCTGCGGATACTCCTGCCTTATGAAGTCCTTTATCGTCATGGCTACATCTGCGCCCGTCTTTTTCTGGGCGTCCTTTTCGTGCCTCTTCTTGTGGAAGTGGCCGCTGCTTGACGGTATCTTTTCGATATTGTGCATCATCGCCTGTAATTTAACTCCCTCTCCATGTCCCGGTCAAGGTCTTTTTCCTTGATGCTTTCTTTCTTGCTGAAAGCCTTCTTTCCTTTTGCCGCTGCTATCTCTACCTTCGCGTAGTTGCCCTTGAAGTAGACCTTCAACGGTATCAGCGAAAGTCCTCTCTCTGAACATCGGCCGATAAGTTTCTTGATTTCACCCTTTTTTAAAAGAAGCTTTCTCGGCCTTGTCGCGTTCACCGTTTCAAGCCTCTCGTATCCGTACGGGCTTATATGCATCCCGTAGAGCCAGAGCTCCCCTTTGTCAGGCCTGGCGTAGCTGTCACGGAGATTGGCCCTCCCTATCCTCAGTGATTTGACCTCGTTGCCGCGGAGCGCGATGCCCGCTTCGTATGTCTCCAGGATGTGATAGTCAAAACGCGCCTTCCTGTTCTCGGTGACCGTTTTGCTGTATTTAACCATTATATCACCGGCCTATTTTCCCATCAAAGAGACGATATTTGCCCTGAGCTCTTCTGAGATCCTGATGGACTGCTCGTAGTCCTCCATGTCGTACGACACTGTTACGGGGGCGCCTACCGTCACTTTCACATCGCAGGGGTTTATGAAAAGAGAGCCTCTGGGCTGTATATTGTAGCTTCCGGATATCGCCACAGGCACTATCTTGGCGCCGCTGCCCATAGCAAGAACGACGCTGCCGCGCTTGAAAGCCCCGACACTCCCGTCCCTTGATCTTGTTCCCTCAGGGAAGATGAGCACGGTATCGCCTTCTTTTACGGCTTTGGTCACGTCGTTCATCAGCTGGGCGGCGCTCTTTCCTCCGCGCCGGTCTATCCTGATGTCGCCGCGCGACCTCATGTACCAGCTCATTAGAGGTATAGAAAAGAGCTCTTTCTTGGCAAGGAACCTTGCGTGCAGAGGAAGCACGGAAAGAAGTATCGGTATGTCAAAATTGCCCTGATGGTTGGCTATCACTACCTTGGGGCCGTCAAGATTGAGCTTTTCCAGCCCTGTTACCGTGACTTTGACCCCGGCTGTCCTCAGAAGGACGGTAGCCCATACCTTTGAGATATCGTGAAAGACCTTTCTTTTATCCCTGGCGAACAGGGAAAGAATCGCCGCTGACAGCACTCCGCCGATGAACGACAGGATAAATACCGCCAGAAGCAGTATATTTATGTATATGACCTTGAATATGCCCATTTGGATATACATTATACAATGCTCGTTGAAATTTCTCAGATTATCGCCGATAATCAATTGATATGGAGATCGAGGCAACACAGCATATCGGAGAAACGCATGCCGCCGCCAGGCATGACATGAAGCACAACCGAGTGGACAATGTGCCTCATGAAAAACAATGCATATACTTCAAGCATAAGCAGTGCCAAACTCCCGACATCATCTGCCATCTTTGCTATACCTGTCCCAAGCATTATGACAGGAGCCTTGATATGGCCCTGCTAAAGCTCTATGACATCACAAAAGAAATGGCACTCGGCCTTATCAAAGACGACAGATCCTTCAAGATGACGGGCCTCGTTTTCCACGGGGACATGTCCGGAGGCCAGTCCTCCGGAGGGTCTTCCGGCGGAGGGACCTCAGGCGGAGGCGGCGCGTCAGGGGGAGGCGGCGGAGGGGGCGGCGGGGCCTAGTCCTCAAGTATCCGCTTCATCAGCTCTTCTTCGGACATCTTTCCTTCTTTGACAAGTTCCTTACCTTTTTCCTGCAGCGTCCTTGAACCGGAAGCGGACCCGATCTGATGCCTGCCTGCTCCGGAAGCTATAAGGTCCCTGATACTTTCGTTGACATGGATGAACTCGAAAAGCCCTTTTCTGCCCGGCGTTTCGCCTTTTTCCTTATAAAGCCGCTGCGCGACAAGACAAAGCAGGGACGACGCGACAAGATAGCGCTCTATCCCCATATCGACGAGCCTTTCAACGGCGCCGGCCGCGGACCTTGTGTGCAGGGTGGAAAAGACCAGATGTCCGGTAAGTGATGCCTGTACGGCTATCCTTGCCGTCTCCGCGTCCCGTATCTCCCCCACCATCAGCACGTCCGGGTCCTGCCGCAGCATCGAGCGAAGCCCTTTTGAGAAAGTGAGCCCCGATTTCATGTTCACCTGTACCTGTGTTATTCCCGGCAGCTGGTATTCAACGGGGTCCTCTATCGTCATGATGTTCCTGTCGTCAAAGTTGATCTCGTTGAGCGAAGCATACAGGGTCGTCGTCTTTCCCGAGCCGGTCGGACCCGTGATAAGTATAAGGCCCTGAGGCCGCGAGATCGCGCGCCTGTAGTCATCAAGCTCTCCGCTTCCCATCCCGAGGTCCTCCAGTCTGACCTTCACGCTCTCCGCCCGGAGTATCCTGATAACGGATTTCTCGCCGAAGACCGACGGCATTGTCGACACCCTGATATCCAGCTCTGCGCCGCCGGTACGCAGATGCGCCTTCCCGTCCTGGGGCAGCCGCGACTCGCCTATATCCAATCCGACAAGCACCTTGATCCTGTTGGTCAGCGCCTGGTAGGCGCTGCGGTTTATTTTCATGGCTTCCGACAATGCCCCGTCCCTGCGGAACCTGACGCGGATAAAAGATTCGGCCGGCTCGATGTGTATGTCGCTCACGTCATTGCCCGCTGCTTTTTCGATAAGACCGTTCAGGAGCTCGGCCACCGCGGGCGACGCGGTCTCAGGCTTTTTTTTCGACGCCGAGGTAGCAGTATACATAGCCCGACTCCCCTTTCAGGCCCATGAAGCGGCAGCCTCTTTTCGCGCAGGAATCAACTACGAGAGAGGTAACGAACCCGGAGCCTTTTTTTGATACTATCCTGTCGAAAGCTTTTTTGGTGAACAGGGGGAACTTGTATATCCTGAGCTGCTCTTTATTGTCTTTGTGGAAGTTTATCGTTTCCTGGTCCATGAGGCAGGTCAAGCAATTTTCCCGCCGCTGCGAACATAACGTCCAGAGGGGCTTCTTTCCCGGTGAAAAGCTTGAAGGCCGCGGCCCCCTGCATCACCAGCATGCCCAGTCCGTTGCATCCCCTAGCGCCTTTGGCGTTTGCGTCGCCAAGGAGCTTTGTGACCGGGGGGTTATACACAAGGTCGTAAACGAACATTTTACTGTTGAGCAGATCTGCAGGCACGGGACTTGAGGCAATGTTCGGGTGCATGCCGACGGGAGTGGTGTTCACCAGTATCTCGCATTCTGCCACAGCCTTGTACAGCTCTTCACTGCCGGAGATCAGCGCCATGCCCGGGTAGGCGGACGAAAGGTCCTTTGCCTTCTTATTGTCAGTATCGTAAACGGAGCTCTCGGCCCCAAGCTCTTTCAGAGCGAAAGCCACTGCCTTTGCGGCGCCGCCAGCACCGAGAAGGACGGTCTTTTTGGACTTCAGGTCCTTCTTGCCGTACCGGGCCCTGATGTCGTCAAAGAACCCCGTCCAGTCGGTATTGAAGCCTATTAGCTTCCCTCCCTCGTTCCTTACAGTATTGACCGCACCGATCAAAGCGGCCGTCGCGTCGATGACGTCAAGATAGGCCATGACAGCCTCTTTGTGCGGGACAGTGACGTTAAAACCGGCCGCCCCCTCTTTTTTCAGACGGGCTACGGTTCCTTCGAGGTCCTGCTGCTCCACATCAATAAGGCCATACTCCATATCAAGCCCCAGCATTCTGTATGCGGCGTTGTGCATTTGCGGTGAAACGCTGTGCGCTACGGGGTGGCCAAGGAGATAAACTTTTCTCATTTGCGGTAATTTTAACATGTCCTGAACACATGCTATAATATTTTTCGTCGAAGAATACACGATATCGAAGGAGGCAATTATGACTGGAACGAACAACACGGAACTCATGAAAAAGCTCGAGAACATCTTCCTTGAAGGGTGGAAACCGTATGCCTGGGCCATAGGGCTGGGAATAATACTTCTTTTCGGAGTGATAAAGTTCTCCAACATTTACGATAACGCCATGGTAGGCCCCGGAGGGCACAACGCCATCGGCTTCAAGCTCATGGAAGAGGGCAAGCTCGATGATGCCGAAAAGCATTTCGTGAAAGAGCTCGAGAACAACCCTAACTTCGCCCCAGCTCTTGATAACCTCGGCGTGGTCTACGCGAGAAAAGGGCGCTGGCAGGATGCCGCAAATTCCTGGCTCAAGAGGATAGCGATAGACCCCAACTATACCGATGTCTACCAGAACCTTTCAGTTGCCGCTTTCCAGCTTCAGGATTACAAGAACTCCAAGGCCTTCCTTGACGAGTTCGTAAGAAGGGGCGGCACACCGGCACCGGAACTGCTGCAGGCCCTTGACCCTTTCATCAATAAATAGACTGAAGCAACTTGCACCGATAGCCGTCGCGGCGATAGTTCTCGCCGTTTACTGGCAGAGCGCGTTCTTCGGGTTCTCCTATCTCGATGACGACGTCATAGTTCTGGACAATAATCATGTCCTGCGCGACGCGGGCAGCATTCCGCGGCTTTTCGCAACCGACGTTTTCATGAAGCCTTATCAGCAGGTCTACTACAGGCCGGTCATGAACCTGTCCCTCATGATAGACGCGCATCTGGGGGGCACCTCTCCTGTCCCTTACCATGTAACGAATATCATCATACATGCGATGGCCGCCGTCGCACTGTACTATCTGCTCCTGGGTTTCGGGCTTCCTTTCGGACTTTCGTTCTTCTTCACATCGGTATTCTCGGTGCATCCGGCGCTTTCGCAGGCGGTATCATGGGTGCCCGGACGGAACGACAGCCTTCTCGGGCTGTTCGTGATCTTGTCTTTTCTCTCCTTTATGGATTGGACCGCATCTGGAAAAGGCCGCTCCCTGCTGCTGCATACCGTTTTCCTGCTGCTTGCCCTTTTCACCAAAGAAACTGCCGCCATACTTCTGGTGATCTGTCCCTTATATTCGCTGCTGTTCGGCAAATGGGACAGGAGCAGAGCTACCGTGCTGCTGCCGTGGGCGGGAGCGTTCCTGATATGGATATTTGCAAGGCAGTCGGCGTTCAGCAGCGCGATACCCTATCTGCCGTCGCAGATGCTGGCCTCGGTCAACGCGAACCTGCCGGCACTGCTCGTTTATCTCGGTAAAATTTTCTTTCCGCTCAATCTTACAGTAATGCCGCTCACAAGGACCAGCACCCTTCTTTACGGGCTGGTCGCGCTCTCTGTGATGATCTCGGTGCTTGCGCTTGCCGGCATCCGGGACAGGAAGATGGTGATCTTCGGGGCAGTTTGGTTCGTCCTGTTCCTCCTGCCGGTCCTTGTGACGGAGTTCATTCTTGAGCACCGCAACTACCTGCCGATTATAGGTATAATGCTGATGTTCTCCGGCTCGGGCCTTGTGCGGCCCGCCAAAGACGGACCGAAATAGCCGGGAACGGAGGGCCTTATTTGAAAAAAATGATGCTGGCAATATCTCTGCTGTGTATGGCGGTCTACGCGCAGACGCTCCTGTTCTCTTTCACTTATTCGGACGACAATACTTTAATTCTCGATAACAGGCTGACCCTGGGCTCTCCTGCCGGGATAGCCAGGATATTCTCCGACAATGTCTACTTCGGGATAAGCTCCACCCCGTACTACCGTCCGGTTCTTAACCTTACTCTTTGGGCCGATACGATGGCAGGCTCTTTCAGGCCGGCTGTCTATCATTTTTCGAACATCGTCTTTCATATCATCTCGTCATGCCTGCTGCTCGTGCTGCTGTCACGGTTCGGCATGGACAGGACGAGGGCGTTCTTCTTTACGGCGGTCTTTGCCGTCCATCCGGTACTATCCCAGGCGGTGGCCTGGATACCCGGCAGGAACGACTCTCTTCTTGCCATATTCGCTTTCTCGGCCTTCATCTTCTTTCTTGACCACAGGAAGAGCGGAAAGATGCTGTCCTTGGCGGCTTATGCCGTTCTGCTTTTTCTGGCTTTGTTGACAAAGGAGACGGCCATTGCCGTCGTAGTGATGACCGCGGCCTACATCGCGCTTAACAGGGACGGAGCAAATATCTGGAAGCCGTACCTTGCAGTATGGGCGATGGTACTTCCCGCCTGGTTCTTTTTAAGGCAGGCGATGCTGTGGCAGGCAAGCGATATCTCATACTTTGAGGTGGCAAGGTTCATGCTTTCGAATATCCCGGGACTGCTGCTCTATCTGGGAAAGATATTCGTGCCGTACAACCTCAGCGTAATGCCCCTTCTGCGCAACAGCTCTCTCACGGCAGGATGGATCTGTCTCATGGTCCTGACCGTTCTGCTTCTGCTTTCGAAAAACAAGGATAACCGGATGGTCGCCTTCGGCGCCGTATGGTCCGTGGTGTTCCTGCTTCCGGCGATATACAGCAATGAGATACTTGAGCACAGGCTTTACACTGCGATCCCGGGGATATTCATACTGCTTTCGCAGACCGATCTCGTTTCCGGTGCGTCAAGAAAACGGCTGACCGCTGTCCTTGCAGCTATTCTTCTCCTTTTCATCCCGGTCAATCTCGTGCACAGCCGGGCCTTCTCGTCCCCCATAGCCTTCTGGGAGAGCGCGTCAAGGACATCGCCTGATTTTGCTAAGGTGCGCAGGAACCTTGGGGTTATCTACTACAGGTCGGGAAAGATAGATCTTGCCGAAAAAGAATATATGAGAGCATACGACATCAACCCCAACGAACCCGGCATATATAACAGCCTTGGGAACCTCTACCTGAGCAGGGGCGAGACCGCCAGAGCTGCAGAGCTCTACGCAGAGGAGCTTGATAACAACCCGGCCTTCGTACCTGCGTTAGAGAACCTTTCGTGCCACTATATCAACGAGAGCAGATATGCCGAAGCGGCCAAACTTTGGGAAAAGGCGCTCAGCTACGCGAAGCGGCCGCCTCTGTTCAGCGGTCTGGGAGAGATACAGCTCAAGCTTGGCATGAGACAAGCTGCTAAAGAGAATTTCCTGAAAGAGATAAGCGCGGATCCCTTCTCTGTCAGGGCTTATACGGGGCTCGGCCATTACTATCTTCTGTCAGGGGATCTGGAGCAGGCCAAAGCGGCCTTTAACAAAGCTCTCTCGATAGATCCCGGTTACGAGCCGGCAAGGACGTTGCTCGACAGATGCAGCATCCCCGGGAACTGATATGAAAGGACCGGTCTTCACAGGAGGTTTCAGACCGTTTTTCTGGACAGCCTTCCTTGCCGTCGCTGTCTATGCTGCCACGCTGACCTTCGGACTGACCTACTTTGACGACAACATATTCATTCTGGACAACGGGCATTTTCTGAGTGATATATCGAACCTGCCTTCGGCGTTCACCACGAACGTTTTCATGGGCACGTCCGATGCCGTATACTACCGGCCTCTCATGAACGTAAGCTTCTTCATCGACACTTTCGCCGGAAAAGGTTCTCTGGCTGCATATCACGCCTCCAACCTTCTCTTTCATGTTATCTGCTCGCTCCTTGTGCTCGGTCTCTTAAGACGTTTCGGCAGTAAGGACCCGCAGGCCCTTTTTCTCGCGGGCATATTTGCCGTGCATCCGGCGCTCTCGATGGCGGTCTCCTGGATCCCAGGCAGGAACGATTCGCTGCTTTGCCTGTTCGTACTTGCCTCGATGCTTTTCTTCATGAGATACCTTGAGGGGAAAAAGCCGTCTGATGCTGCTGTATCTGCCGCGGCGCTTTTCCTTGCCATGCTCGCCAAAGAAAGCGCGGCCATGCTTTTCCCTGTCGCTGTCCTGTACGTTTGGATGTTCAAAAAAGGCCGCAATATTTTCTTGTTCGCTCTCTGGTCCGCTGCCGTGGGGGCCTGGGCGGGCCTTAAGGCCTTTTCGAGCACTGGAGGCATCGGTATAGAGCAGCTGCCCGGATTCATTTCAGGCACATTCATCCCTAACCTGCCGGCCGTACTCGTGCATATCGGGAAAGCTGTCATCCCGCTGGGGCTCTCCCCCGTTCCTGTGCTTGCCGATTCAAGCTTACTGCCGGGTCTTGCCGCTATTTTCATCCTGGCTGTTTTGTTCTTTTCGTCACGGACAGCCGATAAAAGGACAGCCGTTCTTGCGGTTGTCTGGACCCTTGCGTTCCTCCTGCCGGGATTTACGAGCAGGGAAATACTTGAATACAGGATGTACCTGCCGTTCTTCGGGCTGCTCTTGTTAGCCGGGGAGCTTGGGATAGTAAAGGACAGGGACCTTTCAAGGCCCGCGGCCGGGGCTTTATGCGCAGCTGTGATCCTGCTGCTTTTCTTTCTCAACCTTTCGTACACAAAAGTTTTCTCCGGAGGATACATATTCTGGAGAACGGCCGCCGCGTCCTCGCCTTCATACGCAAAGACACACCTTAACCTCGGCACAATGTACTATTTCGAAGGAATGCCGTCTCAGGCAAAACAACTTTACCTGAAAGCTCTCTCTGTAGACCCGGACACAAGAACAGCGCGCCACGCTCTTGGTGTGGTGCTTATGGGAGAGGGTCGCACACAGGAAGCCATTGCGGAGCTGAACAGGGAACTGGAAATAAACCCGGACTATGCAAGGACCTACAGCGCTCTCGGTGCGGCATACTATTCGTCAGGGGATATCGCTCAAGCAGAAACATCCCTTCTCAAGGCAAGGGAGCTTGCTCCATATCTAAAAAAGACGAATTATTATCTCGCGCTCTGCGCTCTGTCGCGCAAGAGCAGGCCTGAGGCCGCGGCTTATCTGCGAGAAGAACTGGCAATTGACCCGTTGAACGCGGCCGCCGCATCTCTGCTTGGGGATTTGACAAGGGACTGAGCCTCAACTAGTATTCTAGTATGTCTTCAAAGAAACCTTTCATAGCCGTGGTCGTAGGCAGCAACAGCGACCTGCCAAAGATAGAGGCAGGGCTTGCACTGCTTGACAGTTTCGGCATAAAGAAAGACCTGATAGTCGCCTCCGCCCACAGAACGCCTCAAAAGGTCATGTCGCTGGCAAAGACAGCGGACAAGAAATACGACCTGATTATAGCCGGAGCGGGAATGGCGGCCCATCTTCCGGGGGTCATCGCATCGTACACAACGCTTCCCGTTATCGGCATCCCCATCTCGACCCAGGCCCTTGGCGGGATGGACAGCCTTTATTCCATAGTACAGATGCCTCCCGGCATACCCGTAGCCACGGTAGCGGTAGACGGGGCAAAGAACGCGGCCATACTAGCAGCCCAGATACTTGCGCTTAAGTACCCGTACTTAAGAAAGAAGCTTGTCTCCCTGAAAAAACAGCTTTCATCCAAAAGCAAGTCCTAGCCCCTCTTTCCAACTCACTAACTCTCCAACTTTCCAACTCTCTAACTTTCAAACTCTCTAACTTTCAAACTATCCAACTATCCATCTTTCCAACCAACTTCCCAACTAACCAACTAACCAACTTCCCATCTATCAAACTCCCATCTTCTTCTCCTTTGCCAAATAAGGTAAAATTGTCTTATGAACTGGGTAGATATTTTATTTTCAGTAATACTTACGGTTATAGTGGCCCGCGGCTTTCTGAGGGGTCTCATAAGGTCGGTATTTGATATCGTCGCTCTCGCGCTTGCGATATATCTGTCATTTGTTTTCTACGGCGACGCGGCCAGACTGATAGCCGGATACGTCGCCCTGCCCGAGAACATACTTTTCGCGCTCGGGTTCCTGGCGATCTGGCTCGCCACTTTCATGCTCGTGGCCGTTGCCGGGGAGTTCTGCCACAAAATACTCGGGCACGGCATCCTTTGGCCCTTTAACGTGCTGGGAGGCGGGCTGCTCGGACTGATAAAGGCCTTGCTCATCATCTGGCTCATACTCCAGATGCTGTTCATGATCCCTCTCACACCCGAAATGAGGGCCTCGGTAAAAGAATCAAAGTCCATCGCCACCATGAAGCCTATATTCGATGCAATGCCTTTTGATTTTTCTAACGTTTCGATGAACATAGACATGATCTATAAGGACCCTCTGCAGCTCAATAAGCTCAGGGAACATTTCGACGGCAAGAGCAACGTATTCGATTCGATAAGGCCTGCCTCAAAAGAAGCGGCGGCAGTGAAGAAAAAATGAAGTATATCATCCTGGTAGGCGACGGCATGCCCGACACTCCGCTTCCGGAGCTGGGAGGCAGGACCGCGATAGAAGCGGCCAATACTCCCAACATGGATGCCATCGCAAAGAACGGGGCCCTTGGCCTTGCGAACTTCGTGCCTGACTCCATGAAACCGGGATCTGACGTTGCCAATCTTGCCTTGTTCGGATACAACCCCATTAAGTACTATCACGGAAGAGGCCCGCTTGAGGCGGCCAGCATGGGCGTCGAGCTCAACGACGAGGACGTGGCCTTCAGATGTAATCTGGTCACTCTGAAGGACGGGCTGATGGATGATTACAGCGCCGGGCACATCACAACACCTGAAGCCAGGAAAATTATCGCGGAGCTTAATTCAAAGAACCCGTTCAAGAACGTCAAGTTCCACGCGGGAGTAAGCTACAGGCATCTGTGCGTTATTAAGAACGGCCCGAGACGGTGCCAGTGCAGCGCGCCTCACGACATAACAGGAAGAAAGGCCGACAAGTACCAGCCAAAGGGTCAGGGGGCTGAACTTCTTAAAGAGATCATGGAATGGTCTCTCGGCGTACTTGAAAAGAGCCCCGTGAACAAAAAACGCGCGGCTGAAGGAAAGAAGACCGTGACCTCCGCCTGGCTGTGGGGACAGGGCTCCAGGCCTTCAATGCCGAAGTATCAGGAAAAGTTCGGGCTCACTGGCTCCGTGATAACCGCCGTGGACCTTATCAAAGGCATCGGCGTCTACGCAGGGCTTGATGTGATAAATGTCCCTGGCGCAACCGGCTATCTCGACACCAATTTCAAGGGGAAGGCCGAATACGCGCTCAAGTCACTGAGAGTGAAGGATTTCGTGTTCATTCACGTCGAGGCCCCTGATGAAGCGGGACATAACGGGGACATTAAAGGAAAAATAAAAGCAATAGAGGACTTTGACGCTCTTACCGTAGGCACTGTTCTTAAAGGTGCGGAAAAACTCAAGGACTTCAGGATACTGGTCACGGCCGACCATTTTACTCCGCTTTCTATCAAGACGCATGCAAGGGGAGCCGTTCCTTTTGCCGCCATGGGAACGGGCATCAAAGCGTCCGGCGCGAAAGGCTTTTCCGAAAAGACCGCAGCAGCGGCGGCCCTGTCATTTGACAAAGGCCACACGTTAATTGCAAAATTCATTGATAAAGCACCCTGGTAAAGGGGGGAACGCGTGAAGAACATAACGATTATCGGCATGGGACTTATCGGCGGGTCGCTGGGGATGGCTGTCAAGAACAAGGACCTTGCAAAGGTCACCGGCGTCAGCCGCAGCGTCAACCATCTTAAAGAGGCCAAAGAAAAAGAAGCTCTTGACGAATTCGATACCGACCCGATCGAGGCCTGCAGACAGGCCGACCTTGTATTCATCACGACGCCGATATCTACAATAATCCCGATGGTAAAGACCATTGCTCCGACACTGAAGGACGGCTGCGTCATTACCGATGTGGGCTCGTCAAAAGCGCATATCGTTTCGGAGATCGAACGGAGCCTTCCCGAGAACATCCATTTCATCGGCGGGCATCCTATGGCGGGAAGCGAGAGGACGGGAATAACCGCGGCTACCAAGTTCCTTCTCGAAGGAGCCAACTACATCCTCACGCCTACCGAAAGGACCGACAAAGAGGCCCTCGGAAAACTGAAAGAATTCCTGAATAAGCTGGACGTAAGGCTCTCAGTGATGGACCCGGCAGCCCACGACGAGGCCGTTGCCGCGATATCACACATGCCCCTGGCTGTAGCGATCGCTCTGGTGAACGCGCTCAACGACACCAAAGGCGACAAGGCAAAGATGCTCGAGCTGGCGTCCTCAGGCTTCAGGGATACCACACGTATAGCCGCGGGTTCCGTAGAGATGGCAACAGACATGTTCACAACTAACAAACAGGCAGTGCTCAAAATGCTATCTGAGTTCAAGGTCAGCCTGGAACGCCTTGAATCGCTCGTAAGGGAAGGCGATGAAAAGAAGATATCGGCCGAGGCCGAAAGGGCAAAACGCCTAAGGTCAGGTATGTATGCAGATCAGGATTGAGCCTGCCGACGGCCTGAAAGGCACGATAAGCGTTCCCGGCGATAAATCCGTTTCGCACCGCGCCGTGATGCTCTCGTCGCTTTCTGCCGGGAACTGCTCGGTCTCCGGACTTCTTCTTTCTGAGGACTGCCTTCGCACTGTCGAATGCTTCAAAGCGATGGGTGTAAAGATCGAGGGCGATGCGTCAGGGACATACAGGATAGAAGGAAAAGGCCTCTACGGATTAAAACAGCCGAAAGATATCCTTTATGTGGGAAACTCCGGTACTACGATCAGGCTCATGCTCGGGATACTGGCAGGACAGGGATTTGACGCTACGGTGACCGGGGACGAATCCATAAAGAGAAGGCCGATGCTCCGCGTTGTTGAGCCGCTTCGCCTGATGGGAGCAAAGATACACGGAAGGGACGGCGGCAAGTTCGCTCCTCTCGAGATCATCGGCGGCAGTCTTCAAGGGATATCCTGGGACATGCCTGTCGCCTCCGCTCAGGTCAAATCCTGTCTTATGCTGGCAGGGCTTTATGCCTCGGGAGAGACCGCGGTATGCGAGCCGAGCAGGAGCCGCGACCACACCGAGAACATGTTCCGCCATTTCGGGATACCTTTCAGGCAGGACGGTAACAGGGTGACGGTTGGCAAGGTCCTGTCCTTCCCCGGCAGGGACATTGATGTTCCCGGGGACATCTCTTCAGCCGCTTTTTTCATGGTCGCCGCCTGCATCGTCCCTGACAGCGCCTTGAAGTTGGCCAATGTAGGGATAAATCCTTCAAGGACAGGGATCATTGAGGTTCTGAAAAAGATGGGCGCGGATATTACGGTCGAGAATGAAAGGACTGAATGCGGAGAGCGGAGGGCGGATATTACGGTCAGGTCATCTGATCTAAAAGGCTGTGAAATATCCGGGGACCTGATACCGAGACTTATTGATGAAATTCCGGTCATCGCCGTTGCCGCCTCCTTTGCCGATGGCGAAACTGTTATAAAGGATGCCAGGGAACTTAAGGTAAAGGAAAGCGACAGGATCGCTGTCGTTGCCGAAGAATATTCAAAGCTCGGGATGAAGATAAAGCCGACAGACGACGGGATGATAATTAAGCCGGTCAATAGGTTTAAGGGCGGAAAGGTAGAAAGCCACGGAGATCACCGCATCGCCATGTCGCTTGCTATCGCAGGCCTGGCTGCCGACGATGCCGTCATCATCAACGACACCGAATGTATCGAGACCTCGTTCCCGGGATTTGAGAAGCTGTTGAGGGGATCGTATTAGGACAGCAGCTCGTCGCTCGCAGCTCGTCCGAACATTTCCGGAACGAACTGCGAGCTGCGAATTGCGAGCTGCTACTTCATCAACACCATCTGCCTTGTCTGACTGAACTCCCCGGCCTTTAGCGTGTAAAAATACACTCCGCTAGGCTGTCCTACAGCGTCCCAGGTCACTTGATGGGTTGCAGGCTTCAGCCCGGAAAGCTCAAATGTTTTCACGACTTGTCCCAAAGCATTGGAGATCTCTATCCTTGCATCTCCGGCTTTCGGCAGAGAGAAACTTATCGTCGTCGACGGATTGAACGGGTTCGGGTAGTTCTGGTTTAGCTCGAATGTCGCCGGAGCATCAAGTCCTTTGGCCTCGGTAACATCGCAGACCTTGAACCTCTGGATATATGTGAGATACTCGACGACAGTTCTGAACTCCGGGACAGCATTAGGGATGGCATAGTTGCAGTGCTCCAGCATTTTTCTCAACGCCCCAGGCCATTTGCACGAGACCAACGGGATGGTATCGCTCTTGGACCAGATCCTTCCAGATGCGCTATAGTCTATGGTCAGGTCCTTAAGATCCAAAATATAATCCCAGTTCCCTACTCCGTTCGAGTTCGATTCATAGTAATGGTCGTGTGTTTGCACGACAAACCTGCCTTTGACATTGTCAAAATAGACTTTAGCGGAATACTCGTTGTTCTTGCCGCCATTAGAAACTCTTGTCTCGAATTTTGCTCCCGGAAAGAACGGCAGATAGCTGTCGCCTAAATATCCGAGGAACCTGTCGTTAAGATCTCCGTTCGACAGCTCTTCACGCGGGATGAATGCTATCCCCGGGAACTCGTCCGCGGCAATGCCGTTAATAAGATGATCAAGATACTTGATGACTCCGGTCATCTCGGAATAGCCTTCATTGCGTACCCTTTGGGCGGCATCACGCATTTCGTACAACAGCTCGGTTGTGTTCACAGCACCGCACAAGGTCTTTTTGTTTGGGAGTGCAGCGTAATCAAGAAGGGTCTCACCGGAGGCGCTCCATGCTCTCATTTTCTTCTCGGCTATCCCCTTATTGATATTGAGATAATAAGTATAGGTGGCTCCCGCTTTGGGCTGTGACGTCACGATCATCATATATCCGCCTCTGACAACATCTAGAGAGACCGAATACGCCTCATAGCTCGGATAACCTCTGCTGAACCCAAACGATCTGCCGGGGAAGAACTCCAGGTCGAACGGTATATGCATCTCGCTCTTTGGGATGAAATCAGCGGCCGGCGTGGGCTCTTTGGCCAATGCCTCCGGCCTTGCAGCATCTTGAGCCTTTTTCGGCTCCTCCCCTCTCCTAACATCAAACTTTCCAACTTTCCAACCATCCAACTTCCCAACTATCCAACTATCGAACTTTCCTACCTGACTTATGTTTAACATGACACTATTCCTCCTATATTTTTAAACGATCCGCGAGCGACTATCTGCGTGCTTCTTAGGAGGCTATTGTGTGATCCGAGAGGTTCTTCATGAAGAAAATGACCGACATGATGACGGAACCGGACTGGGCAAGGTCTATATTGCCTATGAAGTTCTGAAGGTGCGCGGGATGGAACTTTACGCAGAGCCGGTGCGCTTCGTTAATTGCGAAGAACGCTTTTTTGAATGCCCTTGTCATCGCCCTTCCCATCTTTAGCACCCCCCTGTACATATATATCGAATATTTCCAATAACAATTGCACTTATCTTCCTGGCCCCCGGCTACTGGCTACCTGCCCCTGTTATTTTCGGCCTGACGAACATCATATCTTCCGGCTGGTAGAAAAAACTGCGTTTCCTGCCTTCCACATGCTGAGGGTAGACATCTATCCACATCGTCTGCTGTCCCGGACTGTCAGGGTTGTCGCCGGGATGGACGCTAAAAACATATTTAACATGGTTCCGCATGGATAGCGGCCCGAGTGTCACGCTGGCGTAAGGGATAAGCCTTCTTTCTTTTTGATCGGATGACGGGTTGGGAACGATGAATTCGAAATGGTCCTTTGGCCCGTTCAGAAAGAATTTCATTGTAGGTATTATCCCTGCCGTCCTTGGCGAGGCGATATAGTTCTCGATCTCACTAAAGAAGGACCGGATGCGTTTCCCGTAAAAGCCGTGGTTGTTCCTGAGGAAAAGCTCGTTCAAAGAGCTGTCAAAATCCTGGTCATGCCTTGAATATGTGTTCTCTTCTTTAAGTTCTAAACGGTATTTTGTAAGTATCTCGGCGTTCTCTCTCACAACTGAGAACGAAAGCCCGAGCACATCGGCGTAAGGGATGAAGAACACGTTCTCGCCCTCTTTCAGGTCAAGCCCGGCAAACACTATCTTTTTCCTGTCCCCGTAGAAATTATACGGCTGACCTCCGCCGACTTCCCCTATGTACAGGTCCTTGACCGGTCCGGTTACATAGAATGCCGTTAGCGGCCATGGACTGGAGTCCCCTTTGAGTATCCTGTCCACGTTCTTTGTAATGCTTTCCCTTATCTCCTCCCCGAAAATGCTGTATGGTATATTGTTGAGGTGGCAGGGAAGAACACTGCCCTTAAGAATAGACCCGTTCAGGATATTGTGCATAACGCTCTCTGACAGAGGAATGCTTGAGCGCCAGGCCCCTGAAGTACAGGCATTCCATCTATAGAACTTGGCCAGGCCTTCCTGGATCATCTCCGGACGTGCAAGAGATATCGGCCTAACCCCGAAAGCTATTGCCTCCTGGCGCATCGTTTCGGCAAATACAGGCAGGTTAGTGGTCCGCCTAAGCCTTAATCCGTCAGAATAGTGCTGATCGTAGTAAGACCTGGTAAATTGCCTTAATGTTACTTTGCCCGGATTTCCCATGATAATAATATATCGGTATTTTTTTGCGGTGATTTCATCTTTGTGGATCTTGTACAGCCGGTGGCCAGTGGCCGGGCTCCGGTGGCCGGGGGCTCCAGGCTACCGGCCGGCTGGCTACCGGCAACCGGCTACCTGCTGCGTGCTAAAATTACCCCATACCATGAGCAACAGGATAATAGTACTTGATGACATACTTGCCTCAAAGATCGCCGCGGGCGAGGTGGTCGAAAGACCTGCCTCAATAGTAAAAGAGCTTGTGGAGAACAGCCTCGACGCCGGAGCAACTGTTATTGAAGCCGAGATACATAACGGCGGCAAAAGCCTCATAAGGATCACTGATAACGGGCACGGCATGTCCCCTTCCGACGCAAAGCTCTGCCTTGAGCGTCATGCAACATCCAAGATCAGGAAAGCCGACGACCTTTTCAACATCAGCACGCTCGGTTTCAGGGGTGAAGCGCTCCCGTCTATCGCTTCGGTATCCCTGGTCGAGCTGCTCACAAGCGACGGAGAACTGGGAACAAAGCTCATAGTGGAAGGCGGAAAGCTAGTCTCTGCCGAAGAACTTTCCCTTCCAAGAGGCACTACCGTCATCGTTAAGGACATATTTTTCAATACTCCAGCACGTCTCAAGTTCCTAAAGTCCGACGGGACCGAACTTTCGCATATCGAGGATGTCATCGCCAAGGCAGCTCTTGCCAGGCCCGACGTTTCGTTCAAGCTCACGGCTAACGGAAAAGAGCTGCTCTCCACTTCGGGCAACGGTTCGCTCAGGGACGCGGTCGCATGCGTTTACGGCAACGCCTTCGTCAAGAACCTTGTCGGCGTCAAAGGAAAAGGGATAGCCGGGTTCGTCAGCAAGCCGGGAGAGACAAAGCACAACAGGGAGTATCAGGTCTTCTTCGTGAACGGAAGGCTGGTAAGGAATTTCATGCTGTCAAAGGTGCTCGAATCCGCTTTTGACAATATGATACCTAAGGACAGGCACCCTGCGGCCGTCATCTTTATCGATGCCGACCCCAGGCAGATCGACGTGAACGTGCATCCCCAGAAAAAAGAGATAAAGTTCCTTAATCCGTCGATGATAGGAGAAGCGCTTAGGGAAAGCGTAAAGGACAGCCTGGCCGATTGTGCAGCACCTGTCCTTGTCTATGACCCGATATCAGCTAAAGAAAGCCGCTGGACGCAACAGGCCGAGCAGGTCCTTATCGAGAACTTCAAAAGACCGGAAATACCCTCATCCGTTGCAGTGACCGAAGAAAAAGTGCTTCCCGTCTTCCCTGTTGCCCAGCTGGACAACACTTACATCGTCTGTCTCGACGGACCGGACCTGGTCCTGATAGACCAGCATGCCGCTCATGAACGCATTCTTTATGAAAAACTAAAAGCTTCATCTTCATCCGGCTCAATGCAAACGATGCTTATCCCGGAAGTTTTGGAGCTCACTCCCCAGGAATTCCGTTCAATGTCCTCCAACCTTGGGCTTCTGTCCTCTGTCGGCTTTGACATCGAGCCCTTCGGCAAGGATTCCGTCAGGATAAAGGCCATCCCCGCGGATATAAAGGCCATAGCCATGAAAGAGCTGATCGCGGATATAGCTTCCGAAATTTCCGGCCCGGTGCCGTCCGGCGCGAGCGAAGAGGCAAAGGACAAACTGCGAAAATTGGCAGCCTGCCACGGAGCCATAAAGGCCGGGGACCCTCTTTCTACGGTAGAGATCAACGCTCTTGTAAGGGACCTTTTCTCAACGACCAGCCCTTCCACCTGTCCTCACGGAAGGCCGAGCGTCATAAGGCTTCCCGGAGGCAAGATAGCCTCGTTCTTCGGAAGGAACAAATGAAGGTCTTTCTCGCTTCCCAGCTGATCAGGGCGCTCCATTTCTTTTTCGGAAGGACATACAGGATACAGGTAGGTTCCGACGGTCCGCTCCCGGAAAAAGGCGTTTTTGCTTTTTGGCACGGAAGCAACTTCCCCATATTCGAGGCCAACCCTATCAAGAAAATGGCCATTGTGATAGCGGACGGACCAAAAGGGGAGATATTCACCAATGCAGTAAAGGATTTTGACAACAGGATAATCCGGGTCCCTTTCGGCAATGAGCCTAAAAAAGCGGCGCTTTCGGTCCTTGAGATGATGAGGACGCTGGAAGAAGGATACAGCCTCGGTATCGCCGTCGACGGCCCCTCAGGGCCGCGCTACAGCATTAAACCCGGCATCTTCTATATTGCCGGAAAAAGCGGGGAGAAGATATATCCGGTAGGAGTTGCCGCGTCGCATAAGCTTACCGCTCCGTTCAGGTGGGACAGGTACTTTATACCCCTTCCCTTCTCAAAGGTGGTCCTTTATGTAGGCAAGGGCGTTCCGGCGGACACAAATGAAAAAGAGCTCAGAAATTGCATGTTCCAGGCCGAAAAAGCCGCGAATTCCCTGTTGTAGACCTTTCTTCACAAGTTGACACGGCCGTATCTATACTGTATATTCTTAAAGTATTGTTAATATTTTATAAAATGAGGTCAAATTGAGCAAAACACTAGTAATAGTCGAGTCGCCGGCAAAAGCAAAGACACTTGAAAAGTTCCTGGGAACGGGATACTCGGTCAAAGCAAGCGGAGGCCATATAAGGGACCTGCCGACAAAATCACTGGGCGTTGATGTTGAAAAGGACTTCGCGCCCCAATACATGATCATAAAAGGCAAGGAAAAGTCCATAAAAGACCTTAAGAGCACTGCCGAATCAGCCGGGCTGCTCCTTCTGGCCCCTGACCCTGACCGTGAAGGAGAGGCAATTGCCTGGCATCTTTCCGCCCTTATGTCCCCGAAGGTGAAGATCAAAAGGATAGAGTTCAACGAGATCACCAAAGAAGCCGTGCTTGAAGCTATAAGGAACCCGAGGGATATCGACATTAACCGGGTAAATGCCCAGCAGGCCAGAAGGATACTTGACCGTCTTGTGGGATATAAGCTCAGTCCCCTCCTGTGGAAAAAGGTCCAAAAAGGCCTTAGCGCGGGACGCGTGCAGTCAGTTGCCGTAAGGCTTATCTGCGAGCGCGAAATGCTCGTCCAGAGGTTCGTCCCTCAGGAATTCTGGAAGATAACGGCCCTTTTGAATAAAAAAGAAGGCAACGGACCGTTCAAGGCCCTCCTCCTTTTAAAAGGCGAAGAACAGGTCAATATTAAGAACAAGGACGAAGCAGATGCCATACTTAAAGCTCTCGAAGGCAAGAATTTCAGCGTTTCCGAGGTAAGGAAAAAAGAACAGAAAAAGAACCCATATCCTCCTTTTATTACGAGCACGCTGCAGCAGGATGCTTCAAGAAAGCTGGGTTATGCCGCCAGAAAGACCATGAACATAGCTCAAAAACTTTATGAAGGCCTGAACTTAAAGGGAGAGGGCCATGTCGGCTTGATAACCTACATGAGGACAGACTCGACAAGAATAGCCGATGTCGCCATAGATGAGGTCCGCAAATTCATCAAAGAGACCTATTCCGAAAAGTATCTCCCCCAATCGCCGAGAGTATACAAAAAGAAAAAGGGAGCCCAGGACGCGCACGAGGCCATCAGGCCGACATCGGCCCACAGGACTCCTGAAAGCATCAAAGAAAGCCTGACACCCGAGCAGTTCAAGCTTTACGAGCTCATCTGGAAGCGTTTTGTGGCCAGCCAGATGGAATCGGGCGTGATAGATATGACCTCGGTAGACATCAAGGCCGACGGCCATACTTTCAGAGCTACCGGCAGCACCACGAAATTCGACGGCTTCCTGACCCTGTACGAGGAATCCACCGATGACAACGGCAAAGAGGACTCCTCCGACCTTCCTCAGCTTAAAGAGGGGGAGGACCTTGACCTTGCTTCTCTCACTCCGTCCCAGCATTTCACCGAGCCGCCTCCTCGCTACACCGAGGCCTCTCTCGTTAAAGAGCTTGAAGAAAAAGGGATCGGAAGACCCAGCACTTACGCTACCATCATCTCGACAATAATCGACAGGGGATATGTGGTCAGGCTCGGCAAGGCGCTAAAGCCCACGGAGCTTGGCATCATAACCAACGGCCTACTTGTAAAGCACTTTCCTACCGTGCTCGACCTCAAGTTCACCGCCAGGATGGAAGAAGAGCTTGACGAGATCGAGGAAGGCAAAATGGTCTGGACCGACACTCTGAAAGAGTTCTATGAGCCTTTCGGACAGAGCCTTGATAAAGCTGCGGTCGAGATGCTCAAGGTCAAGCTTGAGGAAAAGACCGACGAAAAATGCGAAAAGTGCGGCAGCCCGATGGTAGTAAGGCAGAGCAGGTACGGGTCGTTCCTTGCCTGCACCGGCTTCCCAAAATGCAGGAACACAAAGGACCTTCCGCAAAGAGGAGAGACCCCTGTCGAAGTGACGGAGAAATGCTCAAAATGCGGCGCGGCGATGGAAGTGAAAAGGTCCAGGTTCGGGACCTTCCTTGCCTGCACCAATTACCCCAAATGTAAGACAACGGTCTCCATTCTCAAAAAGGTCGGCGTTAAATGCCCCGAAAAGGACTGCGGAGGAGATATAGTCGAGAAGAGGTCCAAAAAAGGCAGGGTGTTCTTCTCCTGCAGCAATTATCCCAAATGCAAGTTCGCTACCTGGAACAAACCGATCCAGGAAAGCTGCCCTACCTGCGGAGCGTTCCTTACGGAAAGACGCACCAAGGACGCATTGCACAAAGAGTGCTCAAAGAAATGCGGTTTCTCCACAGAGGAGTGACCGGATGAAGACCATAACGTCCCCCGCAAAGATGGCCTCGGTCTCAGAGGCCCTGCGCGCTTCAGGCAAAAAGATAGGTTTTGTCCCGACAATGGGAGCGCTGCACGAGGGACACCTCGCGCTGGTGAAAGAGGCCGGGAAGCATGCCGATACGGTCGTCGTGAGCATCTTCGTGAACCCTATCCAGTTCGGACCGAAAGAAGACCTTAAAAAATATCCGCGGAACCTGAAAAAGGACTCGGCTTTACTGAAAAAGCTTGGAACGGACATCCTGTTCTATCCTTCCGCGAAGGATATATATCCTGAAGGCTTCAACTCTTTTGTTGAAGTGAAGGGCATCACTGACAAGCTCTGCGGAGCTTCACGGCCGGGACATTTTATAGGTGTGGCGACTGTTGTATCAAAGTTTTTCAATATCGTAAAGCCCCGCTTCGCTGTCTTTGGGCTGAAAGATTTTCAGCAGCAGGCGGTCATAAGAAGAATGGTCAAAGACCTTAATATGGATGTTGAGATAAAGACCATCCCGGTCTTCAGGGAAAAGGACGGGCTCGCGATGAGCTCAAGGAACGCTTATTTGTCAAAAGAAGAAAGAAAGGCCGCCCTGGTCCTTTCAAGATCTCTTGCCGTCGCACGGGAACTTGTGCGGAAAGGCACAAGAAAAAGAAGCGCCGTTCTTGGCGCCGTTAAAAGGACGATATTATCCGAAAAGACCGCCAGTATAGACTACATCTCGATATCCGATCCGGAGACCTTTGCGGAAAAGCCGGTAATAAAAGGCCCCACTTTGATCGCCCTTGCTGTCTTCATCGGGAAGACCCGTCTTATCGATAATACTGTGGTCAACGGCGGCTAAATTGCTCATTGCCCCTTATGAAGAACGCTTTCACTCTCATCGAGCTCATCACCGTACTTGCTATAGCCCTGACGTTCTCTCTTTTTCCGGTCAAGGCCTACACTTTCCATCTGAAAGCGGTAAATACACGCAACATTGCAGTTACGCTTTTCAACGATGTCATCGCCGCGCGGCAGCTTGCCGCCATGCGTGGAGCCAATACTGTTCTGTCCATCGGCCCGGCAAAATACACACTTAGTGTTGCTTCTTTTTCTGGAGGACTTCCTCCCGTCGTCCTTGAAAGGCGATTCTTACCCGCGAAGCTCACCGGGGCACTGAACATCGAGTTCTCCCCTTCCGGATATCCCGTGCCCGGAAAGTTCGGGACCATAACTGTCAGCGGACAAAGGAAGATAGTAATTTCCTCTGCCGGAAGGATAAGGATGGAATGAACAAAGGTTTTACTTTGATAGAGCTGACGGTCGCGATATTACTGTTCACTGTCTTTGCGGTGTCATATAACGGAGCCTTGAGAGCTTCTGTTACAGCAGTTGAAAAGGCGGCCGGCAACGACAGGGAGACTCGGGCCTCATCCAACTGCCTTGAGGGCACAAGGTCTCAGTCGTTCGACGCCCTGTCGTCAACTGCGTCATATTCGGTATCTGCCATAGATGCCGACACAAAGCTTATTGTAACGTCATCGGGCGCGCGGCCATTGTACCTGGTAAGGTCCCGATATGATTAAAGGTTTTACTCTGATAGAAATGATGATAGCTGTGTCCGTATCGGCCGTATTCCTTCTTTCGGTCTCGACACTTTGCCTCAGGCAATCGGCCTTTTGCGGCACATTTTCATCCTATTGCATCAACACAGCCCAGTGCGGCCATGCCGGCTGGCTGATAAGGAATGAGGTGAGGTCATCGTCGGGCATATCGCCTCTCTCTGGCCCGTCAAAGCTCGTCCTTGATCAGCCGGGGTATCAGATCTCATTTGAGCTCAGCCTGGGGCGCCTTAAACGGACCAAAGGGACATCGGTAATGTATATCACCGACGAGGATACGATCAAAGGCCTTTCGTTTTTCCTGTCGGGAAAGCTGGTGACGACCACGATAGTTCCGGAGCTTTCAGGGGCACCGTTAACGGTAGAGGCCTTTTGCAGGTCATGAGAGCGCGCAGTGGGTTTGTGCTTGCCTCCAGCCTGTTCATTTTGTTCGTCCTGCTGTCAGGCATCGTGATAATGTCCGTTCTTTCTGTCGCCAGGCTCAAACAAAGCCGTGATGCCTATCTGGGCGAATGTGTCTTTTATCTGTCCGAATCCGGCATCGAGACGGCAAAATCCGCTCTGGTCAAGGACCCTTCTTTCGTGACCGACCCTCCTGTCGCCGCCAACGACAAAAAGCAGCTGCTGTACTCGTGCAAAGGGAAGATATATCTTATGGGACAGGGCGGATTTAAGCTGATAAAGCCAGCGGGCATTGACCGCGTGTACAGCATTGGTTTTTTGGGAAAGGACCCGGCAAGCAGCTCCCATCTTTGTTATCAGTCGCTGGAGCACACTTTGCCGTACTCAAAGATAAGCTGGAAGGTGTTCTAGGGCTGAGGACTAAACGTTGAACCTGAAGCTCGCGATGTCGCCGTCTTCCATGGTATAGTCGCGGCCTTTGAGGTAGTATTTGCCCGTATCCTTGAGCTTTGCCTCAGAGCCGGCCTCCAGGAGATCGGCATACTTGAACAGCTCCGCCCTTACAAAGCCCTTGGCTATGTCCGAATGGATCGCTCCGCCGGCTTCCTGGGCCGAAGCACCCGCTCTGATCGGCCAGGCCCTTACCTCGTCCTCGCCTACGGTGAAGAATGATATCAGGCCAAGCGAGCGGTAAACTACCCGCGTCATCTTTTGCAGCGCGGGTTCTTCTATGCCGAACTCCTGCATGAAGGTCTTTTTGTCCTCGTCCGAGAGCCTGCTTATCTCTTCTTCAATCTTTGCGTTAAACGAAATGGCCGCTGTCCCGAACTTGCTTTCTATGCC
Organism: uncultured bacterium; assembly: GCA_964532225.1. Classification (GTDB taxonomy): domain Bacteria; phylum Margulisbacteria; class WOR-1; order JAKLHX01; family JAKLHX01; genus CAZHHM01. The sequence goes on along the minus strand of CAZHHM010000001.1, from coordinate 84,544 downwards.
GGACGCAAGCGCTGACGCGTCCTGCCCTTCTTCGGAGTTGATCACAACGACTATAGGCTTTGCCGTCAGGAACTGCAGCGTCCTGATAAGCACGTTCTCTTCCTGAGTGAATTCCAGGGTCCTGATCATCCTGTTCTCGTCTATCGCCTGCTTGCAGCGCTGTATGAGAGATCTTTCTTTTTCCTTCGACTCGACCTGCTTCTTCTTAAGTTCCTTTTCAAGAGTCTCGAGCCTTTTTTCCACAAGCATCATGTCGTTGATGAACAGCTCCGAAATGAAGGCGTCGACATCCTTATCGGCTTCTTCGCTCCGGCACACCCAGCAGATCTCATCCGAATTGCGCAGCTCGTTAAGGACCAGTGTCTTTGCCGGACCCTGCAGATTGAAGTCGGGGAGCAGGCTGTACTCTATCTTCGTGTAGGTGGTCTTTTTGGGCTTGTACATCTCGGACAGCTTCATGATGCGCGGGTCTTTTACGTCGCAGACGCCCTTTTGCACTTCCATGGGCTTCTGCGAGATAACGTCAAGAGCTATGCCCGTCTGTATCGAAAAAAGCTCTCTCTGTCCCGAGTCGGGATTGCCTGTTATTACTATCCTCATATTATGATTCTAGCACTATCCCGATCGGACAATGGTCGGAGCCCTGCACGTCCTTGAGTATGAAGGCGGACCTTACTTTATCCTTGAAGGCGTCGTTCACGAAGAAATAATCTATCCTCCAGCCTACGTTCCTTGACCTGGCGCCGCTCTTAAGGTCCCACCAGGTATAGAGCCCGGGAGACGGGTCGAACATGCGCAGTGTATCCGAGTATCCGTGTGCAACGAGTTTGTCGAGAAAGGCCCTTTCTTCGGGAAGGAAGCCCGATACGCTCTCGTTCTCCTTCGGCCTTGCCAGGTCTATCGGCTTGTGCGCGGTGTTCACATCGCCGCATACCACCAGGTCCCGGCCTGACCTTGTCAGGCTGTCGGCATATTTGAGGAACTCCTCATAGAACTCCATCTTGTAGGCGAGCCTTTCGGGAGAGGCTTTCCCGTTGGGGAAATAGATGTTAAGAAGGACGAACTTTCCCAGATCTGCCGCGATCATACGGCCTTCGCTGTCGAACTTCTTTATGCCGAAGCCGGTCTTAACTTTTACGGCCGGCTCCTTAGTGTACACTGCGACCCCGCTGTAGCCTTTTTTCTCGGCCGATGAAAAATACGATGTGTAGCCTTTGATGTTGATAAGCTCAGGGGAGAGCTGCTCCGGAGACGCTTTTGTCTCCTGAAGGCAAAGCACGTCGGGCGACTCCTTCTCCACCCATTCGATAAGGCCTTTTTTCTGGGACGCCCTGATGCCGTTGACGTTCCAGGATATCAGTTTTTTAGCTCTCATGCTTAAATTCTATCACGGTGATATAATATGCTCAAAATGAGCATATCATCGACGAAGGCCTCAACCGGTCTTGCGGGCCTTGACGATATAGTCCACGGCCTCAGGATAGGGGATAACGTTGTCTGGCAGGTGGATAATGTCTCCGATTACGAGCAGTTCGTCGCTCCGTACGTAAATAACGCGAAAAAGCAGTCGCGCAGGATAGTGTATATCAGGTTCGCGTCGCATCCTCCGCTCCTGTCGGAAAAGGACGGCGTTACGGTCTACAAGGTCGACCCTGAGGCCGGTTTTGAGGTCTTCTCCACGCAGATACACAATATCGCCAACAAAGAAGGCGAAGGCGTCTTTTATGTCTTTGACTGCCTTTCCGACCTTCTCTCATTCTGGGCCACCGACCTCATGATTGGCAACTTTTTTCAGATAACCTGCCCTCGCCTTTTCGAGCTGGACACTATCGCCTATTTCGGCCTTATCCGCAACAGTCACTCGTTCAAGACCATCGCCAGGATAAGGGAGACAACGCAGCTCCTTCTCGATGTCTTTAACGTGAAGAACAGGATACATGTGCACCCGCTCAAGGTGTTCAACAGGTATTCCCCCACCATGTTCCTCCCTCATGTCATGCAGGGCGAGAAGTTCTTCCCCATCACCAACAGTGCGGACGCCGCTAAACTTTTTTCGTATATATCAAAGACCGCGACAGACAACAAAAGGCTCCTTGATTACTGGGACAGGATATTCCTCAAGGCAACGGCGCTGATCGAGGACAGGGCCTCCGACGAGGAAAAGTCAAAAATGATCGAGCAACTTTGCAGGATCATGATCGGCAGGGAGGAAAAAATGCTGGCCCTGGCCCGGGAGAACTTCAGCATCGAGGACCTGCTGCAGATAAAGTCAAAGATGATCGGCACCGGTTATATCGGAGGGAAAGCGGTCGGCATGCTCCTTGCCCGGAAGATACTCCAGAGGGACAAGAGCGTTAACTGGGCCGAACAGCTCGAACAGCACGACTCTTTCTATATCGGATCGGACGTTTTCTACAGCTACATTGTCCAGAACGGCTGGTGGAAGCAGCTCATGGAGCAGAAGACGCCTGAGAAATACTTCTCTGCGGCCGGGGACCTCATGAAAAAGCTTTTGTCCGGTAAATTCCCGCACGAGATACGCGAGCAGTTCCAGGAACTGATAGAGTATTTCGGCCAGTCCCCTATCATTGTCCGGTCCTCCTCGCTGCTCGAGGACAGTTTCGGCAATGTTTTCGCCGGCAAATATGAGAGCATCTTCTGCGTCAACCAGGGCAATCCCGACGAAAGGTACCATGCTTTCGAGGACGCGATACGCAGGATATTTGCCAGCACGATGAACGAGGACGCTCTCTTCTACAGGATGCAGAAAGGCCTTGACCAGCAGGAAGAGCAAATGGCCCTTCTCGTGCAGAGGGTCTCCGGTTCGCACAGGGACGGTTTCTTCCTTCCTGACCTCGCGGGCGTCGGGATCTCTTACAACACTTTCGTATGGAACCCGGATATGGACCCGAAGGCAGGCATGCTCCGACTTGTATACGGCCTGGGAACACGCGCCGTTAACAGGGTGGAGGACGATTATCCCAGGATAGTGGCGCTTGACCAGCCGCTCCTCAAGCCTCTGGCCGGCATAAGGGACGAGCGGAAGTTCTCGCAGCACAAGGTCGACGCACTGAGCACCAAGTGCAACTGCCACTCCACCGTTGAGCTCAACGACCTTTTGGCGGAGATAGGCGCAGGCAATGTGCAAAAGTTCGCCGATGAGGACCATGAGGCCGAAAGCATCGCTTCAGGAATGGGCCTTAAGGACAGGAAATACTGGATAATGAACTTCGACCGCTTCCTGTCCGGCTCCGGGTTCCCCGCCACCATGCAGAAAATGCTAAAGTTCCTTGAATCGCAGTACGGACATCCTGTCGACACCGAATTCACTGTCAACTTCGGGAGCGAGGACAAGATGAGCATCAACCTGCTTCAGTGCAGGCCGCTGCAGACGAAAGGAGGGCAGATCAAGGTCCACATACCCGAGAACGTACCCTCTGACAGGCTCATCATAAGAACAAAGGGTAATTTCATGGGCGGCAACATCTCCCTTTCGCTGAAAAGGATGGTCTATGTCGACCCAGCCAATTATGTAAAGCTTGAACCGTCGGCAAGGTACGATATCGCCAGACTTATCGGCAGGCTCAACAGGATGATAGACGACAGGGAAAAGACCCCTCTAATGCTTATAGGTCCGGGAAGATGGGGGACAACAAGCCCTTCAATGGGTGTTCCTGTGAATTTCTCGGAGATAAACAAAGCAAGCGTACTTGTAGAGCTGTCGTTCAAGACCGCCAATCTGGTCCCTGAAATATCTTTCGGGACGCATTTTTTCCAGGACCTGGTCGAGACCGATATTTTTTATTCCGCGGTCTTCAGGGAAAGGCCGGACACTGTCTTCAACGAGACAGCCCTGCTTAAAGGGGACAACATCCTCGGGAAGCTCCTGCCGGAATATTCGCAATATGCGGACACTGTCCAGGTTAGGGACCTTGGCGACAATGAGGTCGAGATCGTTTCGGATGTGGTCAAGCAGGACCTTGTCTGTTTTAGAAGATGAGGCTTTCGTCCACACCGTAGACGCTTGAAATAACCCCGCTGCCTTTTAATCCCGCCATCTCGCCGTCGTTTACTATAACGCCGTCCTTCATCAGGACCACGCGTTTGGCGTATCTGGCTGCAAGAGAAAGGTCGTGGAACGTGGCGATCACAAGCTTGTCCGTGAGAGATACCAGTAGGTCCATGATATCCTTCTGGAATTTGATATCAAGATGGGCTACCGGCTCGTCAAGCAGTATCACTCCTGTGTCCTGAGCGATGGACCTGGCGATAAGAGCTCTCTGGAACTCTCCGCCGCTTATCTGCGATATGTCCCTGTCCAGAAGTCCTGCGACGCCTGTCCTTTCAGAAGCGAGAGAAACGGCTTTATGCAGGCCTGGATCTGAAGAGAGAGGTCCGCTCCTGTATGCTGTGCGTCCAAGCTTGATCAGGTCGCGCACGGTGATCCCCGGTACGGGCTGGATCAGCTGCGGGACAAAAGATACCAGCCTTGCCGTTTGCTCCCGGCCGATCTCCGATATGTCATTTACACCGATCTTTACCGAACCTTTGCCAGGCCGAAGAAGACCTGATATCACTTTTAAGAGAGTGGTTTTGCCCGATCCGTTCGGTCCGGCAAGACAGATAAGCTCTCCTCTTTCTGCCGAGATATCGGCGCCTTTGATGATGTCCCTGCCGCCATAGCCGGCATGGGCCTTGGAGACCTCAAGGAAAGCCATCAGCAGCCGGCCTTTCTTTTGACCAGCAGCCAGATGAAGAACGGGGCACCGAGCAATGAAGTGATTATGCCCAGAGGAAGGTCCGCCGGCGCAAGCAGCATCCGCGCGGCCAGGTCCGACAGAACAAGGAGCAAAGCCCCTGACACGGCCGAAAGCGGTATGACATACACATTGTTGTTGCCCACAACGGCCCTGACCATATGCGGGGTCATAAGCCCTACAAACCCTATCATTCCGGTTAGCGCCACCACCGTCCCCGACATAAGCGACGCGACCGAGAGCGCGTTCAGCCTGAGCTTTACGGCATCGATCCCGAGCGACATTGCATCCTCGTCACCAAGGGCCATTGCGTTAAGCTTTCGCGAAAGCGTCATTGACAGCACTGTGCCTGTGACAAGTATGAACGATGCGAAAGAGACCTCATGCCAGGAAGCACCTGAGACCGTCCCAAGTATCCAAAAATAGATCGTATAAAGGTCGTCGGATGATATCGCAAGGATCGTCAGCAGTGCGCCTAAAAGAGATGAGACCGCAACGCCCGCCAGTATAAGAACGGCAGGATTTGAGGAGCAGGCCATCCTGGATATCCTGTAGACGGTCAGCACCGTAAGGAGAGCTCCGGCAAACGCGAAAAAAGAAACCCAGATGAACGGAAGAGAGAATACTATCGCCGCGGCAGCGCCGACGCCTCCCCCTGAACTGACCCCAAGGATGTACGGATCGGAAAGGTCGTTACGCAAAGATGACTGCAGGAGCGCACCCGACATCGAGAGCATCGCTCCGGCTATCGCCGCCATTATGACGCGCGGCATGCGTATCTGCCAGACAATTACGTTTGAAAGATACGAGCCGTTGAAAGGGTCCACCATGATCGCGCCTATGCATCCGCTGGCTGCAGCTGCCGCTATCAGGAGCAGCAGCATGAGAAGGAAAAGCGCTGCGGCCTTTTTCATCTTATCCTCCCGTCCATGTAAGTCGATATAAGGTCCACGGCATCCACTATCCTGGGAGAGGGCCTTGTCAAAAGGTCGCTGTCGATGAGAAGAAGCCTGTTCTCCCTGATCGCTTTGATGCCCGACCATCTTTTATTCTGCCTGAAGCGCTTGATATCATCAAGGCTCTTTCCGGCGATTATGATAAGGTCAGGGTCCTGGCCCACGAGCTCTTCAGGATTAAGCAGCGGATACGGCGTTCTTGCGCTGTCCCCGAGGTTCCGCCCTCCGGCAAGACGGACGGCATCCGATATGAAGGTGCCGGGTCCGGCCGTGATCAGGCTGTCCGGCCAAAGCGAAACGAATACGACGGGGGCCGTTCTTCCGCTATTTCTTTTTTCAACGGCATTGAGCTTTCTTTTCATCCTTGTTATCAGATCGTCGGCTTCTTTAAGTTTTCCCGTTGCCCTTCCGAGCCTGGCGATCGACCCGATAAGATCGGCGATGTTGTGAGGGTTGATCACGAACACGGGCAGCCCCAGCTCCTTGAACCTTTCGACATCAGCTTTTTGTGCGTCCTTAAGCATAACTACCAGATCGGGATTCAGCGACACCACTTTTTCCGCGTTGAGAGGATAAGAGCCGATACGCGCTTTTTTAAGGGCTGCGGGCGGATAATTGCATTTATCGGTCACGGCCACTACCTCTCGTGAAAGCCCCAGAGAAAATAGTATCTCGGTATTGCTCGGCATGGTCGACACTATCCTCGCGGGCCTTGAGATGATCGTGTATCTTGTGCCGTCATCGTCTGTGACAGTGGACGGGAAAGCGGCCGCGAAAGCCGCGAATTGTATCAGGAATATTAATGTAAGAGCGGTCTTTTTCATTGGCTCCCGTTCAGAACTTCGGATAGTCCGGGCCGCCGTCGCCGTCAAGATACCCCATTGAAGCAAGGTCGGACATCGACTTGAGTATCTTTCTTGGCTTGTTCTCCCCTTCGGGCTGCGAGACCACACCGGCGTCGGTAAGCTCATCCATGAGCCTGGCCGCTCTGTTGTAGCCTATCCTCATCCTTCTTTGCAGATGCGATGTGGATGCCTGCCCCCCCTCGATGATGATCTTTGCGGCTTCGGCGAACAGCTCATCCCTTTCTGGTCCTCCCTGCTGGCCGGGCGCGCCGGGCTTATCCCCGTTGACCTTGATGTTAAGTATCTCTTCGGAGTATTCGGGGGATGCCTGCTCTTTTATGAAGCTGACTATCCTTTCGATCTCATCGTCGCTTACAAAAGCTCCCTGTACCCTGGTAGGCTTCATCGCGCCTATAGGCGAATAGAGCATGTCGCCCCTTCCGAGAAGTTTCTCTGCCCCGCTCATATCAAGTATGACCCTTGAGTCTATCTGCGTGGCCACGGCGAACGATACCCTTGACGGGATATTGGCCTTGATCAGTCCCGTGATAACGTCCACTGAGGGCCTTTGTGTAGCGACCACAAGATGTATGCCCGTTGCGCGTGCCAGCTGTGCAATGCGGCATATCGAGGTCTCTACCTCAGCCGCCGCGACCATCATGAGGTCTGCCAGCTCGTCGATGATCACGACGATATACGGCAGGCGCTCCGGGACTAGCGTATCATCGTCTTTTTTTCCTTCAAGAGCTTCGGCCTTGCGGTTGTATGCCTCGATATTCCTGACCCCCAGGTTGAAAAAGTCCTTGTAGCGGCGCTCCATCTCTTTTATTACCCAGTCCCTCAGCGTCGCCGATGCTTTTCTCGGGTCGGTGACAACAGGCGCCATAAGATGCGGTATGTCCATGTAGGTCGCGAGCTCGACCATTTTAGGGTCTATCATAATGAACTTCACCTCGTCAGGCCTTGCGCGCAGAAGTATGCTCGTTATGAGCGAGTTGATGGCCACGCTCTTACCGGAACCCGTCGTTCCTGCGATCAGTATGTGCGGCATTTTTGAAAGATCGCCGAATATAGGTGTGCCTGCGATATCCTTGCCTATGCCGATATACAGCTTTGATTCGTTCTGCGTGAACTCGGCCGTCCTTGCGATCTCGCCCAGATGTACGGGGGTGACCGTCGGGTTCGGGACCTCAATACCTACGACCGATTTGCCGAACACCGGAGCCTCCATCCTGACACCGCCTGAAGCAAGATTGAGCGCTATATCATCCGCGAGATTGGCGATCTTGCTTACTTTAACGCCCGGGTCCGGCTGTACTTCGAACCTTGTGACCGCAGGGCCGATACTGATATTAACGACCTGGGCCCCCACTCCAAAGCTCTGCAGGGCTCTTTCAAGGTCGTTCTTCCTCTGCTGAGTAAGTTCTCTCAGCTTCAGGGCCTTTTGCTTTTCTTTTTCGGTCAGCGTGTTCAAGAGCTCGAGAGAAGGTAGCTTGTATGTATGCCTTTTGTACTTCTTTTGGGGCTTTTGCGGCATTTCAAGCGATATGTCGCTCTGGCTTATCTCTATCTTCTGCTCTATCTTCGGCTCCGGCATTTCAAAGACCGGCTCTTCTTTAGGTTTTATGTCCTTTATGAGCGGAAGCTGTGCCGCGATGCTCTTATCCGGAAGGCCGTCCATGATAGGCACGGAAATATTCACTTTTTTCGGCTGCTTTTTCGGCTGTATCTTTTCCGGCCCTTTTTCCGGGACCATCCTGCTGAAGAATGACATAAAAGCCTCAACGGACGTGATGTTGAAAATGAGGATCAGCGAGATCAGGAGCATCGCAGAAAGTATTATAAAAGTGCCCATCTGTCCGATAAGGCTCATGAAGATATAGTCGAACAGCCATCCCACCATGCCCCCGCCGCCCTTCAAAAAGACCTGCGGCGTGTCAACATAATAGTCCTCGAACAGCCTTTGCGATGTAGTGATGAAGGTAAGAAAGAACAGAGCAAACCCGATCATCCTTATCCTTAGCGACCTGGGTTCCTGCCGGGTCAGCATTATGGAGCCCATGAATGTAAGGAGAAGAGGAAGGAGGAACACGCCGAAGCCGACTATCTTTTCAAGCAGCCATTTTACGCCCCACATGCCCAGAAGCCCCATCCAGCCTGTGGACGTTGAAGATGATACCGAGCAGAAAAGGATATATATCGCGAGCGCGATGAGCAGTATCCCGCCTATCGTGTGGCGGTGGCCTTCAGTTTCACGAACCTCGTTTTTTTTGGCCGGCAACTCTGTTCTCCAGGTAGACAAGTATCGGGCTTGCGATGAATATTGAGGAATACGCGCCCAAAGTGAAGCCGATGAGGAGCGTCAGAGCGAAGTCTTTAAGCGTCACGCCGCCGAACAGGAGCAGGCAGACGTTCATGAAGAGCACGGTCAATACGGTATTTATGGACCTTGCCATTGTCTGGTTGATGCTGTCGTTCACGGTCTGCTCGAAAGGTTCCCTTGTCTTCTTGGGATGAAGGATATTCTCCCTTATCCTGTCAAATATTATTATCGTGTCGTTTATTGAATAACCCAGTATAGTAAGTATGGCCGCAATGAACGGAGTGTCCACGGACCTCCAGAGGATAGCTATGATGCCTATCGTGATAAATGCGTCATGCAGCAGCGCCAGGAGCGCGGCCAGAGCGTATCTGAACTCGAACCTGAACGTGACATAGATAAGGATCCCCAATGACGCCAGAAGAAGAGCCCAGAAAGCCTGGGTCCTAAGTTCCTTGCCGATGACCGGCCCGATGGTATCGGCCTCCAGCAGCTCAACATTCCCGAACTTGGCCGACAGGTCCTGTATCACCAGTGTCCTTTTTTCGCTCTCTATCGGCTCGGTCCTTATCGTGATGTCATTTTCTCCTATCGTCTGGATAACGCTGTCCTTGAACTTGAATTTCTGAAGCGATTCCCTCACCTGCCTGAAATTCGAGGTGATCTGCGCTTTTTCGTCGAACCTGAGAGTGAGTATCGTGCCTCCGCTAAAATCTATCCCGAAGTTCATCAGGCTGCCGCGGAACATGAGGTTATAGCCGAAACCCGCTAAACTTACAGCCAGCATTATTGCCGACAGAGTGAACCATACTTTTGATTTGCCGATAATGTTCATTTGCGGAATCCTCTGTACAGCATTTTTGACTCAGCAGAATCGACCAACTTCCAGTCGATGAGCAGGTCCATGAAGAACTTTGTTATTGTGATGGCGGTGAACATGCTGGCAAGTATGCCGACGCTGAGCGTGACCGCGAATCCTTTGATGGTGCCGGTGCCCATAAAGAAAAGCATGGCCGCGGCGATAAGCGTTGTTACGTTCGAATCGAGAATGGCGGCAAAAGCCCTCTTGAACGACAGGTCGACCGCCACCCTGAGGTTCTTGCCTGCCTGCAGCTCTTCTTTGAACCTTTCAAAGATGATTATATTTGCATCAACTGCCATGCCTATCGAGAGCAGGAAGCCTGCAACACCGGGCAGAGTAAGCGTCGTGCGAAGGAGCGTCAACCCTGCAAGCGTCAGGAAGAAATATATGAACAGCGATACAAGCGACAGGAAGCCCGGCAGCCTGTATATGGATATCATGAACACCACGATGAAAGCGATGCCCACCAGTCCGGCGAATTTGCTTTTATCAAGTGAGTCCTTGCCGAGAGTTGGGCCGACGATCTTTGTTTCAAGCGGCTTTACCGGTACCGGAAGAGAGCCTCCGCGCAGCTGAACAACGAGGTCCTGCACCTCTTCTATCTTGAAATTGCCGGATATCTGCGCCCTTCCGTTGGGGATCGGCTCCCTCACCGTGGGAGCTGATATTATCTTTTTGTCGAGCATTATCGCTATCGGCTTGCCTACAAGCCTTTCGGTCGCGTTGGCAAAAGTGCCCGCGCCCTTGGCATTGAACTCTATGTCCACCACCGGGTTGCCGTACCCGTCAACGCCCGGCCATGCTCCTTTAAGGTCGGCTCCCGTCAGCACCGTGCCCTTGAGGATGATCGGCTGATCGCTGACTACCCTGTCGCCTTCTTTTTCTATGACCCGGTCAAGCCTTGCGCCTGCTCCGTACACTTCTTCCACTTTCGATGGCGGAAGCGCTTTTTCGTCCCCCGGCGACCACTCGGAATCGATGAACTCAAGAAGCGCCGTTTCGCCGATGACCTTGATGGCGTGCTCGGGGTCTTTTATCCCGGGGAGCTCCACTACTATCTGGTTCGCGCCTTTCCTCTGTATCGTCGGCTCGGTCACTCCAAGCGCGTCTATCCTGTTCCTGATGACAGCCGAGACGCCTGACATGGAATCGTCGTTGACCTTCAGCTCGGGAGTTGACTGCGCCTCAAGGACTATCCTCGTCCCGCCCTGAATATCAAGGCCCTGCACCATAGGCAGCTTGTAGACCACGCCTATGCTCGCTGCGACAAGCGCGATTATTCCCAGGACCTTCAGCTTTGTGATGTTCTCGCCCATAATTAACTTTTTTGATTATATACTATTTACATCTACCAGTTCAACGCAAAGGCACGCGAAGTCCGTCCCGCGCGGCGATGATGCGGACCCCTGTCCTTCTGGAAAGGTCCCTGGCTATCCTCTCCGGACCGGCCTCTATCATCTTTATACCGAAATGCGTAAGGATGGCGATTTTCGGTCTTATACGCTCGATTATCGAACCGGCTTCGTTTATACAAAGGTGGTCGAACCTGTTCTCGTTCTCCGTAAGGACGGAGATTATAAGGACATCCGCTTTGTATTTGAGCGCCAGTTTATTGAAATAATCAGTATCTGTTATATAGGATACCGAACAGTTCTTTCCCCTGAACCTGAAGCCGAAGGTCTCGCACCCGTGTATATGCCTGACCGGCGTCTCGAACTTCAAACCTCCGACCTCATACTTAGAACCTTCCTTAAGAACGTTCACTTTTTCCAAATATACTCTGTTGTACTCGTGGACCACCCTGTCGCCGTTAAGGGCATCGCGCGGAACGAAGATCTCGCCTTTTTTCGCGTGACCTCCCAGCGTCATGGCCTCGATCATGGCATTTATGTCGCCGCTGTGGTCAAGATGTTTGTGCGAAAGAAGTATCGCGTCAAGCGAGGTCGGGTCAAGTTTCGGCCTGGACTCAAAGCATTTCACCAGCGCTCCAGGACCGGGATCTATCTGAAGGTTCACTCCGTCAAGACGCAGCCATATCCCTCCGGAAGCCCTTGCCTGCCGGGCAACTGCTATCCTCGCGCCCGCTGTGCCAAGGAATTTAATGAAGTCCATACTTCAATTTTATCACTCATTTGCCCGTTCCCTGTTCCCTGTTCCCCGTTCCCCGTTCCCTCTTCCCCCCTTCCCTGCTCCCCGCCCCCAACGGCGGGTAAATTGCTCCTTTACTGCAGTAAGGAACTAAGAAAGGAGCGGACCAATGAAAATAACATCGATAAGGCCGGTATCCTCTAATTGCGGCTCTAATAAAGCAAAAACAGTGGCGTATCTTCTGGATAAATTCGCAGGGGACGACAGGGAGACAGCGGCGGAATTCATGAAGCTGTACGAGAGGGACGCGGATGATATCCTGCAGGAGCTTGAGCGCCTTAACCCCGGACTTTGCGGCGGGATAAGGGAATACATTAATTAAGGAGGTCCGGAGATGGGAAGTATAAATATTTCTGAAGCCCCGAAAAAGCTGGAACTTTATCTTTCGTACGCCGACAACCACGGCAACGGCAACGGGCAGATAGACTCGCTTGAAGAAGCAAGAAGGGCTGTTGCCGAGTGCAATGCCTGGGACGTTTCTCAAATGGAGGACATGAGGCAGTATCTATTCTCAAAAGGCTTCGACACACTTGAAAGATGGCCCGACAGACAGTATCAGTACATGAGATACCGGGAAAGCAGGTTCTCCTTCGGTGTATCGGCAAAGCTAGGATACGAGCATTTTTCAAAGGACTTCTATGTAATGGATTTTCTTAAAACCCCGGTTGGCAGCTTTGGCGATGGCGACGGCGCCCAACTGGCAGACTATATCGGTAACAATATCTTCTCGCTGGGCATAGACAGCAGGACTGTGGCCGACTTTTTCCGGGGCTGGAAAGGCACGGCCTCTTTGGACCCAAAGAACAGCAGGCAGGAGAACGCGTCTCTGCTTCTTACGGATTACAGGGACGGGGCGAAGTTCTTCGGAGAGAAGTTCCCCTCCGCCATAGAGGGTTTGACCGATATACTTATGGAAAAAGAAATGAGCCCGGAAGCCCGCCAGAGGGCCATAGGCACTTGCGCTGGCCATGTATTGAACATGCTTGCCGATAAGAACGACGGCTTCTCGCTGCTGAACTCCGCGATAAATGATGCTGCCTTTAAGGTCCTTGCGCCGGAAAACTCGCTGTTCTCGGTCCTCGCCTCTTTCCGTTTGGGTAATAACGGAAAACTTGGGCTTTTCGGCGGTTTTTCGCCTTCGATTGAATTAAAAGACGCAGGGATATCCGTCACGCTCTGGCGATCGTTCGTTGCAGGGATCAAAGCCGAAACATCCTCTGACACGATACTAGGTTTGAGATTTAAAGGGTCAATGTCAGCCGGCGGATTGTTCTTTACCGGTAATACCCGAATATTCGCAGGCCCTTACACCGGCTACAGGGCCGTTCTTCCTCAAGGAGCGTTTTCAATGCCTCTGTTCTCTGCCGGGGTATCTCTTGAGAGAGCATTCAATAACTTTATTGTTGAGAGTTTGAGCATGGATACAGAGGTCTCTTCGTCAGTGGTGCCTTTAGCTCTTATTTTCTCCCTGATCTCGTCCCCCGAGATGAAGGGGGCGTTGCTTGATGCTGCTCCGGGTCTTGGCAGGTACCGTCTCCCGCCCGTCGAGCTCTCGACGGTATTCAGCTATCCTTTCAAGCTCCCTGTTATCGGCCGTGTGATGGCCAGGGCCGTATCATCAGTGAACATCAACTCCCTCCGCTTGACCGAACTTACCGGAAAGATCGAGACCGGAACGGAAGCAAGCCGTTTTGCCGGCGGCGCCTATTTTGGGGTTAAAAGCCCGTTCGGCATCAATTTTAAAGGGCGACCATTTTCCTTCGGCTTGATCTTTACTTACACTTTTCAGCGCGACAGGCAGGATGTAATTGATGAGATGGACGATGAATTCCCCGGAGAAGGGAGAAAGATAGCGGAACATCTTATCGGCAACGGATATCTCACCGGAAAAGGCGGGACCGGCGAGCGCTTCACGGACATCAGGAATACAGGAAGCGTCTCTATAAGAAAAGCTGACCTTCTGAACATGCTCAAAAGATACGGTTTCGGGGAAGAGGTCTACAACAAAGAATATAAAGCCCTTTTGTTCAAGGATGTCTCAAGCGACGATCTGGTGTTCAGGGACAACATCGAAGAGGTCGTGCTAAACATACCGCATGTGTTCCTGAGAGAGGCGATCTGGGAGTACCTGGACAAAGAACAGGGCGTCTCGCTGCCAGATGACCTCGCCGGTAAAGAGCCCTCCGTTAAAGAATACCTGGTCAGGACCGCGACTTCCGGCAGCTTTTCCCCCTGGACCGCCGGCGTTAACCTTTCACATAGCTTGTTGAGCGGTCTTACCGGCAGTATTTCCGGCGGCGTGACCTTCGCTCCTGGATATTCTGAAAAGACTAACGATCTGTCCGTTCCGGGAAAAGTGAACCCTGCAAATTACATGAAGGACCATGAAGACATTGTGTTCGAACCTCCATACAACGATCCGTTCACGATAGGTCCGGCAGAGAAGAACCGCATACGCCTGCTTCTTGTTGCCACGCCTAATGACCCGGAACTGGTAACCTACAGAGCTTCGATATTCAGGATGGCCTACAAAAAGGAGCAGTTCACGGGCCTGGTCAAGGATACTGAAGCTTTCTGGAGCGAACTGAAGGATAAAGGCTACATAGACGCTGACGGTAATGCCACAAAGAAACTTGCCTTCCTTTTGAGAGAATCCGAGAGCGAGCTTTCCGCCGAACATGTTACAACGGGCAGTGTGGAAAGGGACAGGATCGTCGCCCGGGTACCGGAGATAAAGGACCGGTTGTTCAAGTTCTTTGTTGACCCCGAGACAGCGGCAATGACCTTTAAGGAGGATGCCCCTGCGCTGATCAGGAACGACGGCATGAGCGAGAACGCCAAAGCATATCTTCTTGAAAAATTCGACCTTGCCAGAAAACGGGCTGTGATCAAACTCCTGAAATATATGCCCACCATGGATACCGAGGTCTCGGATGTCACCGCAAGGACCAGGTTCTCTAAGATAAATCCTCTGGCCGAAGTATTCTGGGATTGCAGGGATTTCTCAGGGAAGACAGTTCGGCCCGGCATTTACTTCCTGGGCATCAAATATGACAGCGAAAAAGAGAACTTCGCACCGTTCGAGATCGTATACGGAGGAGAAAAATAATGAGCGAACATCCTTATGTCAGGTCGATGGGAAAGGCCTACGGTTCATTTGAGCCGTCCCGGTATGTCTTTACCGGATACAAGGTGAAAAAAGGAGATACTCTTGCAAAAATTGCCAGGAGGCACAATGTGCCGATGGAGTATATCGCCAGATCAAGCGATATACCTCTTAAGGATATCGACAGGCTCCGGGTCGGGCAACTGCTTATGATACCGGATATGAGCGGTGAATGCGCTGTGGTCCAAAAAGGCGACACCAAAGCTGCTTTGCTGAAAAGGCATCCGGGCCTTGACCCTGATATGTTCCCGGGCGGCAAGCTCTTTGCCGGACAGGGCGTCTGCGCCGGAGCACCTGCCGCTCAGCAGACCGGAACAGAAGAAAAAAAAGGATGTGATTGCCCTCCTGTGATGGACCTTCCGGAAGCGCCCTATATCGGCGAAGAAGAAAACACCGGGTTCCCGTATTCCTCTGTTCCGGCAGCAACATTAGTCGAGAAAGCCGAGAAAGACGACGAGCCCGAACTGCTAAATTCCTGGGCAGTGGATTTCTTCATAAGGACCCCTAAGAACCTCCTCGGGGTAAAGTTCCTGACCGGCAGGTTCTGGAATGTCTCGGGCCATGGACTGTTTGCCGGACTCTTTGCCGAGATAAACTCGCGCGATCTGTTGGAGTATAACAAGGAGACTTTTAACATCGGCATCTCCGGCAGATTTACTCCGTTCTACAAATACTTATCCGTGGATAATTCTGTTCCCGAGACCGTGCTGGAGCTGACTTCCGCGGTGCAGCCCGGCGACAAACGCTTCATCCGCCCGCTTGTTGTATCAGCCGCGGTCATAACGGACCTGGTATCCGGTTTTTACAGTAAAAAGGTCAGGATCTCCCTTTTTGCAGGGGTAAAGGCTGAGTTTTCTTCAAAACTGAACCCGTTGTTCTATCCGTTCTTTGGAACCGAATGGGGGTTTGTCCCTTCTATCGATAAATAAGCAAAGGAGAATATCATGTCATCATTAAAAATATCCGAGGCCCCCAAAGAATTCCGGACGTTCCTCACGAACGGAGACCATTTCGGCAACAGGAACGGCGTTCTGGACCTGGTAAAGGAAAGGGACTCCGCGGTAGCCGCCTGTGCCAAATACTCCGTCAGGCTCGCGAAAGAAATGGAGACGTATCTCGCGGGTTATGAGCTGGCCGACAGGTCCCAGACGATGAGCTCCATCGTGGACACTAAGATCAAGAAGCCGGTAATGGCGGTGTGGACCACGAAAGGCTGGAAAATGGATGGAGAAGATGATGATCCCGGCGGAATGGCAAAGAACGAGATCGAGGTCCTCTCCTACCATTTGATCAAGCCTGACTCCATCACCATCAGGATATACAAATGGACGCTTGATGTCGGATGTCTGAAAGAAAGAGTATCCGGGCAGGTTGAAGAAATGTGGAAGGCAATGCTGAACAACGGGTATGTCGACAGGGACGGGAACGTTACCCCGAAATACGCTCTTATCGATGATGCAAGGGAGATCAACATCCCCGTGAGCTTTGCCAGGAACGTTGTTTTTGATAAAGAAAGGCTGCTTCTTTCATGCCCCGAAATGATAGACCGGCTCGGTGATCTCTTTACCGGCTCTTCTACCTCGGATATCGAAACGAAAGAAGGGTTTACAAGGCTGGTGGAATACTCTGACCTTACCAAAGAGACCAAGGACTTCCTCAAGTTCAACTGGGCCCTCTCGGCAAAACGGTCGATCTATAACGCACTAAGGACGAACAATACCGAAGGCAATATCGTCAGGACAATAGGAGAATCGGTGTCACGCTCCGTGGGAGAGCAGTTCGTATACTGGGACGGCCTATACGACAACGGCAAGATGGCTGAGCCCGGGACATACTATTGCGTGGCTTTCGGAAAGACCTTTATGGCATACCAGACCATAGTGATAGCTGACGGGCTGGAAGGCTCAAGCCTGGGGAAACGGGGTCCTCGTAACAGATAGTTCGTGCTTGCCTTGAAAAATCTTCGGGACACCCTAATATTCCGTGAAATCGGAGGGAGGTATGAACGAAGAGATGTTAAGGTTCGACTATTAAGGAATTGTAAATCTTATGCAAGTTTTTAATAGTTAAACCCGTTATATATAAGAAGTCACGGAACGGGGGTTTCCGGGACTGGGATTCCGGATGGTTCTTATCGATATATATATAGAGGGGGCTGGCAATGACAGGAACAGGCAGTTTTACCAGAGGCGTTGACAGAGGCCCTGCAAGGCACGGCATAGGCCTGGGCTTTGCCGACCGCACCCGCCTGCTGGACAATATCAGAAATAGCAATATCTCCCATGAGACCCTTTACCGCTTCGGTATAACCAACGAGCTCACCCCTATCGACCGGATGGGGATCGGCGATATCTCACGGACCGTCACCGGCAGACGCCTTGACCTTCTTTGGAGGACTGAAGGGATAAACCTCAGCCCTGAAGACAATCCCGTTCTGCCAAGGTTCAATCTTTCGGGGATAGCAAGCGCTCTTTCTCCGCTCAAATTCATGGGGTTCGCCGACAGGACAATATTGTTCGAGAATATCATGAACCAGAAAGAGCTCGAACCCGGCCTGTTCTCAGGGTCCCTGGCATCTGCCGGGATAGTAAGTAAGGATGCCGCTGCCTCGGGGCTGACCATCGGGGACATCTCTCTCTTTACCAGGCCAAGCAGACTTGAAGAGCTTAAGGCGTCATTAAAGATAGAGCTTGACCCTGCCGACAATCCGGTCACCAGACAATACACCGCGCTGAAAGCTCTGAGCTATACTACGGCAAAAGCCTCAGGCTTCTGGAACCACGAGTTCTTCGGGGTGTCGTGGCTTTCGCCAAAGACCGTTACAAAGACCTCTTTCAAGTTCGGGCTTTCAATGACGCTGGGCACGGCAGGCGTACTTGCGGTGACCAACACGCTCCTGAATTTTGATCTGTTCACCTCTGCAGTTGCAGCATTCGGCGGATTGTCCCTGGTCTCGGCCAGGTTCGCTGACCGTCTTCCCGAAGGTTCGGCAAAGAGGTTCGCTTCATACCTGTCCACCTACGGCCGTCCTTTGGCCGTCCTTGCTGGTTCGGTAGTATTCGGGAACACCCTTATGTCCCACGGTTTCGACATACAGAACGGGTTCCAGGACATATCGCCTTTCTCGACGTTCGGTCTAATGGGCGGGTTGTACGCATATTACCGTCACCTGAAGAACGATAAGCTCAACGAGCTTGACCGCTCTTACGGAGGGCAGACCAATCCCGGAGAACGGTGGCTGATGAGGAAAATGACCGGCTCCGCCGTGCGCGCCGTGTTCACCGAAAGCACCTATCTTGCCGCTAGGGCCACTCTTTTCGGCGGTTCTTCATGGCTGCTTTTTGAAAATGCGATGAGCGGGACCAGCGCATTGAGCTGGCTGACGCCGCTATCGATAGCTTTACCTGTTATCGCCCTGGGCGCAACAGTAGGTCTTAGGAACATGCCCTCATCATGGCTTCCGGGCTGGAAATGGTCCGAAAAAGAGCAGTCCTCAAAATGGTTCAAGATGACCTCAAGGGACGCTTTTATGACCAGGCTTCCCTACCTCGGGTTCGCCGGAGGAGCAGGGCTGTCCCTCCTGGCCGGGGCCGCCGAGGGTTCGCTGATGCCTGCGTTCCTTTACGGCACATTCTGGTCGTCTTTCTTAACGCTGTTCGCCAGCGAATTACACGGCTCCTTCCATTCGATGAACACATCTCTCGGCCATTTGGCTTCGCTCAGGGCACCGAGCAGGGACATCATAGGCAGGCAGGAGACCAAGCGATATTCAGACGATAAAAAGGTCCTGCTCATCAATCCGGACACAGGCAACGTGGAGCATACCAAGGGAGCTCTCTTCACTGCCCTTCTCATGGGCAAGCCCAATGTAAGCTTTGTAAACATGCTTGACAAGATACCGCAGGCAGACCTTGGGAACGTGAAAATAGAAAAGATGTTCCTCAGATGGATCAGCGATATACAAAGAGCGCTCACAAATAAGCTTGAGATACAGGGCCTTGCAAATATGTCAGTATCAGAGAAATTTGAGGCCCTTGCCGCCAACCTTGAATCGCTTGCCTCATATATGGGCGGGGAGCTTAAGGCATTTTTGCAAGAGGACATACATGGAAAATTCAAAGGAAAACCGGAGCTGAAGCTTTTCTCCAAAGAGACCGTTCTTGCGAATGCTCCCGAGCTGAATAAGCCTGAAAAGCTTGCCATATTCTTTGATGTGGTTTCCGGAAAACTAAGGCCAAAGAGCAAAATTAATGTTGAGGAGCTGGCCAAAAAAGAGATCTCTGACGTCCGCCAGAGAGAGTATGTGCAGATGCTGTTCGCTGTGATGTATGAGGAATATACTGAAGAAGCCTTCAACGCCGCCTTCGAGCAGCTGGATGCCAGAGTGTCCGAATACAGGTCTCTAGCCAGGTCCCTGCGCGATAAGGCGCGGAGCTCTTTCGCGGTCTCAGGGTCATACACCGCTCAAGCCGAAGCGGATTTTTACCGCGATTATGAGAACCTCATGAAGAGGTTCGATCCTGACTTCGTCACATATCCGTTCATCGCGAGAAAAGAAATGAACCACGATGACTGGAAAGTAAGGAAGGTCGAGAACGTGGCCACTATAGGCCTTTTCAGGGGGCTTACGGTATATAAGCTCTGGAAGGTCGAGAACAAGAACTATCCTACCGTGGACTGGGTGACCGGCACATGGACAAGGGTACAGAACCCTGAGTTCAGGTATGGAGCAAAACCCGGCACCATGGAGGCCTCCAAGTATATCTGGATAAAGGCGGAAAGGGTGCTGCAGGACCTTCAAAAGGAGAACGAAGCCTATCTTTCTACTTCTGACTATGTCGCCAGAACAGATAACGACCCGTCAAAGACGACAGGATTTGAAAAAGGCAGCACCGGCATAAAGAGGATAGTGATCAACGGCAGGGAAACGAAGATCGCGGCAGGCGATTATTTCTGGGTGAGCGACAAGGACCAGCTTAAGCAGCCCGAGATAGCGGGATTCTATACAAGAGGAAAAGTGGACCGGTCCATGTTCGGGGAGAACGCCGACAAGGTCTGGAATGCCCTCGTAAGCAACGGCTGGATAACTAAGGACGGCCTGGTCGAATCAAAGTTCTACACAAAAAAGGACGCCTTCAGGCTGGGAGCCGAGATATCGAAAGATGAGGCCGAGCAAAGGAGAATTGAATCCGAGGTCAACGGCATACTTGAAAAAGCGACAAAAGAGAAAGCCCATGCAACCAAAGATGAGATCGGCAGGAGGTTCGCTTTCGCCGGCTCGGAAACTTCAGACAAAGCGTTGATGGAACATATCGATATCACCTCTCCTCTTGCGATATGCTTCCCTGATTTCTATTCTGCGGTCATGATGGACAAGAACGACATACAGGTCTTTACTTATTCCAAGCAGCAGGCGCTCCTAGAAAGGGAGCGCGAGAACAAGGCGCTCCTTCTTGTTTACAGGTTCCCTGTGGGCAAGCGCTACACCTTCAACAACCCGTATCCCGAAAAAGCGATAAGCTCGGTCGATGTGCTCAACGGCAATATCGAGCTTGCCTATTCTCCCGAAGGCGGAGCTCAAAGGATGATCCCATATGAGGTCGACAGGTCTGCAATAGTGACCCAGAGGAACGGTCTCGTTGACTGGGCAAGGCTGAGAGATGTTGATGTCATCACCGAAACCGACAAGCAGACAGGAGAGGTCAGGCGCAGGCTCATCCTCAACTATTCCGAGCTTTCGGAGACCCAGTTCATTTCTGGAAAGGGCTTAGGCAATGATTCCGGCTCGGTCGTCAATCCCCTTATAAATACTTTCGGGATACCGGAGTACGGAAAGATAAGGGAAAAGATAGTTTATTTCTTCAATCTTTCGGACAAAGAGGTAGAGCTCGAGGTCAAATGGAATGAAGGCAAGACGGTCATGACGGTCAGCGACGGCTCAAGGTCCGTGGAAATTGCCGTGCCTGAAGCGGAGAAGGACAGCCCTCTTTGGAAGAACCTGTACGCTACCACAAAGATGAAGTTCTATCTTAAAGGCGATCTTGTACTTAAGCTCGTCGGAAACTATCAGATGGAGGTCCCTGAAAGCGCTTTCCCGAGATATCTTGAGACTCTCGGACTGCCCAGAGAGGACGGAAAAGTAACGCTGCAGGCCAATGCTTTCAAACAAAACCCTGACAGAGAAGGCGATATTTCATGGTACAGGATACGTTATGAGGACGGAACGCTCGGTTTTGTGCGGTGTGAGGACAGGGACAGGCCCATGCTGTTCAACAAGACCGGCAGGTCCAAAGAGGTGCTTAACGACAATAACGAAAGGTCTCATGTCGAAGTGGGCGGAGGTTATTACAATATCGAGACCAGGAATGAAGGCAAGGAAATAGTCATTAACGGCGTATGTCTGCCCAGGGGCGTTTCCATCCCTATCCCTGCTGCCTGGTTCGAAGGCATCAAAGAAGGCGACAGGATAACCGAAGTGGACAACTCGGGAAAAGCGTTCATTGACGGCGGAATATTCTATCCCGTCAGACCGGAAAAAAGCACTGAGGCAAAAGAGGTCCGGAAAGGCTCCGCTCTTGGCCTTGTAACAGTGTTCGGAGAGGACGGATCAAGCACCGCAGGACCCGTTATCGATCTGGGCAATTACTTTAGACAGGCGCCCGGCAAGGGAATAACAGGGACATTGCTGTCCCCTGTGGTCACCCTGGACGCGTCAAAACATGTGTCGGCCACTCTTGAAATGAGAAGAGGGTCTGCTCCCGACCGGCTGCTTGTAATTGAAAGAAGGCTCGAACAGAACGGGCTTGAGCATGACAGATCGGCCTATGTTTATAATATCTCGAACGAGGCCGAGGCCAAAATAATAGAAAGCATACCGGACCTCGGATGGATACGCTCGGTAAGGGTAAATCCCGATAAGAGCGTCACCATAAGGTTCGCTCCGGAAGGCGTCCCCGATGGACAGGAGGCAAAGCTTGAACTGGGACAGGGATTATTTACCGATAATTTCGGCAGGTCACTTCTTGACAACAAGGACATGGGCGTCAAAGGGCTTAGCGACATATATCAGAGCGACCCCTCCATAAGGGACGATGCGACCGACACTTATAACCCTGTAATAGATACCTATCACAACGGCAGACTTTGCCTTGTTGTGCACAAGGTGAACACCTATGAGATAAAGCTTCCGCAGGGGACCGAGCTACCGGAAGGTAAAATAAAGGTCTCTCCGCAGCTGTTCACATCTGCAGTTAAGATCGGCAATAAATGGGTCCCCGTATCAAAATCTCTCCCGAATAAAGAGGCGCTTGACCTGGGAGCGGACAATATTGACCTTTCAAGGATAGACCAGACCACCCGCGATCTTGTAGAAAAGAACTTGTCGGAGATAACCAACGATCACTGGGAGCTGGACAAAGCCAGAGTAGTTTCTGTCGCGTCTCTTGAGACCTGGATCAAAGAATGGAACAAAAAAGAAGAGAACAGGAACAGCAGGATCGAGCTCACCCCCGAGAGATTGCGCGAGATCTACAAGGAGCTCAACGAAAAGAAGATCAACAAAGAGGTATTGTTGTCATCTCATCCCAATGTATGGGAAATGCTGGAATCTAACGGACTTGTAAAGAACCTTGGAGAGACCCAAAGGATAAAATGGGTCAACGTGGTCCAGCTTAAGCAGATAATCGAGACGTGGAACAAGGACAACCCGAACAACAGGATGGACCTCACCGAAGAAGAGATCGGAGATCTTTTTGCGATACTTAAAGAGAATAAAGGCGGGTTCTCTCAGGCGATCGAAGGGATAATAAAATCCGTTATCGGCCCGCAGACAAGGTTCGGCAACGTAGGCGAGATATCGGGCGAATATGCCAGGGACCCGTACTTCTACGGCCTGCAGGTGAACGCCATGTACAGCACGATAAAGGCATTCGGCGAGCACTTCGGTTTGAACAGGGCAAAATCTATCAGGGCCTTCAGAGGCATACAGAGCGGAAGGACGCACATGATGTCCGCGGAGTTCCTGTTCAATCCTCTGTTCGCCGACATAATGGAGACCAACAGCGACAACTTCAAGAAGATGTCGAACTACGGTGGTCAGTTCTGGGGCGTCGGCGTTTCCGAGGACACCCAGATGGAAATGGTAGCGTGGATGCTCGGAGTGAAGATGCATGTGATCAAAGAGATGGTCGCCATAATGGCGGCAGAAAAGACCTTTGACAAGTACAAGGTACAGAACGCCGTAAGGTACATATTCAGCGAAACGCTGTTCGTGCAGCCGTTCAAGCTGATCGCCAAAGACCTTGTTAAAGGCCTTAACCCTAAGGCCAGCTTTGATCCCTTCTATTTCGCCAGCCTTGAGGCGATGTGGGAGATAACTGCCGGACGTACCTGGTACAAATGGGCCTGGGCAAAGATGATAGAACTTGGTTCCCTGCCGGTTTACAACGGTTCTATGGGGAATATTTTGTCTTTCCCTGTGGATATACCTTTGTTCATCCCTACCTGGGCCGCGAAGACAGCTTCGGCCACAATGAATTACAAGCTTCAATTGAACTCTCTCGGCTTCGGTGTGCTGGGGACCGGCTTATGGGATAATCCCGCGAAGGAGATCGGTTTCCTTGCAGGTTATTTCAAGTCTGCCAACTGGCAGTATGTCGAGCAGAACCAGATGGGAACTTTCATGCTGACGAGCGCCGGGGCCAGCTCTCTTGTTCCCAGGGAGTACAAACAATGGGTAAACAAGCTCCTAGGCTTCACCCTGGCAACTTCAGGGGTATCGATGGCATCGCTGCTCCTGGGAGGTTTTGACCAGCTTGGCACTTTGGCTGGATTAGGAATGGGAATAAACCTTCTGTTCTCCGGCTACCAGTCTGCTGTGCTCATGAAAACAAAAGCACTGCAAAAGAGAGAGGGTCTGCCAGTTGCCAAACAAAGGTCATCGACGAAACTTGGCACGATCGAGAACAGGTTCATTGAAGAGCTGCCGTCCGTCAGGAAACTTACCGAGGACAAAAGCGTTCGCAATCGGTCGGTGGAATCATCCGCGGCTCAAGATCCGTCAAAAGCTCCTTCAAAGGCCTTGAAAGACGGTATCTCTTCGGTTGTAGAAGGCATCACGTCCAGCCTGGAGACGTTAAGGCTTATTTCTCCTTTGGATGAAAAAAAGACGGCCTTCACTGTCACCCAAGAGTTCAAGAATATGGTATCGAACCACGAATACAACATCCGCGAAACGCTCCTGAACGGTGCTTGGCTATCACCTTCATCGATACCTGAGAAGTTCGTTCTGCCGAAAGAGCTGGCAGCTCACACCAGAGAGGTCTATGAGCTGCTCCTCGGGTTAATGAGGGATGAGCAGCTTACCGCAGATTTTGAAAACTATGCGAGCGTTAAAGAAGAGCTCGCCGCCGGCAGGGACACGCTGGGCTATGACCGGCTTTATCAAATGAGGGACTCGCTTAAGGCGACCCTATATAAGCTTGGAGCTATAAATTCAAAGGGAGCCACGTCAATTAGCCTCCAGAACGCCTGGAGGGATGAGGCGAACCTTCTTGTGGAGCTGTATACTCAAATTGAGATGACCATAGCCATAAGGAGCATTGAAACGCTGAAGGCTTCGCCTAACGACGCGAACGCAAGGATGGCGATAAAGAAGCTGATGCAGGAAACGCAAGAGCATATCGTGATAGAAACGGCCTCGAACCTGATGAAAACGTTAAATATAAAGGTCGAATAAGAGGTGCGCTATGCAGATAAATAAAGTGAATGCGGGAGCAGTAAATTCCCTGTCCTTATCGGACCTTAAGGAAAGGCAGATCGCTGACGATCTCGGCCGGAGACCCTACGAGACCGATCAGCTTATCGACCAGAATGACGAGAACGGCAAGGGCAACGGCCAGATAAAACCTGCCCAGGAGTCCCAAAAGATCCAGGTCGAATGCCGCAAGGTGGTGAGCAACGGACTTTATAACGGAGCTTTCCTTGGCGACATTCAGCTAAGCACCGATCAGTTCATTGCCGCGATTGGCAAGTACGAATCGGCAACAGGCCAGAAGCTTGATAAGCTGCTGCTGTTCCAGCCTTTCTCTCTGGGCCTGGACTTCCCTGCAGAAAAGGCAAAAATGATGGCCTCAAGGGGCGGAGTGCTGTGCATCAAGCTTGAGCCGTGGAGCTTTGGCGGAGAAAACGACAGGTCCTTTACTTTGAAGGATATCGCCGAAGGAAAGTTCGATCACCTTATCAGGAACTTTGCTGTCGGAGCAGCAAAGGCAGGCGTTCCTGTCGAGGTCATCCTGTTCCACGAGGCTAATATGGGAATGACCTATCCATGGGCGATCGAAGCTAAGAACGACCCGGAAGTGTTTAAAAAGGCTTTCAGGCATGTTGTCCGCGTCATGAGAGAGGCCGGCGGGTGCAATATCACTTTCGGCTATAACGTGAACATCGACTTCGGCAATGAAGCCTCGCTTTATCCGGGCGCCGATGTGGTGGATTTTGTTTCGGTTGACGGTTACAACACTAAGGACTACGGGGGCCGGTACAGATCCCCATCGGAGCTGTTCGGTCCTACAATATCAAGGGTAAGGCAGTTCAACAAACCTATCTATATCGGCGAGTTCTCATGCGACAGGGAGAAGAACGATCCTGCGGGCTTCAAGCCCAGGTTCCTTAAGGAAAGCGTCAGTTACTTCAGGGAACAAGGCTTGAGCGGTTTCTTTATTTTCAACCTGTCAAAACAGGAAGGCGGAGCGTATAAGGACTACGGTATGGACGCCTCTTCACTGAAGGCCCTGAAAGAGGCCTTCGCTGCGGTCTCCCCTGCCATCAGCACGGACATCAAGACCGTGCTTTCAGGCACAAGGTCGGTCATTGTTCCCAAAGAAGCGCCCGAGGTCGACCTGGACCTTGAGTGGATGAAAAAGAACATCGGATATGTCAATAAAGGCCTGTTCATCAGGACCTTTGGTGAAAAAAGAGGCGCTGCTATCTGGGAGGCCTTGATCCGTTCCGAGTATATTGACAAAAAAGGCAGATTGTTGTCCCATTTTTCCGGAAAAAGGGCAGAATTTGTTGCCGACAAAAGCCTTGCAACTCTCACCGGAGATGAGAAACACAAGACCTGCACCATTCTTGACCGAGTTGTGATAGTTAGGATGAAGTTCAAAGAAAAAGAGGATATCGCCAAAGACATAGAACATCTTGGCGGATGGAGGATGAGCTTCCGCTTCAGGGACCCGAAATTAAAAGGCCAGTATCAGCTTGTCGGCGCATATTTTCAGGACAGACAGTACGAAAAAGCGATAAAGACAGCCGAAGAAGCTCTCGGCCCTCTCGAGGATGTCGGCAGGAAAAATGGTTACTTAAAGGCAACATCCGGGGCAAGGCCGGAATCTTACGACGAGACCGTCATTCTTGCTTCAGACGTAATGATGGCCCAGATCAATGAGTTCATCCAGAAAAAGGACACAAAAAATGCCGTGGCGCTTTTATGGAAAGCAAAAGGCATGCTCGAGAGGGCTTTCTCACAGCTTCAGGAAAAAGAGTATGGCTATAAGGTAAGGTACAGCCTGCAGATAATGAAGATAATAGTCATGATCGCGAGCGTCCCGTCCTATGACAGGAGCTTCATGCTCAGAAGGTCGGACATGGACTATATGGATCAGCTCCTGAAGAACTGCACGTCCGGTTTCAACCGGTATTCCAATTCCGTTGTCGATGATAAGCTTGACAGCTGGTTCGGTCTCAAGGAATCAGGTTGGATGCCAAAGTACAGGGATAACTTTAACGCCATCAGGGCCGAAGTGCTGTATATCAGGCATATGCTCCAGCTCATCGAGATATATTCATGGTCAAGTGATGGCATAAAGAACTCTTATCCGGTCTTTGCCAAGCAGAGCATAGACAGCACAAGAGAAAAGGTCGCTGCTCTCATAAAAGATATTCAAGGTATATTGAACCTCAAAGATTTCGCCAAGGGAGTTATGTACACGACACAGGGTCTTTCCAGCGAGCAGTTCAAGCTAAAGAACTTCTGGCTGTTCCAGGCACAATCATATCAGCTTGAGGCACAACTAAAGCTCGCGACCGCAAGCCTTTTGAATTCCACGGAAAACAGGAACAGCGCGGTCCGCGAAGCAATGAAATCGATGGAGAAGGCTTACGATACTATAATACAGATAAAAGTGGACTCCGAGGCGGATTTCTACAGCGGCGGCAAATGGGAAGAAAGACTTGCCTATTATCAGATAGGCATGGAGTACGCCAGACTTCTGCTGAACGAGTCATCCAACGAAAGCAGCAGGATAAAGGCTAAGAACATAATCAAGGGGATAAGGGAAGTGATCGTCCTGTCCAACGAGTCCGATAATATGGAGGTCAGGGTCGGGGTATTATCCATGCTGAACTCCATGGAATAGAAAGAGATATATGTTCAATATTATTAGAAAGGTCGGGGCCGACTTCCAGGCTTTCCCGCAGGAAAAGCCGGGAAAAGGAAATGACCCGAAACCGGCAGAGAACGGCAGCCGTGTCTTTGCGCGGGCATACAGCCTTCTAAATGAGATCAACGCGATAGAAAAAGATTTCTATGAAGGGGATGTCAGCACGGCCTACGGGATCGACCTTTCTAACCCGAGGAAGTACGAACAAAGGCTTGATTTCCAGGCCATCATTTCACAGTTCGCGTTACAGGACCATCTGGTCGCAAGGCCTCTTGGCGTATCGACCCCTTCAAAGTCCGGCCCTAACCAACAGATACAGGACCTCCTAACGGCCGCCGAGGACGACCCGAAAATGTTCGAACTGGCTTATGAGAACGTGAAGAGGATGCTCTCTGTCAGGGCCGAGCGTTTTGGCGTAAGGATAATGGACTGCGCTTTCGAAACTATAGAGATGACAGTACCGAAGAACAAGGAGAGGAATAAGCCCGCTGATTTCGGGCCTTATACCAAGTATCAAAGCGCCTCTCCCTGGTTCCCCGTAAGCATGTATATACATCTGGCCAGAGCGTGCAAGGGATACGCCAGATATGTCCAGCTATCCGACCCGGACAACAAAAAAAGGATAAAGCAGCTTCTTGCCGAAGCAAAGGACGCTCTTCTGCTGGCCGAGACAATGCTTTTCAGGATCTATTCGGAAATGTCGGGCAACGACAACAGGGCGCAGGCTTTCTCAAAGTCCCGGTCCATGGTCGGCAGGTATTACGCCGGCAACGATGAGTTGAGGGGCCTGACGATGGACCAAAAAGACAAAAAAGAGAGAGACCTTGCGGCGCTGTATTCTAAGGAGCATAACGACCCGTTCAAGCGCGCGAAGCTGATAAACGCCTTTGTTGCCCATTGCAAGCCGCTTTTCGCTGATCTGAGGGTCAAAATGGACCTCCCGAAAACATTCCTTCTCCTGGAGGCGGAATTGATCGGGATAGAGGGCTTTGAGAAAGAGCTTGACCTGCTCGATGTTGACGATCCGTCGCCGGCCCAGGCAACGGAAGCCAAGACTTTCTTCACCAAACTATTGAACGACAAGGAATCCCCTGTCATAGACGGGATAAAAGTTACGTCTTTCTTCGACCAGAAACATGACAAGATGCTTACAACGAACCCTTGGCTCAAGGCCAGCCTCTACCTTGACCTTGCAAGGGCGAACTTCAACTATTCGGGCAATGACGCGCTGGACACCAAAGGAAAGGTCTCCGCTCTGACCACGGCGGTCGGGCACTGCGTTGACGCCGAAACATATCTGTTCTCTTATTATCAGCCTGCCGGATATTTCTCCGACGCTCAAGTGGAATCCCTTGGCAAAGAGATACTGTATGACTATTACAACCGCTACACATTTTTCAGGTACCTTAAAGCCGCGGGGATTCTGGACGAAAAGAACAAGGTGCTGTCAGGATTTGAAACAAAAAAAGACCATCTCAGGGCACTGCTGAGGACCGCGAGCAAAGACGAGCTGCCGTGTGATGACGGTCTTAGGGACCACGTATGGTCAAGTCTTATTCTTTCAAGGGCTATCGACAACAGCGGTCTGATAGCGGACCTTTCCGAAAGCTCCGTCAGGTCTTTCAGGAACATGTACAAACGAACGCCCACCGGCACCATCGGAGATGTTTTCCTGCAAGATGAGGACGAGGTAATGAAAGAAGTGCGTGACATTTTCGCGTACCTTAAAAAGATCCAGGCCAGCGGAACAAGATATTTCCTGGAGGAACCGGAATTTGACCGGCTATTCGGGATGCTGTCAGAAACGTACGGCTCTGATATCGGCAAGAACGGGAAGATGTCCAGGCTCGCGGTCGCGGCGGGTAACAGGCAGATATCTTTCCAGACACTGTCAGAGATATTTGCTTCGCTTTCCGCCGACCAGAAGGCACAGAAATCGCTCGCGAACCTCTATATGAGCATTGAGTTCGAGATGATGCAGTCAAACGCTCAGCTCTATATGATCGCGAGAGAGGCTGAAGCCGAGGGCAAGAAGCCTCCCGTCCCAAGCGAAGTGTATCTCAAGGCCCTGCTTGCCTCAAAGGACAACATCGACAAGGCAAAAGGCCTTACTTCCCTGATAGCGGCCGAATATGCCCGTATAAACCAAAAGATGATGCAGGTCCTTTCGGATGTTTATCTGAACATGGGCATATTCGAATCTAAGGAATGGATAGACTCCAACCCTACCCCGGAAAGCCAGAGGAAGCCGGAGATACTTGGGGACGCGTTAAAGCACATCAGCATGTCGCTTGAATATTCTTCTCAGGTCATAATCACGGCCCCTGAATCTCTAGTGAACAAAAAGACCCTTGTGGAAGCAAGGGCCAGGATATGGCTTGCCAATCTTGTCTCCTTGTGCAAGCCGTACGAACTTAAGGCATCGCTCGAGAACGGCTCGCTCTCCTTTTTCGGCGGTCTGCTTGCGGGAAAGGTGAATATCACGCTGAAAGACCTTGACGATCTCGGGGATGACAAGAAGGCAGTATGGGCCGGACTGGTCAGGGAAGGGTTTATCGACAGCTTCGGAAAAGTGACCGATAAGTTCTATCAAAGGCTTGGGAACAGCATCCCGTTCGGCGAGAGCTTCTTCGGGACCGGCCTCGGCACAAGCGACGACATCCTTGTGCTCAAGCTCATTTTAAGGAACCACGACCTGGCCCTGGCAGAGGAATCGGAGAGCTATTTCGGCAGGCTCCCGCAGAAGGTCAAAGACAAGAAATTCGTCATACCTGATGTCGCGGCAGTTTACAAGCTTAAAGGACAGATAGTCCTTGAAAAGAACCTCGCGTCATATGACACGGAAGACCTGAACAGCGCCATCGCAGACCTGAGAAAAGCAAGAAGCCTGTTTGAAAGCCTCCGGCTGCCGCGCAGGTCCTATATTGAAGCGTCCATAGCAGAGACAATGCTGTCCGTATCCGAAGCACAGCTGGCGCTGGCCTCTTCAAGCTTCAACTATAACGACTATGACGCCTCAAAACAAAAAGCGGCGGACGCTCTTTCTACACTTAAAGAGGCGGTCAGGCTCCTTGACAATGTGCCCGAAAATGACAAGACAAAACTTTATCTTAAGAAAAAATCATGTCTGATACTGGCCAACATCCTTTCCAGGAACTCGGCGACGTCCGAGCTCGCCGGAAAGATATACATGAAGCTTTTAGGCGAGAAGGTCTCTCTTTCCGACAGCGACAGGACCATGCTTAATAATGTCATCGGCCAGCCGGTGGAGTCGCTTGCGGGGGCTTTCGATTTTGTGGAGCTCATCGAAAAGACCCCGTACATTAAGCGGACCGACAGCGACATGTATTTCCAGGCCGTGCTTGGCAAAGGCAACTACTACGTTTCAAGGGAAGAGATCGACGACAGGGAGATACTCCTTGCGGCCAGGTCATTTATCGAGGTCATATCCGGCCCGCTTCCCGAGACCTTCGATCCTCATAACAGGACCATTAAGAAATATGCCGCGTTCGGCCTGGCCGAAGCCCTTACGCGCAGCAAAGAACCTTCTCTTTACGGTCTGGGCAGGTCAATATTCGCGTCCCTGCTAAAAGGCCGCGATGCGGACATAACAACTGAGATCGGCATAGTGTCCGACGTCTCCCCGCTGAAAGAAGCGATGCCTTCGGGGATCGATCCCGGCAGGATAGTTGACCAGCTGAATTCTGTGTCATCGCTCTCGGATGACAATGAAAGACTGTTCGTCATAAAGGCGTATAAGGGCATCGGGCAGGCTTTTGAGATGGACATGTACAGCGCGGCCGAGGCCAACGACCCGGGATACACAAAGCTTTATGCCAGCGCTGCCGACCATTACACCAGGTTCTTCGGCGGCAGGGAGAATGACCTTACGGCTACGGTATCAAAGGTCGCGGGCAACATGGCGGCAACCACCATACCGGCCGAAGCGACCGCGACGGCCGAGATCTGCATGCATCTGTTGAAGATGGGATCAGTGGCCGCTTCCCAGGAGACCTCCGAGACCAGGAGAAGGACGGTCCTGAACGAGACCCTTAAAGCGAACAACGCTTTTGGCGCTTTGCTCGACGCGAAGCTCGGATCTGTCGGCCACTATCTCAGGAATGACGACAAGAAGCAGTACCTGTTCATGCAGCTGATGAGGAGCGATTCTTTCCTGCTGTCCTCACAGGTCTCGGCTGACATCTGGCTGATGGACAAGAACATATTTTCCAGAAGGGCGGACGCTGACAGGCAGCTCGAGCTGTCAAAACAGTATCTCGGCATGGCCAGGACCGAATTCGACACCATTACCAAGAACATGTTCAATCTTAACGCCCTGCCGGAAGGCGGGATAACAAAGCTCCTTACCGACAGGGCTTATCCCAGGGCTTACGGCGAGGTGATCTCCAGGGCCGGCCTGCACGACTGCAGGACAAGATACTTCAGCTCCCTGGAGCTGGTCAACCTGGACAGAAGGTTCGAGGAGTTCAACTCCATACTCAGCGACATCGGCCCGGTGACCGGCGCAGGTTATCTGCTCAACTATGATATGGCGGAAGCTTTGTCATTAAAGGCCAGGATAACCGAGGGCTTTGAAACCGTAGCGACAAATTTTGAGGCCGTCGCCACCTACGGTCAGGCGGAGATCTTCTCAAAGATCGGCTATGACCAGTGGGCCGGCATTCTTATCGACCAGGCAAAGTCATACACGTCCTATGTGCAAAAAAGGATAATAAAGGAAGAGCAGGTATCTTCCGATTTTGACGCTCTTTCAACATACATCTCCAACCTGAACAGGGTGCTCTCTGCCGCTTCGATAAAGGACGCGACCAGGGCGCTTGCCTATGAGGCTCTCGGTGATATCTACCTGATATTCGCCCCGTACTTTTACGACCACAACGTGACCGTGGCGGGACTTGAGGATATTGATTCCCCGGAATCAAGCAACGCTCAGGCAGGCAGGCTGTTCGAGTCAGCGCTTCTCTGCATGCCTGAAGACCATCAGAAGGTCAATGACATAAAAGCCAAGGTCATCGTAACGCTGATCAATTCCGGGGACATCGAAAAGGCCCAGTCAGAAATGGACAAGCTCTTCTCTGTCGGGGCCAAGGTAGGCCCGGAAACGTTCGAGCCGCTGTTCAGCAATGACCCCGCGGCCTCGGCGATAAAACTTTCTCTTGACCTTAAGGATAACGGATATCTTGACGGCAGCGGCAGGGTCACCAGGAAGTTCTTTTCTCTGTCCTCCCCTGCCGACCTTAAGCTGTCGGATGAATTCTCTTCCGAAAGAAAGGACATCTATTCCTATCTTTCGCTGGCAGGTATAGGCAACACCAACTATATCACCGTGGTCAAGCTGCTCAATTCCGCGGCAAGGATACAGTCCATCGACAGGAAAAAGAGCAAGGCCATACAGATAAGGGACAATGTCAAGCTTCTCCTTGATATGTTCAGGCGCCACAAC
This sequence comes from uncultured bacterium, assembly GCA_964532225.1. Classification (GTDB taxonomy): domain Bacteria; phylum Margulisbacteria; class WOR-1; order JAKLHX01; family JAKLHX01; genus CAZHHM01. The sequence goes on along the minus strand of CAZHHM010000001.1, from coordinate 51,586 downwards.
ATACCGTTCGACAGCTTCGAGCTTGATATCGACCAGGCAAGGGATTATGCCGAGGACGATAATTTCGAAAAGGCCGAGGCCATATACGCCTCTATTCTCAGCGATCCGGAAACGAGAGGAAAGCTGAAGGACAATCTGCGCAAGCTTGCGGAGATAGAATACAGGGCGAAGAAAGCCTTCGAGGAAGGCAACCTCCTGCGCGCGAGAAAAGAGGCTGCCGCGCTTGACGCTAGATACAAAGAGCTGACCAGGGCCGAGGAACTGGCCGATCCGTACATCTTCTTCATGAGGGCGTATGATTCGGGCCTCTTCAATCTGGCTAGCGGCAGGACGTTCGAAGCGTACAAGGACTATATGTCGCTGCGCAAGTACGGTGCCAACTGGTGGCTTGACAGCCAGATAAGGGCGACAACGCCTTTAAGGATCTCTTACCTGCCGAGCGGGAACCTTGTTGACGCAAAGCTGTCGCTGCCCTACTTGTCTGCCGGCGTACAGACCGCAAGCAATTCCGATATTTGGAAAACGGCAGGTTCTCCGACAACAAATTCGCTTAAACTGAACTTGGCAGGAAATATAGATCTTTCTGTCGGCGGCGTGGACCTTAACTGGCAGCCTTCATATTCATTGGACAGAATGAACATACAGATACCCGGCAACCCGATAACCGTTAAGCATGAAGGTTTTGGTTCGACCTTTGATTTCGGCAAGTTCACTGTCGGCGGCGGATATTCAAGAACAGTGGACGGCTACAATCCGAAAAATGATGAGGAACGGCTGCAGATCAACGGACAATACAGGTTCAGCAAGAACATGAGCGTCAACGCGGAGTTCGGCGCCCAAGCGAAAGCGATGTACGGTGAAACGCTGTTACATTCACAGCCCTATAATCTGTCGCTCGGTTTTACTGGCGCTCAAAGATTTAATGATTACTTCTCCGGGACGCTTAAAGGCAAGGTCTCGGTCGGCAGACACGACAACAGCATTCCGTATTACTATTGGGTGGTAACTCACCAGGAAGATTATATACCACCTAAGGATGATGGAATATGGGTGAGGAATATTTTGGGGCAGGCACCTTCTCAATATCCTGTGTACTTCACTCAGGATGTTTCGGTTCCAAAATGGGACAGACCTAATGAAGACCCTCAAACATTCTGGAATAAGTTTTATTTTATTCCCGAAAAGAAATCCACCGGGACAGGAGAAAATCTTATTTGGCATCTGGGTGCTACAATAACAACAAATATTAAAACCGTTGATATTCCTATCGCTCATCCACCGGAAGTAAATGAAGACATAACAACGCAGATCAATCTGAAGACCATGCGTAAAGCAACCTACGCTAAACTAGGCCCTTCCGGTGGTGTCATCTATTCAAGCGATGCTTTCTCCGTAGAAACACCTCTTGACACATTCCCGGAGGCTTCGCTCTTGTCATCGATAGATCTGTCACAAATGACCCCGATCGAGGCCACGGATGATTTGTATATAGAAGATACAAATGCGCCTGAGATCTCGATAACGGCAAATAGCTGGGAAACCAAGGTCACGGTGATCGGGAAAAATAGTAATGAAGATCCGTTTCCATTGTATTATATTCGTACTGTATATGAAAGGGACGAACAGGGGCTAGTTAAAAAGACAATATATTTCAAGGACCTTAATAAAGGAGAAGACGAAAGGGTCATCTCTGCCGGCGGCACACAAAAGGCCTTAAGAAGGAATCTTCAGACGGACATATCTACTGACATTTCCGGCTCCCTGAAGTATGAGGACTCCAATTTCAACCTGGCGTTGAGCTTGTTCTACAAGAACTATCAAAGGCTCGGTTCATCTATGTTCCTGTTGGGTGATAACCCTGATGAGATGCCGGACAAAGCTCAAGGAGCTTTCGGAGGCACATTCTCTGCTGAATGGAGAGTCCCGTCATCTTGGCTGCCAAGATCGACTTACGCTTCACTATTCGGGAGTGCTTCTTTCCTGTCAGGAAGGATCGATTCACAAAATACTGTTCTATACCGGGCGGAATACGGCAATATGGGTAAACCATGGTTGCTCGACTTCGGAAACATGTATATTTATACTGAAGTAGGCGGAAGATTAGGATATGGCGCCAGCAGATTCAACGTATATTTAGATGCTTCATGGATGTGGAATAATGGTGAATCATTCACCGACAAGAAACTCAATTGGGACTTTCTGCCATACGATCAAAGAATGGGTGGGTTTAAAGCCAGCCTGAACTTCGGTATACCTATCAACTAGGCACTTACTGAAAACCGGGCCTGACTTTAGCTGAAATCACAGGAAATATCTCCCGATATATATTTAAGGAGATTAATTGTGTTTATTTCATTATTTATGCCTGCGGCTGACGGACCTGAAAATCTTAGCAAAGGCAAAAAAGGCAAGCCCGCTCTCTCCGACCCGATGGACTCGGCCAGGCCGGATTTCCAAAAAGCCGACTGGTCGAACAAAGGGGTCTTTAACTGCGACTTTCAGCCTGACAACGTCAGTTTTTCAGGCGGCAAAATGGTAATAACACTGGACACGAAGGGCTGTCCTTCCGGCTGCGACGGGTTCCCTTACGCTTCGGGCGAATACCGCTCGGACAAATATTTCTCGTACGGCTACTATGAGACCAGCATGGTCGCGGCAAAAGGGCCCGGGATAGTCGGAGGAACTTTCTTCACGTACACCGGCTCATGGGGCACTGAATCACACGATGAGATCGATATCGAGTTCATCGGGCCTTCGGCGCAGCTGCAGCTCAACTACTATACAAAAGGTAAGGGCGGACACGAAAAGATCATCGAGCTTCCTTTTGACCCCACAGAAGGCTTCCATTCTTACGGGTTCATGTGGACCAAGGATTATATCGAATGGTATGTCGACGGCAAGCCGGTGCACAAGGCGACCAAGGACATCCCGACCAGGCCTGGACAGCTGATGATGAACTACTGGGCAGGCACGCAGGAAGTAACGGGCTGGCTTGGCGGGGTCTATAAAGGCAGCGGCGGCACCGTGAAGTTCGATTATGTGGAATTTATCCCCCAAGCCAATGTTATCGGGGCGTCTGAAGAAAAGGCCCAGGGCACCGAAAAGCCGGTATCGCCTCAAACAGCCAAGACGAACGTCCCTGACAACAGCGCTCCTGAGGTAAAGACGCATGACGCAAAGCCTGCAGGACCTGTCCTTGACCTGTTAAGCGGCAAATACAGATGGAACGGCTTTAACGGGGCAGTGGTCAATGCCTCCTCCGGAGCCTTGTCGCTGAAGATAAGCAATAAGAACGACGCCGGCATCACTGTCGACCTCGGCAGAAAATACTCCGGCAGGCTTGAGATAGATTATTCGGGCACTTTCTCTGGCGGCTGGAGGAACGGCTCTTTCACCGTACTGGCCATCGATTTTGACGGCTCCGACAATGTCCTTATAGAAAAGAGCTATAAGCCATCGAAAGAGAAAAAGACCCTGACCATAGATGTCAACGGCGTGAACAAGATAAACATCATGGGTATCGGCCAGTGCAATGCCGACCTTGACCTCAGCAGCATTAGATTCCTGGCGAAAAGATAGCCATGTCATCGGTAAAAGCAATACTGCATAAGGCAAAACAGGTCTTCCCTGTGAGGGAGTACGGGTATGGCAGCTACTTAAAAAGGACCGATTCCAGGATAGTCTCGTCAGGAACTCACCTTTCCTTGTTATCAGGGACCCCAAGGATCGAGACGGAAGGACGGTTTAAAGATAACTGGGATTGTTTTGTTGCCGCCAGGTGGATGCTAAATGGATTGAACTCAGCCGGGATCCCCGCCGAGAGCTTTATTGTCAGAACTCCGGCATATAAAAGGGATGCCGTAGTGTTCCACAAAAAGTGGTTAGGACTTTCTCACGGTTTTCTCTCTGTGACCCCCGGAGTTGTTTCGACCAAAGGGATGGCCGTTGAAGAGAGGCTCCCGCTTTCTCAATTGGACGCCAATTATGAGAATGGCGCAAGGTACGGAATGATACCAAAAGTGTCGGGAACAATGACCACATTATCGGCCGAAGAGTTCGAAAAAGGCATCATTCTTTCAAAATTCGGGATATATTTGGACGATCCTTCGGTGTTCGAGCTGTCAATAATGACCGACCTGATAATGAACGGCTCCGGCAGAGGAAAACATGAAGCGATAATCAATGTCCCTTCGGCTTCTTTGGCATCATTGATAAGAGACTTCGGTTCCGCGCCTGAAGAGGCGATGGGCAGAATATCGGTCACATCATGGTGGCCATACGATATCTGGAACTCTTATGGTGTTCCCCAAATATTTAAGGATAAGATGGAAATGAATACGCGGAACATAGTAAAAGAATATGTCCCTTTTATATTCAAGATCCTTGATCTCGGCTGGGCAAGCCGTTTTTAATTGGCTCGACAACAAAGCGTGAAATCTTTGCCTTTATCTGTCGATTAATATCTGAATACCATGGGAAGCGTAAACACTGCCGCCATAAAACCGTTCTGGGGAGCCTGCTATTCTCCTTTCACCCGCGAAGGACAGGTGCCCGAGAACAGCTCATCCGTTACCGAATCCCAGGTGCGCGCCGATCTTGGAAAGGTCCAGACGCTTACCGACAGGATACGAACCTTTGGTTCTAACGGAGCGGCCGCTTTGGTCCCCCGACTTGCTGGCGAGAGAGGCATTTCCTGCCTGATCACGGCATGGATCGGCTCGCTGTCAGGAAGCCCCGAAGACACCCTATCGGTAAGCGACCTTATCGCTATTGCTAACGACCCTCTGAACAAGACGTCCGGATTGATAGTGGGAAGCGGAGTAATAGACAGCAGGATAGAAGAGCTTGAGTTCAACCAGGACATCGCGGCCCCTTTCTTTGCGTTCCTTGACCAGGCGGACGCCGCCTCGGCTCTTCCGGTAGGCACCGAATGCCATTGGTCGGTCTGGGGCAAAGAGAATACCATCAAGAAAAAGCTTCCGCAGCTTATTGCCAACGGAAGGGTCCTTTATGTCTCTATCGACCCTTTCCATGATTTTCCTGACTCCACCCCGAAACAGGCAGCAAGAAAGACAATGGACAAATGGAAAATGCTTATCCGGCTGTATCCTGACAATGAGGTGGTCATATCGAATATCGCCAACTGGCCTTCTGACGGCACTTCCGACAGGAACATCCCCGGAAGGCACAGCCAGAGGCTTTTCGTCGAAGAGTTCAAACGCCTGGCGGAGCAGTATCTTCCGGGACGTTCGTATTATATCAACGAGGTCCTTGATGAGCCGTGGAAGAAGAGGGTCCTCAACTCTTCCGAATACAACGGCCTTTTCTACTCTGACGGCAGGCCAAAACCGGCCGTGAATCCTTTGCTGGGACTTCCTGACCGCGGATATATGGGGCTCAATTTCGGCATCTTCACCAAGGACGGACAAAGCCCTTCGGGAACACAGCCGTCGGAATCTCAGATCGACCAGGACCTGGCCTCGCTGCAGGGCCTTACACAGCATATCAGGACCTTTGGTGTTATCGGCATGTCGGGAGCGGTCCCGCGACTGGCCGCGGCCAGGAACCTCTATACCATGGCATCGGCCTACATCGGCTCCCTTGACCGGACGCCGGAGAACACGGCCTCAGTGAACCAGCTCCTCGCCCTGGCGGCAACTGCGGGGAACAAGATCGACAAGATAATTGTCGGCAGCGACCTCTTAAGCGGCCATCCTGAAATTCAGACCGACCCGACGCGCGCGGCCGGATACATAGGGTATGTGGTCAACGCCAACCTTTCGACCAACCTGCCCGTTGGTATTGAGGACAATGCGGCCTTCTTCCTTAACGACTGGGTCAGGCCCGGTCTGCCCGGCATCTTTGACAACATAGATTTCATAGGCATAAAGATAGACCCGTTCAAGGACAGGCAGAATACCAATCCCTATGCGGCAGCAAGGTACGCAATGGACACATGGATAGATGTGACGAAGAAATACCCGGACAAGAAGGTCGTAATAACCAGCCTCGGTTCCTGGCCGACCGACGGCAGCGAATCTGGGAACACCGCAGGGGGTCCTCAACAGGCCGCTTTTATCACAAGGTTCATGCGGCTTGCGAAAGAAGAGATGCCTGACGGCGAATACTATCTTAACGAGGCCGTCGACGAGCCGTGGAAGACCGTGTACGGGATAAATGAAGCCAGCAGAGGCCTTATCGCCAAAGACGGGGCGCTTAAGGAGTCAGCAAGAAGGATACTGGGAACGGAGCCGCCCGAAAGCATAGGAGTCTGCTACGGTATCTTCACACAGCCGGGGCAATCACCTTCGGGCGCACAGCCGACCGAAGGGCAGATAAAGAACGAGCTTAACATACTTTCGGGCGTGTTCACCGATATCAGGACATTCGGGATAACCGGGATCTCGCATGAAGTACCGTCTTTCGCGTCGGAGAAAGGTTTCGGCGTCCTGCCTACTGCCTGGATGGAGTATCTTGACAATAACCAGGAGAACACCGACGCGGTCAATGCCGCAGTCTCGATGATGAACAACGCATCCCTTAACCTGAGCGGCTTTTTGATCGGTTCTGGCCTTCTGAGCAAAAAAAGCGATCTCCAGTACTCTCCTGAACTGGCGGCCCCGTATATCCAGTATTTAAAACAGGCCGGCAGTTCTTCAACAGTTCCAATAGGCATAGAGGACAACGCAAGCATATTCACGCAGAGATGGCCCAGGACGGTTCTTCCGGAACTTTTCAAGTCGATCGATTTTATCGGTATAAAGATTGATCCTTTCCTTGAATTCCCAATCTATGACGATTTTCTGCTATCCGATCCCGAAGGCGCGGCTGAATACGCCATCCAGAAATGGCGGCAGGTAATGCAGGTCAACCCGGACATTCCGGTTGTGGTCACCAGTCTGTCACTTTGGTCCACCGGGGACTTTAGCAGGTATAATTACCCTACTCCTGAATACCAAAAAAGGTTCGTTACAGAATTCAGGCGTCTTGCCAGACAGGCTTTCCCTTACGACAAATACTATTTTGACGAGGCGTTCGATGAGCCCTGGAAGTTCAACATCGCAAACTACAACGCGAAGCGCGGGCTCTTTAACAGTAACGGGACCCCAAAACCGGCGTTGGACGCGATAACCGCGATCGACGCGCAGGGACGGCAGAACCCGTCAACTTTTGTTCTCGCGCAGAACTACCCGAACCCTTTCTCAGGCCCGACCACGGTAAAATTCTCTGCTACCCGGACAGTAAACGATCTGGATATTTCCGTCTATGACACTCTGGGCAGGAAGGTAAAACAGCTTTACTCCGGCAGGTGCGTCGAAGGCAGCTATTTTGCTCAATGGGACGGCAGCGGGCATGCTCCGGGCATGTATTTTCTCAGGATAACCGCCAACGGCGTCACAGATACAAAAAAAATGATGCTGGTGAGGTAAATATGGGAAGCGCGATAACGCTCGGTTTCAACGTAAATATAAAACTTCAACACTATAATGAAGCCATCTATACACGTACGGTCACCGCATTGAACGGCAAGACAGCCGAACGGGACTTGCCAAGCAACGCATATTTTGACCGCGAGCTGGTAGGACCAACTATAGGATTAAGGTCCGGCAGGTTTAGGATAGAGTACGGGATAATGGGCGATCTTTATCACGGCAAGATAGCTAAATTAGAATATGACTATCGAGACCCTTCCCTTCCAGCCCCAAGCCAAGCCGAGAGCGAGATCGCGTACTTAAGAGAAGAAGTCGGCCCTCATCATATGTTCGCAGTGTCCTATATGCCTTTCGAATTATCCGAAAGGAGCGACGCCCCTCAGTTATTCATAAAATGGAATATCAAATACGGTAAGTTCTCATTCATCCAGGGAACTAATGCATATACCAATGACATGAACGAATTCACGGTATTCTCAAAGAACGTCATTTATAACAACATCGGCATTTCATTTTTTCTGCGCAGCAAGAACAATATCGGTTTCGTCGTAGCGGCTTATGTGGGCTTCTCCAATATCCCGGGCATCATCAAGCAACCCATGCTCAATTTCGATGTCGGCGTTGCCGGGGATCTGTTCAAGTTCTCAGAATAGCTACTTCGTCCTCATGAACTCGGCATGGGCGATCTTGCGGAATACCTCAGCGTAGCCGCGGCCTTTCGAGCGGACGACACCGAGCTGCTCTAGCACCCTGCCGGTCTGCCTGTTCCTGTCCCTGGCCCTTTCCCAGAACTCCCTGCAGTCGAAACTGGGGAATATCGGGTGTATCTGCGACTTATGCGCCTTTATCGCGAGCGTCTTCCTTCTCATAAGAGCGCTGTCGAAAGGCACTATTATCAGGTCCTCCGCTTTTTCGAGCGGCCATTCCTCATAGGCTCCCCTGTACCCCCAGAAAGAGCAGTTCCAGAAAGAAAGGAGCCATTCAAGCGCCCTTGATACTATCTCGGCGCAAAGTCCGTGGGCTCCGTGCGGGTCCGCCTCGGCGCTGTAGAAAACATGCGACGGCCTTATCTGCAGCAGAAGGTCCCTCACCGGCCTGACGTCCTTTTCGGTGTCTATGGCCTGCACATCGACCATTCCCCTGTGGTAATAATACGGCAGATCAAGGAAGATAAGCCTGTTCTCCGGCACGCCCAGCACCTTTGCCGCGTTCTGCGATTCCTTTTTCCTTACGGCTATCCTTGCCCTCCGCCACAGCTCCTCGATCTCCACCGAGCTCAGCTTTTTTGACGGAAAGCTCTTCATGTACTTTGCGTGGATATCCTTGAAAGCTTTTCTGGCAGCAGGCAGGTCTATCCTCACGGCGTTCTCGCCGTTCACCATATAGACTATCCAGACATTGTTCTCCCGTTCAACGAGCTTGCGTATAGTGGCGGCCATGTCGATCACGTCGTCGTCAGGGTGCGGAGAGAATATTATTATCTTTTCTTTTTTCGGCAGCAGGTTGTCGTCCTTGTCGCAGACAAAGAACCTGAGGAACTTGACCATGTCCTCCTTTATCCTCTTGAGCCCTCCCATAGAGGCCAGCGCCTTTTCGCTGACCCCGATATCCGCCATATACTTTTCGTCAATATCGCCCAGTTCCTTTTTGGGGTGTATCCTGAGGCATTCAAGAACGGCCTTGCGCATCAGGACCTTGCTCCATTTTGTCGAAGCGCCCGTTAGCGTCCACGGCCTTTTTATGTGCGGAAGCTCGCTGGCCGCGTCGGTATCAAGCAGCCAGTGGACGTTCTTGTGGCATTTTAAGAACGTGACGGGGAAATCAGGATTGGGCATATCTTTATACGCTTCGGCTATGACGGGGCTCTTTTCTTCAAGGTTGGCAAGAAGCCATATCTCCCTGCTCTCAAGTATGTCTGCTATCCCCAGAGTTATTGCCTGGTCGGGCACTCTGCACGGAAAATCCCTTCCGTAGCTCGAGGCGCAGAACTTCAGGTTCAGGAACCTGAACGCCGTATCCAGCTTTGTCTTGTCGGTAAGGGTCACGACCCTTGCTCCGTCAGTGACCTTTGAACCGGGTTCGTTGAAGCCTATGTGTCCGCCTTTTATCTTTGAGAAACGGCCTCGCTTGTCAAAGACGGGATATGCGCCTCCCACGCCAAGCACGGCCAGGTCGACCATACCCGAGTCGGAACGCCTTACCGCGTCCGCAAGGCTGGCGCCGTACCTTTTGGCAACATCCGAAGGCCGCTCTCCTTCTCTGACAAAAGGTATCCTTCTGTTGTTCGGGTGAGGAGCACGGTTCCTGTCGATCTTGTCGAGAGGCTCATACAGGACCTTCTTCATGTAGTATGAGTAGCTCAGAGGGTGCTCATCGGGAAATCCGATGTACTCGTCAAGGTTGAAGATTATTATCTTAGACATGTCCAGCGTTTTGTCATCGCCGAACTTCTTTACGACATACCTGTAAGCGGTTATCGGCGTCGAGCCGGTCGGAAGTATAAGTATGGCGTAGGGGTTCTCTCTTATCGCGCGAACGATCCGCTCCCCTATCCTGGCGCCTATCTCGTTTGAATTCTTAAGGATGTCAATTGATGCGGGCGGGTATACCGTCTTGAAAAGGTCTTTGCTTTTCATTTATAGGAATACTTTACTTTAATATCTTTCCTGTTTCAAGGTACCAGAGATACAGGTCCAGCTCTCCCAGCCCCATCCCCAGCTTTTCGGCCATTTGTTCCAGTTTGGATTCGATCTCGATATAGTTCTTTTTTGTGAGCGTTTTGTAATCGCCTATTATGCCGTGTTCTCGCAGGATATCCACTATGTGGAAATCGATTATGGCGCAGCCCTCTTTCCCGAGGTTCCTCAAAAAGTGGCTTGCTTCTTTCATCCCCAGTCCCTTAACGTTGCCGGCGACCCATTCCCTTATCTTCCTGTCAGGGACCTTGTCCAGGAGCATCCCGTGTATCGCGGTCTTATGAGGCCTCGCCTCGCATATGAACTTTGCCCTCATGTTCGGGAACCTGTGGCCGAGCCGGCGCAGCTCTTTCGCCATCTTCTCGGGCGGCAGCTTTTCGATCTTGTCCCCCAGCTCTTTCTGTATCTTTATGCCCCTGTCGGCACTGTAGTTGGCGGTCATTATGCAAAAGCAAAGCTCGGAAAAAACGGCGCTTTCACCGCTTTCCTCGAGCTTTCTGAACTCTTCAAGGCGGGCGTCGATCTCCTTTTTTACGGGCGACCTTCGCACCGCCTTGATCTTATCGATCAGGTCCTGCACTTATCAGTAGTTCTCTGCGAGTATCTCGTAATAGGCCTTCGGATGCGCGCAGGCAGGGCATACATCGGGAGCTTCCGGGCCTTCATGCACATAGCCGCAGTTCCTGCAATGCCATTTCACTTTCTTGTCCTTTTTGAACACGGTGCCGCCTTTGACGTTTGCGAGCAGCTTGCGGTACCTTTTTTCATGCTCGGCCTCCACTTCGGCTATCTCCCTGAACACTGTCGCCACTTCCGGGAAACCTTCCTGCTCGGCAGTGTCCCCTGCCTCTTTATAGAGAACGGTCCACTCCATGTTCTCGCCTTCTGCGGCGGCAAGAAGGTTAGCTGCCGTATCGGCTATCACTCCGGCCGGATACGAGGCCTCTATCTTCACCTCTCCGCCTTCAAGGAATTTGAAGAAGCGTTTCGCGTGCTCCTTTTCGTTGTCGGCTGTATCGAGGAATATCGCCGCGATCTGCTCGAACCCCGCCTTTTTCGCGACACCTGCAAAATACGTATACCTGTTCCTTGCCTGCGACTCGCCGGCAAATGATGCCAGCAGGTTCTTCTCTGTCTTCGTCCCTTTTATCGATTTAGCCATAATTCTTCCTCCTTTTATTGCCTTTCCCCATTCCCCGTTCCCTCTTCCCTGTTCCCCGTTCCCTAACTATGCCTTCCACAGACCGTGCAGGTTGCAGTATTCTCTTGCTGTAACCGCTCCGGCGATCGCCTCAAAAACTGACTCAGGCGCCTGTCCGGGCTTAAGGAACTGTGTGCAGACCCTGTCGCCTGATATCGCCTGCACCCATTCGATATAGTGCTTGTCTTCCATCGGATGCGCTACCGAGCCGACCTTGATCTTTACGCTGTTCCCGCTCTTTTCTACCACAGGGACATGCTTTTCTTTTGCCGCGTCCGTTGTATTCTCAACTAGCTGGTTCATCGGCTGGCCGCAGCATACAAGCTCACCGCCTCCTACATGCATCACCTCGACGATATTCCCGCAGACCGAACATTTGTAGACCTGGAGCCTTTCTTTCACGTTGCTCATTGTTCTCCTCCTTAGTTTACCGGCGTGAACTGGTCTTTTGAAGCGCCGCACAACGGGCAGACCCAGTTGTCCGGGATATCCTCAAAAGCCGTACCTGGAGCTGTCCCGCCTTCGGGGTCCCCCTTTGCCGGATCGTAAATGTAACCGCAGACGCTGCATTCGTAGCTTTTCATCTCTTTCCCCCTTTCTTTATGCATTTCTTGCACGTACCTTTAAAATAGCCGTGGACCTCGTCTATCCTGTGGCCATCGACCTCCTGTCTTTGAGCAGTGGCACAGTTCACCGGGATATCGATTATGCTGCCGCATGTTCCGCAGTAAAAATGGTGATGGACGCACGCTTCTCCGTCGTACCTGATCTCCGAGGGGTCGATGTTAAGCACCCTGACAAGGTCCTTATCGGAGAACATCTGGAGGGTATTATACACCGTGGTCTTTGAAAGTGTCGGTACACCGGGGGCAAGTTCGGAATAGACCTGTTCAACTGTCGGGTGGGTCATGTTGCCCATCATATGCTCAAGTATCGCCACCCTCTGAAAGGTCGGCCTTATCCCCTTTTCTTCAAGAAGGGCTTTGGCCGTCCGCTGTTTTGTATTCATTACAATTTGTATTTTATACAATATTGGAATGAATGTCAATACTACATCAAGCCTGCCGTTTTATGCCTTTCGGCGATCGTTTTTGCGAGCTCATCGATCTTCTTGAGCTCCTCCTCGCGAGGAAGGCCTTTGACGACCACGGGAGGGAGGACCTCTGCCTTGAGATTGGACATCATGGCTGTGAGGGACTCGATCATTTTGCTCCCCCAGCCGAACGAGCCGATAATAGAAACGAACCTTGTTTTTGGCCTCAGGGCATTGGCAAGAAAGGCAATATTTGCCGCCAGAGGATGCGGACCGGCAAGGACAGCGGGACAACCGATCACAATAGTCGCTGCATCCACGGTAGACATCGCAATGTCGCCGATATCCGATCTTGAAAGCTCGTAAGGGACCACTTTAACACCGTTGTCAATAAGTGCGCTGATGAGCCGCTCAGTAAGGATCTGTGTCGATCCGTGCATGGTCACGTGAGCGAGAACGACCTCATTTTTCACCTTGTCGGAGGTCCAGTCGGCATAGGCATCAATAATAAAGGACGGCTTATCGTAGACATATCCGTGGCTCGGGCATATCATCTCAATGTCATATTTCTTCAGTGTCTGGAGATGCCCCTGTATCGCCGTTCTGAAGGGCATCATTATCTCGGCATAATATCTTTTTGCCGACCTGTAAGCCTCCCCTTCATTCTCTTTCTTTATGAAGAGGTCGCTTGACGCCATATGCGAACCGAAGAGGTCGCAAGAGAACAATATCTTGTCCTCTTTGTCGTATGTGACCAAAGTTTCAGGCCAATGCACCCAGGGCATGGGGATGAACTCAAGGGTCCTGCCTCCGAGGTCAAGCGTCTGGTTGGGCTGCATGACGACGCATCTGTCCTCCGGAAGCCCGATATGCAGCTGCAGCATTGCTTTGCATTTTTCCGTGGTCACGAGCTTTGCGTTCGGGAACATCTTAAGAAGTTCCGGTATCATCCCTGAATGGTCCTGCTCGGAATGATGGCTGACGATATAATCGATCTTTTTTGTCCCTGTTTGTTCTATGTTTGCCTTAAGCTCATGGAACAGTGTCGGGTCCACACCGTCAAGAAGTGCGGTCTTGTCTTTACCTATTATGAGATACGAATTGTAAGAGGTCCCGTCAGGAAGAGGGATAAGCTCGTCAAAAAGCCTTCTGTCCCAGTCGATAGCCCCGACCGAATATATGCCTTCAGTGATCTTGCGTGCGCTCATGTTCGTTCTCCTGTTCCAATTATACCCTTTGGCGTCAGACGGCGCGCAGCAGCGCCAGCCATAAGGGAAGATATACTATCGAACCGACCGAAGTGAGAAGGATGAGCATGGCCGTCTCATGCCTGAAGAAGTCGTATCTTTCGCTCATCACCACCATGGCTACTGCCGTAGGCATTGCGTTCATCAATACGATGATATCCCTCTCTACCCCTGTTATGCCCGCGAATATGCATACCGACAATGCCAGGGCCGGCATCAAGACCACCCTTGTAAGAGAGAATGCCGCCGCTTTTGCCAGTCCGGAATACTTCTTTCCGTAAAGGAAAGCTCCGAGCATGAACAAGGCGACTGGGGCGGTCGTTACGCCCAGCATATGCAGAGCGGTAGAGATCTCCGCGGGAAGAACTATTCCTGCCAGAGAAAGAAGCAGGCCCGCGAGTATGGATATTATGAGCGGGTTCTTTGCGAACCGCCCGGATAAAGACAGGAGCCTTGGGCTCGTTCCTTTGCGCTCCGCCGAGTAGATCTCCAGCAGCGTTACCGACGTGATGACCGAAACTATGGATATCGATGCGATAGCAAGCACAGCTGTCCTTTCGGTCCCTTCCCCGGGATAAGCAAAAAGCACGAACGGGATGCCGAAGAATGCCAGGCTCCCGAAAACGGATGAGATGACCAGGTAGTACGCGCTGCCCTTATCGGCTTTGAACATCCTGTAAAAGGAGAGGACAAGGACGATCACGAGCACAGTGGGAAGCGCCGCGGCCGACATGAACTTGATCGCGGAGCTGTCCATGCCCGACCCGGCAAGGCTTACGACGAACATAGAAGGAAGGGCAAAATAGTAGACATAATTGTTCAGGACCTTCTCATCCCCGGCCTTGATCAGCTTTATATGTCTTGCGAGCACGCCGCAAAGGATCAATACGGCTATCGGTATGATGGAGCTCACCGCGGAGATCATTTTACTTCTCTTTGATGTAGGTCGGGGCCGTTTTAGGGGACTTGCCGCCTTTGATCTCGTGGTAATAGGCGTAGGTCATCGGGGCCCCCTCATAAAGTGTCTTTGCCTCGGTCACTTCGCCGACAAACAGCGTATGAGTTCCGGAGTCAGCGGTCATATTAACCGAGGCCTCGAAACACGCTATAGAGTGCTCGGTAACTACCGGGCAGCCGTTGGCCCCTGCTGTGTGCTCGGTCGGACCGAACTTGTCGGTGTCCCTTCCGCTCTTGAAGCCGAACCTGCCGATCAGTGTCATCGGGGCCGTCTCCGAAAGGACGGAAAGACAGAACTTGCCCGATGCGGAAATGGCGCCGTGGGTCTCGTTCTGCTTGTTAATGCAGACCGCTACCTGAGGAGGGTCGGAAGTGACCTGAAACACGGTATTGGCTATCTGCCCGCATTTTTTCTCTCTGTTCACTGACGTGACTATATACATGCCGTATGAAAGTTTGAAGAGTGCTTTTAGGTCCATGATAAGTGGATTATATCACGGTCATTTAATGAGCCAGACACCGCCTATTATCAGCAGAGCCCCTATCATCTTCGGCACGGTCACCTGCTCGCCAAGTATCAGCACGCCTAATATGAAAGCTATGAGAGGATAGCTCCCGGAGATGGGGACTATCCTGCTTACATCTCCGGTCTTTAGCGCGGTATAGAACAGGACCTGCGCGACAAAGCTTGCCAGGAACCCTCCGGCCATGACGAACAGCGCCGACCTGAGATCTATCGCCCTGATCTCGTCAGGCTTAAGGTAGAAGAAATAGAGCACTACCATACCGAGGATGACCCCGAAGCTCCTGAAGAAGAGTCCTGTTAAAGGCGTTGTCTTGGCCAGTCCGATCTTTTCAAGGATGGGAACGAAACCCCAGATCACCGAAGTCATTACGGCCAGCCAGAATGCGTCCGGCTTCATTGATATTCCTTTTCATAGGTCCCTATAAGCTCATATTCATCGATGAGATAGTTCTTTATCTCATTTAAAAAGCTTCTGGGAGAGACCCTGGGGTCCGGCCAGAACTCCTCACTGAGGACAAATAGTTTGAAGATGTATTTATGCATTCCTTTAGGCGGGCAAGGGCCTACATAACCGAACTGGTTAAAATCGTTGAGGCATTGTCTTGCCCCGTTCGGCAGGGCAGCGAGGTCGGGGACCCCGGCCGGAAGGGAATTGATCTGCGGTCTGATATTGTAGATAAGCCAGTGGACAAAGGTCCCGCCGGGAGCGTCAGGGTCAAAGCAGAGTATAGCCGCGCTTTTCGCGTTGGGCGGGAGCGGTCTCCAGACAAGAGGAGGAGAAATGTTGTCTCCGTCGCATGTGTATTTTACGGGTATAGGAAGGCCGTATTTGAACGCCGGACTGTAAAAATCCGAGACTATGGTCCTTTTTGTGTTGGTCCTTCTGACGGCGGCATCGGAAGCGGGGACAAGTAAAGATAGTGCCATGAGCATGGAAATAAGTATTAGACAGGTCTTGTTGCTGCTTGTCATTTCATCAGTTCAAGGGCTTGTGCGCCTGTCATGCCGGTCCTTACTCCGGCCTTTTCCGCGGAGGAGTTGGCGGCAACGATCTCGGCGGAAAGAAGAGAAGGGATATCGCTTATCAACCCTTCTTTTGCCTTTGCCTTGGCGGCGGGGTACCCGAACCTGTCGAACACAGAAACGTCAAAAAGCCCGCATCCGACCATGCCCTTATCGGTCTTTGCAAAGACAAGGCTGAAATCGCCGAAAGATACCGTATATCCTTTGGCGGCCTTCCCTGATATGTTGAATGTTTCTTCTTTCATATCGCAAGGATGTCCACGAGACGGAGAGCATCAAGGTCGATCTTTTTATGCGAAGAAAGGACCTCCTGTATCGGCCATGAGGTTATCTTGTTTGAAGCTATCCCTACCATCCTGTTGAACTTTTTCTGCACTATCAGCTCTACCGCGGCCTCGCCGAACCTGCTGGCCAGGTTCCTGCTCGTAGCCGACGGGCATCCGCCCCTCTGCATATGGCCCAGCACTGAAACACGGACGTCCAGCCCTGTTTTTCCGGATATTTCTTTTGCAAGCTTCGAAGAGTCGCCTGCCCCTTCGGCCATTACGATTATGCTGCTGCTCTTGCCTTTCTTGTGGTTGGCTTTGAGCGCTTTTACCACGTCGCCCACCTTGAACTTCTTTTCGGGGATAAGCACCATCTCGGCGCCGCATACCAGGCCTACCTCCAGAGCAAGAAAGCCGTGCTCTCTTCCCATTATCTCCACAATGAAGACCCTTTCGTGCGATGTGGCGGTGTCGCGGATCTTGTCTATCGCGTCTACCGCGGTGTTGACCGCCGTGTCAAAACCGATAGTGTAATCCGTCAGGCCCAGATCGTTGTCGATGGTGGCCGGTATTACGACACAGGGCGTCCCGTTCTCCTTGAAGATGTTCGACGATGCAGCGAGAGACCCGTCGCCGCCTATTACAACAAGAGCGTCAACGCCGTAGGTCCTGAGGTTGGCATAGGCCCTTTCCCTTGACTTTTTTTCCCTGAAATCAGGGGAGCGGAGAGTTTTTAAAATAGTGCCTCCGCGGTTAAGGATATTGCTGACGGAGCGGGCGTCCATAGGCTTTAGGTCCCCGCTTATAAGACCTTCCCACCCTCTTTCAATGCCGGCCACTTCCAGCCCGTTAAAGATCGCTGTTCGAACGACAGACCTGATCGCCGCATTCATGCCCGGAGCATCCCCGCCTGTGGTCACAACACCTATCTTTTTTATCTTCATGCCAATATTATACACCCGCCCAGAGCTAATCCTGAAATTATGGCCGCAAAATGACGATATATATTATATGGGACCGAACAACATGAGAGGGATCAGGCCTGCCGGCCCAGGCTCAAGATATGAGCCGATGTTCAAAAAAGCGGTTTCCCTGGACAGAAGGGCGCTTGACAACATTGTTGACGAGAACGGAAGGAACAGGGCTTCTCTCGGCTACAGGAACCTTTGCGGCCTGTCTGCCTTTGATATGAACCGCCTGTGCCGGTTCATGTCCGGAGGGGAAGTCTCTCTCCGCCCGCACAGCACCCAGGGCCTCTTCGGAAGGCATGCAAACAGCCATGCTTTCAATGTTGCGGTCACCCCTGAAGGGGCATCCTACATAGTCGATGCCACGTTCTCGCAATTCCTTCACTCCGACTTCAGTAAAGAGACCGACAGGTATTTTGACGGCGACACCGGCCTCAGACAGCTTGCCGCGAAACTCTCTATAGAAGGTTTCATTGAGCTTAACGGCCGGACATTTGATATGTATACGGGCCTATTGAGATGGCCGGATCTTGACCGGTCGCCCGTGACCATAGAGACCCTTGTCAAAGGCATGTCCTGGGACCTCAACAAATGGGAGAACCGTGCCCATGCCGAAAAGATAATGTGGACAATCGGAACGGAGCTCCCCGCATGGGAGTTAAAGGATGCGTTTTTCCACGTCGCCGCTTACTCTGACGGCGAGACAGAGATCCTGCCGATGACAGTAAAAGAAAGGCTTCTCATCGACCCCGCAGTTCTTCTTGAGTGGTAAAATCCCTGTAATGAAGAAGCTTCTGGCCATCTACCACATATCGTGTGAAAAGCTAGGTATATTTAAAAGCGTCTTTGAACGGGCCGGTTATTCGATAAAATACGCCGATGCTTCAAAGGCGGACCTTTCCTGGGACAAAGTGAAGAACTACGACGCCTTTGTGATCCTCGGCGGCCCCATGGGCGTTTATGAGGATAAAAAGTACCCCTTTATAAAAATAGAAAAGCTTCTTGTAAGGAATATCACAAAGACGAAAAAGCCACTGCTTGGCATTTGTTTCGGCTCTCAGCTCATCGCTTCTGCCCTGGGCGGCAGAGTGTTCAAAGGAAAGAAAAAGGAGATCGGCTGGTATAAAGTTGATTTTACCGGACCCCGGCCACTGGCCACCGGTCACAAGTCCCTGTCTGCTTTCCAATGGCACGGAGACACATTCACCCTGCCAAAAGGAGCTAAAAAGCTGGCGAGCTCAATATTGTTCAAGAACCAGGGCTTTTTGTTCGGGAAGAATATCCTTGCCCTGCAGTTCCATCTTGAGGTCACGGAAAAGATGGTCAAAGAGTGGATAAAAGAATATTCTGAAGAATTGAAAAAAGAAGGGCTCGACCCCAAAAAGATCCTGTCTGACACAAAAAAGAATATCCGCTCTCTGAACGCCTTTGGCACAGATCTGATAAAAAGCTGGTTATCTGCAGTCGCTGCGAGGGTCATTGCGAGCGGAGCGAAGCTGCCCAACAAAGCAGTCGCAGCGAAGGAGCGTAGCGACTGAAGCTGCCCCACTATAGAATTCATCACTTTCCCCCTCTTCCCGTGGCAAAGCCAAAGAGAGGCTGAAATACGTTTTTTCCTGAAATCCCACCTCTTTTCTGCCGATTAATTCCCGATGGGTATTGGAGCATCCAAAAGATTGCAGTTGCGTACGGAAAGGCCTATGCTGAGGCCGTATTCCGAAAGATGTGTCGCTTTTCTCGACAGGCACAGGACCGGAATAGGCCTTGGGCTTACCGCTACAGTTGCCGGGATAGCGCTGTTGTTTGACAACAATGCTGTCTTGTCCACACAGCATCTTGCTAGTCTTGGAAAGGGCCTTCTTCCTCTGGGTCTTGCGGGAGCTGCCGCAGCTTCCGGGCTCACCGCTTTTACTCCCAGCAGGGACAAGATCTCAAGGACGGTCTGCAACGAGCTTGAGATCGGCGATTCCGTGCTTTTATCCGGACACAGACAAGGTGAAATAATCGATATCCGTCTTTCGTTCTCCGGAGATGCCAATGGTGACAGGAGCTTCAGTTCCTCTCAAATAGAGTCAAGGATCTTTGTTATAAGGCTTCCTGAAGGAACAGAAGAACGGATCCCGGAAGAGGAAATGATCTCATCCCTTTTGATCTATGACAAAAAGAACAGCGGCATTCACAAGAACATGTTCGTTGAGAATACTTCCGAAGGACTTGGATATGTGGTCGATATCGAAGAAAGGGCTTTTGTTGTGTTCTTTAGAAAGTCTGAAAAGGTCTTGAAATTCGCTGTCGAAGCTGTGCACGATTCTCCTGGGATCTTAAAGAAATCGTTCAACACATTCCCCGTTGATCTGGTCCGTATATCGGACATAATGAACGGAAAGGCGGAGGCAAAAGCAAGCCCGTTGCCTGTGAAAGAGCCTGATCCGGCTCCTGTACCTGAGATCGCCGTGAAAGAGACGGAAAAAGGACCTGAGGTCGAAGAAAAGCCCAAAAGCCCGATTCGCTATTCATCAGGAGAAGAGCACGGACCTGTCGTGCGGGTAACACCCGGGCCCGTAAAGCATGTAAGTTCGGGAGCTTCGCCCATTGCCGGTGTAGGCCGATCCCCTTTTCCTGATTTTGATGACTGGACCTTCGTTAAGCACAGATCGTTCGGTCTTGGCGTCAAGGTGAGGACGCTGTCGGGAAAGCTGTATGTGTATTTTAAGGACAGCGCCTGCATTAAAGTCCTGACACAGCAGTTCCTTGCGGAGAACAAAGGCATGCTTACCGGCACCAAAGAGATTTTCAGATATTCCAGGGATGAGGCAGATAGGCTGCTTGCGTCCTTGCTTGGCGCTGACGGCAAGACCAAAGAGACAAAACAAAAGGCCTGGAGCAATACAGGCGGTATCAGCAAACTTAGGATCCCTGATGACATCAGGTCAAAGATGGATGCATTCACCGAAGGGAAAAAGATCCTTATAGACGGTTCAAGGACGGGCATAATAAAGTCAATTGACAAAAAACCGAACGATGAGGTCAATATCCACGTTAGTTTTGAAGGACATGTGGAGTTGTTCTCCCTTTCATTCCTTTTGTCCAGAGGAAGGATAGAGATCATAGCGGAGGGCGGTCAATGAGCGGCGCATATTCTTCAAGAACGTCGATAGGGACGCGTTTGCGCCAGGGAATACAAGACCTTTCTTTAAGGACAAGGAGCTTCTTTTCCGGAAGCGAGCTTGCAAGACCTGAACTTGGAATTAATTCAATGCGGGACGTTTCCTTAAGAAGATCGCTGACTACCTTCGGCGCTATTTCTGCGGTCTCTTTGCTTGCGCCGGAGGTTTTCCCTCACCTGAACGCTTTGACCGACCGCCTGTCGCTGGCCTCGGTTGCCAACAGCGACAACTGGGGAATGCTTGTCGGGCTTGGGGGGCTGGCATTGGCGGCGGCAAGGAAAGAGCGGCCGGTCTCTTTGCTCGCATCTCTTGGAAAAGAAGCAGCCGCTGCGGAATTCGAAAAAACAAATGTCGATGATGTTGTGCACTTTTTGGATGGGGCCTCAGGGTATGTAATAAGCAAGCCAAGCCGATATATTATTAATATCGGGTTCCATAACCATGACGGCATTCTGATCAAAAAGTATGAGATGTCAGACATCCTGTCTCTTGCCAAAGCTATCGACCACAAAGATGTCCGCATCTTGACCGCGGAAGATCTGGCCCCAGGTGTTGAGTTTGAATGGAAGCGAAAGAATATCGTTTCTGCAACTATATTGAATGATAGGGCTAGTAACGGGAAGATAACCGTATTGACCTTGGACGGAAAGGAAATGAGATTTTCGATAAAAGCGATACTTTCCGACAGAACAATTAAGATCCTTAGTGCCGGCAAAACCGGGAGAACGCCAGCGCACCGGACGGGAACCGGTCCTGTTGTCTCGGGAACAAAGAACGTAGTTGATGCGCCAGCGATAGTTCCTGACACAAGAATAGCTGATTGCAGGGTCTTTGATATTGTAAAGCACGTTGAACACGGAATTGGTACCGTGACCGGCTTTTTTGTGAGGGACGGAGCGCGTTTCGTGACCTGTGATTTCTCGGGAAAAGAACTATCATTCGATCTGAACATCGCTCAAGAAACAATGGCCCTCGAGTTCGCTATGCGGGGTCCTGCCATAGTAGCGATAAATGAAACGGACAACAACAAAGGCTGCTTGCCTTTTATCCCCGGCAAACACCTGAAGGCCTGCGAAATTCTTTCCGGCATGCCTCTTCCAAAAAGTATCGTCGATTTTGACATGGCCAAGTTCGCCATAGGCAACACGGTTTGGAGCAATCGCTTCAGTTCTGGCGTCATTGAGGGACGGATCCTGATCAACGGGACGGTTCGTCTTGTCGTGCGGTTCCAGAACAAGTTCAAAATTATTGACCCCAGAATAATGCCATTAATGGTTACCGATATGGGAGTTCCTTATCTCGAAGCTTGCCAGCTATTTATCTCGGGAAGGTCGGAAAGGCACTGTGTTCCTAACGGTTATTGGCAAAACGAGAATACAGCCCGTAATTATGTTCTTGCGGTGCTCGATTCTTTGCCTGGATTCCTTAAGGCCCGCGGCAAAGGAGATGTCGCGGCAATGGCCGAGATATACAGAAAACATGTTATTAACTACCGTGATCCGGATAACGGCACTTACGGCGGGCAGAACCTTTTCTTCCGAAAGATGGGCGTTCAGGGATTGTGGGGGGTAAAAAGGACCTACCTGGCAAAGACCAGCCAGCCGCTGTCGCTTCTGAGGCTTGCAGTCCCGGAGATCCTAGACCTGAACCTTCCCGGGGCACTGAAGCCATGGGAGGTGGAGCGCACTTTTTTCAATCATGAGGACAGTGTCTGCTTTTTCATCAGAGAGACACTGGACGCCATCCCTGGCTTTAAAGATGCAAGGATCGCCAACAACATCAAGGATATGGCCGCGCTCTACCGCTCTAACGTTTCCAACTATCCCGGAGGACATCATCAATATTTTATTGACAAGGGAAACCTGAACGGTATATTTTCAAAAAAATCCTTTCTTGAAAGGAACAACAGCACCGGCGCGTATTTGCGCAAGGTTTTCCCCGGTCTTATTGACGAGGACAACCCTGACGCTTTGGCTCCGCATGAGGTTGAGCACGGCTGGTGGAACAGCAGGGATTACGCGGTAAAAATGATCTTACGCGCTCTTGATTCCAACCTTGACGGTTTCTACGAGGCCAGACTGCAAGGCGACAAGCAAAAAATGGCCGCTATATACCGTGAGAAAGTGAAGAATTACAAAAGAGGACAGAACGCTTTCTTCCGGGAGATTGCCGGACTTAACGGACTGTTCGGAAAAGTAAGGCCGTATCTTGACAAGGTCTGCAGCGCCGGCGCGTTGATAGAGCTGGCCGTTCCCGGCATCATAAGCGAGACCGACCCTAATGTTCTGCATCCCAAAGAGGTGTACGGAAATTACTGGAACAGGGAAACTGCGATAAGTCAGATCCTTGCAAGTCTTGACAAATTAAAAGGGTTCGCGGAAGCTCGCTCCGCGGGCGACCATAAGAAAGCTGCTGAGATCTACATGAAAGAGGTTGTCGCCTACAGAGGAAATACGCCCGGGGAGCGGGGACAAAAAGCATGGTTCGCGGCAGCTGGACTGTACGGGCTGATCTCCAGCAAAAGGGACTTCCTTGACAAGACAAACAGTCCTGCTGCCTGCATTAGGTTGGCCTATCCGGAACTTGAAATCGCGCTGAAGGAACTGGGCTATAAGGACCGAACGGTCGTTTATTGACCCCCGAACGGCTCGTCCTTGCTGAAATCCGGCAGGAACGCTTCATTAGAGCTCATGTCCTGCATGAAATAGTTCTCCATCTTCTCTTCCTGGGCAACGGCAATAACGCTCCAGTATTCTTCCGGTGTCAGCTTGCGGTCGATCTCGGGATGCTCGCATGCTTTGAATCTCGGACTGTACTGGCTCATGATGCTGACCCATAGCTCCTTGGACATCCCCGCGAGATATTTAACTACTTTCCTGCTTTCCTCCGCGTGTCCCGGAAGGACAAGGTGCCTCACCACAAGCCCTTCGATGGCTATCTCGTCGTCGTCGGTCAAAATATCCCCCACCTGGCCGTGCATCTGCCTGATGGCTTTCTTTGCCGTCTCCGGATAATCCGGAGCGTTAGAGTATTTGGCTGCTGATTCCCTGCTTAGGTATTTCAGGTCTGGCAGATAAATGTTCACCACCCCTTCGAGTATGTCCAGCAGCTCTTTGCTGTCATAGCCGTTGGTGTTGTAAACGATAGGGAGTGCAAGCCCTTTGCCGTGGGCGATATAAAGCGCTTCAAGTATCCCCGGCATGAAGTGCGTTGGCGTGACAAGGTTGATATTGTGGCAGCCCTTTGCCTGCAGTTCGAGCATGATGTCCGCCAGCCTCTCAGGCGTAACGGCCTTTCCTTTGTTTTTGTGGCTTATCTCGTAATTCTGGCAGAAAACGCATTTCAGGTTGCAGTGCGAAAAGAATACGGTCCCCGATCCTTTGCTGCCTGAAATGAACGGCTCTTCCCCGTGATGTGCCGTATATGAGGACAGCACGATATCCGTCCCCGCCCCGCATTTTCCTGTCGCACCGCCCGTCCTGTCCGCGCCGCATCTGTGCCCGCACAGGACGCAGCTTTTGTACAGCTCTCTTGCCTTCTCCGTTTTCTCTTTAAGCAGGTTTGATTTCGATGTCATAGTTGTATATCATTATAGCAACCATGGATAAGCCCGGCGTAAGAGTGGCCTTGTGCCAGATCGACCCCACCGTAGGCGATATTGATGGGAATGCCTCAAAGATCATCTCCCGCATAAAAGAAGCCGAAGGCAACGGAGCGGACATCATCGCTTTTCCCGAACTGGCCCTTACCGGCTACCCTCCGGAAGACCTTCTGATCAAAAAAAGCTTCATCGACGCGAACCTCAAAGCTGTCAGGACGATAGCCGCTTCGGCAGGAAAGGCAGCGGTTGTCGTGGGTTTCGTGAACAGGAAAAAAGGCGGTCTGTTCAATTCCGCCGCCGTTCTGCGGTCAGGAAAGATAGTTGGGGTCTATGACAAGGTCTGCCTGCCTAACTACGGTGTATTCGATGAAAAAAGATACTTCTCTCAGGGAACTAGCCTCCCTGTGTTCAATATTAACGGCCTGAAGTTCGCGGTGGTCATCTGCGAGGACATCTGGCATGATAAAGGACCGGCAAAAAAGCTCGCAGGGAAAGGGCTGGACCTGCTTCTTGCAATTAACGCCTCTCCTTTCCATGCAGGCAAATGGAAGGACAGGGAATCCGCGGTCAAGGCGCTTGCCGGCAGGACAAATGCGGTCGCTTACCTGAACCTTGTCGGAGGGCAGGACGAGCTTGTTTTTGACGGCCATTCTTTTGTTATGGGAAAGAACAAAAAGCTCATCGCCCGCGGCAAGCAGTTCGAAGAGGATATTGTGTATTTTGTTGCCCCACTGGTCACTGGTCACCGGTCACTGGTCACTGCCCCCTACTCTCCCATCAAAGAGATCTATTCTGCGTTATGTCTCGGCTTAAAAGACTACGTCCGTAAGAACGGCTTTAAGAAAGTAATACTCGGCCTTTCCGGAGGCATTGATTCGGCACTAACGGCCGCGATCGCCGCGGACGCATTGGGAAAGGAAAATGTTAAGGCGATATTCATGCCGTCCAGGTATTCGGCATCGCAAAGCAGGGACGACTCCATCGCTCTTGCCGGCAGCCTCGGCATTGAGCTTATGGAAATATCCATCGAGAATATCTTCAGTTCTTTCCTCACCGATCTTTCTCCATATTTTTCGGGAAGCCCGGCGAACATCGCCGAGGAGAACCTTCAGGCAAGGATAAGAGGCACTTTGCTGATGGCCTTTTCCAACAAGTTCGGATATCTTGTCCTTGCGACCGGTAACAAGAGCGAGGTCTCAACCGGCTACTCGACCCTTTACGGCGATATGGCGGGAGGGCTTTCGGTGATAAAGGATGTGCCCAAAACGACCGTCTATGAGCTTGCCAGATACAGGAACACCGTTTCATTAGTGATCCCCGATAGTATTATCGAAAGGGCGCCCACCGCCGAGCTCCGGCCAAATCAGAAAGATCAGGACAGCCTTCCGCCTTACGACGTTCTCGACAGGATAATACATGAATACGTGGAGAACGATAAGAGCGCCGACAGGATCTCCGCGCTGGGCTTTGACAAAAAGCTCGTTCATGATACGGTCAGGCTGATCGACAAGAACGAGTATAAACGCCGACAGTCGGCTCCGGGCATAAAGATAACCCCGAAGGCCTTCGGTAAGGACAGGCGGCTGCCGATAACTAACGGTTTTAAGGAGTAACGCAATGGAACAAAAATATCCCACGATCCCTCAGGCGCTTGACAGGTCAAAAGAAAAGTTCGGCTGTCTGGTCTATTGCCAGATGAGGACCGACGACGGCACCTACAGGAGCTTCACTTATGAAGCATTCCACGATGCGGTTCAAAAGCTCAGCGCTTTTATGGCAAAACAGGGCGTCGGATATCAGGAACGTGTGGCGCTCCTTTCCGAGAACAGGCCGGAATGGCCCATGACCTATTACGGCGCCGCCAATACCGGCAGGGTCGTAGTTCCTCTGGACCCTAAGCTTGAGCCCCTTGAAATCAAGAACTTCATTCTCGATTCGGGCTCGAAGATGATCTTTGTCTCGAACGAGCTGCTTGAAAAGGTAGAGGCGATAAAAGAAGGGCTTCCCGGCCTTAAGGTCGTCAACATAGACAAAGATTACGCGGCCATCCTTTCTGAAAAGTCGCCGTCTTTGCCTGACAGGGACAAAGTCAAAGATGAGGACCTTGCCGTCATAATCTACACTTCGGGCACGACCGGCAAGCCCAAAGGAGTGATGCTCACCCACAGGAACATAATGTCTAACTGCGTCGAGTCCTGCAAAATATTCCACATGCTCGGCCCGGGAGACAACTTCCTTTCGGTACTGCCGGCCTATCATACTTTCGAGAGCATAGTCGGGATGTTCGCCGCATTTTATCTGGGGGCAAAGGTCACATATGCCGAAAGCCTCAAATCGCACAGCCTCTTGCGCAACATGCAGGAGACCGGGGTAACTATGATAGCTGCGGTCCCTCTGTTATACACTCTTTTCTATGACGGGATATGGAGGAGCGCCGAGGAGAAAGGCAAGGTCTCCTTTGTCCTTTTAAAAGCCCTGTTCGGGATATCAAAGTTCTGCAACGATATCCTTGGGTTCAACCCCGGCAGGAAGCTGTTCGGTATAGTACACAAGAAGTTCGGTGGCAAGATACGCTATTTTGTCAGCGGCGGAGCGGCGCTGGACAGGGAGCTCATCAGGAACTTCGGTTACATGGGATTTGAGATCCTTCAGGGATACGGTCTTACCGAGACATCGCCCGTGCTTGCCTTCACCCGCATCGACGATAATGTCGCGGGCACTGTCGGAAAGGCGCTCCCCGGCATAGAGCTCAAGCTTGACGGCATTAGCGATGACGGCGTCGGCGAGATAATAGCCAGAGGCCCTAACGTAATGAAGGGTTACTACAGGAACCCCGAAGCCACGGCCGAGGTCATCAGGGACGGATGGTTCCACACCGGGGACCTCGGAAAGTTCGATAAGAACGGTAACCTGATGATAACCGGACGGAGCAAGGACGTGATAGTGCTCGGAAGCGGCGTGAACGTTTATCCCGATGAAGTGGAGTTCACGCTTTCCAAAAGCCCGTACATAGTTGAGATCTGCGTTTTCGGCTCTGTCATCAAGGACGGGGCCAGGAAAGGCATGGAAGAGGTCGCGGCGGCTGTATTCCCGAACATTGAGAAAATATCCTTCATCGCCGGCAAGGCAGGGGCAGAGGCGGACGAGAAATTCGTAAGGGAGCTTGTCGGAGGGGAGCTGGACAAGTACGGAAAGTATTTGACAGACTATAAAAGAGTTGCTAAATATTATATAAGCAAAGAGGAGCTCCCGAAGACGCCGAAGCGTTCGATCAAGCGTTTCGCAGTCAAAAAAATGTACTCCTGATGCGGAGGTAACATGGACAATCTTGAAAGCGAGATCAAGGCTCTCGTCTCTAAGATAATCAAGGTCCCCGAAGATAAGATAAGCCCTGACGCCGACCTGTTCAAGGACCTTGGCATTGATTCCCTGCTCGGGGTCGAGATATTCGCCTCGCTCGACAAGAAGTACGGCGTGAACATACCCGAAAAGCGCCTGGACAAGGTTAAGACGCTGAACGACATCATAGCCGTCGTGGCGGAATACCGCTCCAAAAAATGAAAAAACTGCTTGTCCTTGCCCTATTTATCCTTCCTCTTGCCGCCGGCTGCGGCAGGCAGGGGGGCTCCCTTGATTTCGGCACCGTTGTAGACGCCCCGGTCATCTCGCCTTCCGGCGGCAGCATTACCACCGAAACGGAGATCTCCGTCTCCTGCCCTACCTCCGGAGCTACGATCAAGTACACAACTGACGGGTCCGAGCCGACAGTATCTTCAACGACATATACGGCTGCCTTCAAGCTGTCTTCCGCCGGCAGCAAAGAAGTAAAGGCAAGGGCCTACTTCCCTCCAAGGATCCCCAGTTCCGTCGTTTCGGCGTCCTACGAGGTGACCACGGCTTCCGCGACCCCGAGGTTCAGCGTCGCGGCCGGCACGTACTTCGCCACGCAGGATGTTACGATAACCTGCTCAACTTCCGGGGCTAGCATCTATTATTCGACCGACGGAACGGTGCCTTCCGTTCTCTATACTGCGCCTGTAAGCATTTCGACAACGACCACTCTTCGGGCTAAGTCCTCAAAGACCGGGTATTCCGACAGTCCCGTGACCAGCGAGGTAATAACTGTAAAGCTTCCCGTGATCGTCGACCAGACGGCCGATGTGGGAAAATATTCGTCACTTGGCATAGACGGTTCAGGGCTTCCCAGGATCGCCTACTTCGACCAGACCAACCAGCAGGTAAAGCATGCCTCCTATGCTACGGGGGCCTGGGTCATTACAACGGTGGACACCGGACTGGGCGCCGGAGGCGGTTATTGCGGCATTTCTGTCGACGATTCAGGCGCGTCGCATGTCAGCTATTACGATGACACCGCAAAAACCCTTAAATACGCGACCAACGCCTCGGGGTCCTGGGTCACGGATACGGCCGACACCGGTTCTGTTGGCAAGTACACGTCGATCGGCGTTGACTCTGTCGGCAAGGCGCATATCTCATATTTCGACGAGACCAACAGCAAAGTGAAATACACCACGAATTCATCCGGCGTCTGGACCGTCACCGCCTCTTTTGACGCCTCGCTGTATCCGTACAGCTCGATAGCGGTGGACCCGTCGGACAATGTCTTCTTCACTTTCTACGATTCTACGAACTCAAATTACTACTATGCGGCCAAGTCCGGGGCGTCTTATACAAAAGCATCTATTGGGATCACGAATTCCGCCGTGATAGGCAGCGACACCGGTTTCAACTGTCTTTCTCTGGATTATTCCTCCCCGTACGTGCTCGCTTATGCCGGAAGCCTCAGGATAGCCAGCAACAGCGGATCATGGTCAAATACCACGGTCTCATCTTCAAGCAACCTTAAATACCCTTCGTTCAAGCTGGACGGCTCGACCAAGTTCCATATAAGCGCGTATGATTCGGTTAACAAAGTTCTGAAATATCTCACCAATGCCTCCGGCTCGTGGGTGTCAAAGACCATAGAGAGCACGGCGGTATCACCTTCGGGCATGTACACGTCCATAGCTGTCGATAGCAACGGCAAGTTCCACATAAGCTATTACGACCTTAAGAACAAGGTGCTGAAATACATCACCAACAAATGAGCAACTTTAAAAAGATCTTCGCGGCAGCGCTGCTATCTCTGGCGTTAGCATCGGGGGCTTCGGCCCTTTCGCTGCAGGATATCATGGACAGGCTGAGCTTCGACCTTACTTACGGAGCGTATGAAGGGACATACACCAACTATTCTACCGCCGGCGCCTCGTCAGGAAAGTTCTACGCCCCTTCGGGCAATTTCGGCATCGGAATAAACTTTGAGCTGCCCGTTCCGGACACCATGAAATATTTTTCCGAGGATTCTTCTTTCCGTCTTGGCTATCAGTCAAATGCCGTAAGCGACGGGCTGCTTGTCTCCTATATACATCTTGATTACCTGACGTCCGGCGACTCTTTCTTCGGTAGCTTCGGCCTTAATACGTCCTTGTGGAACAGGGATATCGCCGGGGCAGGCGGCTTTAATATCGGCATCGGAAAGATCATCAGCGAGCGGATCTCCGCGGGTCTGAGATATGCCTATCTTAAGGGCTACCGCAACGTCTCCGGGCTGGACAATATCTTCGAGATCTCATATACGGTATTCACGCTGACATTTAGCCTGTAAACATGCATATCACCCCTGAAACAGGCCGCTTGTTCATCGGCAGGTTCGAGGAGGGCGATGACCTTCTCGGCTCGCTGGACCTGTTCTGCAAAGAGAACAATATCCGGCTCGGATATTTTACTCTTATCGGCGCCGTAAAGAACGCCAAGCTCGGCTATTACGACCAGGGGCTGAAGATGTACACAGGATGCGTCGAGATCGACAGGAAGCTCGAGGTCACTGTCTGCACGGGAAATATTTCAATTAAGGACGGGGGGATCTTCTGCCATGCTCACATCACTCTGGCCGATCACGACGGAAAAGCGTTCGGCGGCCATTTAATGCCCGGTACCGTGGTCTTTGCCGCGGAGTTCGTCGTACAGGAGCTTGTAGGGACGGATCTTGTCAGAAAGAAAGATGAAAAGACCGGACTTCCTCTCTGGGGCTGATCACCTGTCGAGGCCTTCAACACCCTTTATCCCTTTGTCGTAATAATGCTTTACCTTGTTCATTTCGGTGATAAGGTCCATCTTTGGCTCAAGCGCCGCAGGGACCTTTCTTCCCGTCATCACCAGGTTAATGCCGCTTTTTAAAGAACTGTCTATGAGGCTTTCAAGGTCCGTCTCTGATATCAGCCCTTCAGCGCAGGCATCAAAGATCTCGTCCAGCACTATCAGGAAGAATTTGTTTTTGGATACGGCTTCTTTGCTGAACAAAAGGCCCTGCCTTGCCTTTTCCGCGTGAGGTCCTCTGTCAGAGCCCTTCATAAGGAATTCGCTGTGGCCGAAGGTCTTGATAATTATGGCGCCCGGGCCTTGAGAGGATGAAAGATACTTATATTCGCCGGTGGACTCGGAGCCTTTGAGGAACTGGATCACGGCAACGAATTTGCCGTGACCCGCAGCCCTGACCGCGTGCCCCACGGCCGCGGTCGTTTTCCCCTCACCGTTGCCGACAAAGGCAAGGATCATTGCTTACCAGCACTTAGAGTATCCGCAGGATTTGCATATGATGCATCCTTCGGAAAAATCGACCATGCTGCCGCACTCGGGACATTCCGGGCACATATCCGTCCTGTTATCCAGCTCCTCCATCACGGATACCGCCGGGGCCGCTTTCTGTGCCGCAGCGGCTACTACAACATCAACATCGGTGAACTCATCCTCCACGGCGTCATGCCCGTGCCCGTTGCCGTTGCCGATATACTGCTCTATCGTCTTTGCTATGGCGTCAGGGCATGAAAGTATCATGCCTCCTTTTACCCAGAGCGGAGAGGGGCATCTTACGCCCTTTATCTGTTTGAGTATGGCCTCGGTATCGATACCGCAGCGCAGGCAAAGTGAAACAAGGCGGCTTATCGCTTCAGACTGTGCCGCGGCGCAGCCTCCTGATTTTCCCATCTTCGCGAACACTTCGCACAGACCTGCCTTGTCCTGGTTCACTGTAACATAAAGGTTCCCGCAGCCTGTCCCTACCCTCAGGGTCTTGCCGAGCGTTTCTATCGGCCTTTCCCTCGGTATGATGCCCGTGGATTTCTTTTCCTGCTCCTTTTTGCTCTCGATGTTCAGGACCTGCACTTCGCGGCTCTTGTCCCTGTAGATGGTGATGCCTTTGCATCCGTCCTTGTACGCCAGAGTATAGGCGTTGCGCACGTCTTCCACCGTCGCGTCGGTCGGGAAGTTGATGGTCTTTGACACGGCGTTGTCGGTATATTTCTGGAAAGCCGCCTGCATCCTGATATGCCAGTCGGCCTTGATGTCGTGGGCTGTGACGAAGACTTTCTGCACTTCTTCCGGCACTTCGTCGATCCCGTGCACGCTGCCGTGCTCGGCGATCTTCTTCATGAGCTCGTCGGAATAGAAGCCCATCTCTTTAGCGATCTTCTTGAAATACGGATGCACCTCTACAAGCTCGGTGTTGTCCATCACCCTTCTGATGTATGATATGGCGAACAGCGGCTCGATGCCGGACGAGCAGGACGCGATGATGCTTATGGTCCCGGTAGGCGCCAGGGTGGTGGTCGTGGCGTTCCTCAGCTTGGGCTGGTTGGGCACGTCGTAGATACTGCCTTTGAAGTGAGGGAACTCTCCTCTTTCCTCGGCCAGTCTTGCTGACGCTTTCTTGCTCTCCTCCTGGACGAAACGCATTATCTTTTCGGCTACCGTGATAGCTTTCTTTGAGTTGTATGGTATGCCGAGCTTTATGAGCATATCGGCAAAACCCATTATCCCCAGGCCTATCTTCCTGTTCGACTTTGTGGTGTCCTCGATCTTCTTAAGAGGATACTTGTTCATCTCGATCACGTCGTCAAGGAACCGTACCGACAGGTAGATGGTCTTCCTGAGCCTGTCCCAGTTGATCTCGTACTGGTTGTTGCTCCCGACCTTTGTCATCCTTGCCAGGTTTATCGAGCCGAGGTTGCAGGATTCGTACGGCAGCAGCGGCTGCTCTCCGCACGGGTTGGTGGCTTCGATCTCGCCGTGGAGCGGCGTCGGGTTGTACGCGTTGATCCTGTCGATGTAAACTATGCCCGGGTCTCCGTTCTTCCAGGCCATCTCGGTCATCAGGTCGAACACTTCCCTGGCGTTCAGCTGCTTCTGCTTTTCCTTGGTCCTGGGATTTATCAGGTCGTACATGCGGCCCTCTTCGACTGCCTCCATGAACTCGTCGGTCACCGCGACAGAGATGTTGAAGTTGTTTATTTTGCTGTTGTCCCTTTTGCAGGTTATGAAGTCGAGTATGTCCGGATGGTCGACCCTGAGTATGCCCATGTTGGCCCCGCGCCTGGTCCCGCCCTGCTTGACGGCTTCCGTCGCCGCGTCGAACACGGTCATGAACGATACCGGCCCTGAAGACACGCCCTTCGTCGTAAGGACTATATCGTCCTTCGGACGCAGGTGAGAGAAGGAGAATCCCGTGCCGCCCCCGCTCTTGTGTATCATCGCCGTCTCTTTAACTGTCTCGAAGATGCTCTCAAGAGCGTCATCCACCGGAAGGACAAAACACGCCGAGAGCTGCTGAAGCTCGCGTCCCGCGTTCATCAGTGTCGGGGAGTTCGGCAGGAATTCCTGCTGGGTTATCATCTTGTAGAATTCTTCCTCGTACTGCTTGGCCTCGATGGTCGAAGAGAACTTCACCTCGGCGCTGGCTATGTTCTGCGCCACTCTCCTGAACAGGTCCGCCGGCTTTTCGGTCACGTTCCCTTTTTCATCTCTCTTCAGGTACCTCTTCTCCAGCACTTTTATCGCGTTCTCCGTCAGGAACAATTCATCGTGGGGCATGGCAAATCCTCTCCTTCTATTTTGTTCGCGTAATTTTGCCGGCGATGCGGGAGCTTGACCTTCGAAGCTAACAAGAGATGCTGCAGAAACCTGCGGCATGGCTTGAAGCTTGCGCTATGCCAATCCTTTTATCTCCTTGACAAAATCCGACACGCTCTCGAACTGTCTGTAAACGGATGCGAACCTGACGTACGCTACCTGATCTATCTTCTGGAGCCTTTCGGAGACCATCTGGCCTATCTGCGTTGTCGGGACCTCTTTACCGTTCTCCGTGTACATGAACTTTTCCACTTCGTCCGCTATCTGTTCTATCGCCTCTGTGCTGACCGGCCGCTTTTCACAGGCCTTGCTTATACCGGCGACCAGCTTTTCCCTGCTGTAATTCTGTCTGCTGCCGTCCTTCTTCAGCACGACAAGGTTCTTCTCTTCGACCCTTTCGTAGGAAGTGAACCTTGCTTTGCAGCTTTGGCACTCTCTTCTTCTGCGGATCGCGGAGCCTTCGCCTATCGTGCGGGACTCTATCACTTTGTCTTCATCGGCCGAACAAACTGGACACTTCATATATGTTTATGATCTTTACTTCTACCCACTTGATTTAGTGGGAATTGAAGTATAACACACCACATATGTGGGGCGTCAAGGGGCTTTTTCTCATTTTTCCACGCTATATCCCTTGCTCTCAAAAAACAGCCGGTAAGAGCTAGAACCTGGTGTTTCATGCTAAAATCCCTGTATGCCTAAGACAGAGCATAAAGAGATATACGATGTGATAGTTGTAGGCGCCGGACATGCCGGCTGCGAAGCTGCGCTTGCTTCGGCGCGACTCGGACAAAGAACGCTGCTCCTTACAATGAACCTCGACACCATCGCTCTTATGCCGTGCAATCCGGCAGTCGGCGGGCCCGCGAAAAGTCAGCTCGTCAGAGAGATCGACGCTCTCGGAGGAGAGATAGGCATCAACACCGACAGGACATACCTGCAGATGAAAATGCTCAACACCGCGAAAGGGCCTGCTGTCTGGTCACTGAGAGCGCAGTCCGACAAGAAGCTCTACCACATAGAGATGAAAAGGACGGTCGAAGAACAGGAAGGCCTTGACCTTAAACAGGCGATCGTTAAAGAGCTTCTCATAGAGTCGGGCAGTGTCTGCGGGGTCCGCACCAATCTAAATACCGTATACATAGGAAAGGGCGTTGTTCTTGCAACGGGGACTTTCCTTAACGGCATCATTCATATCGGCATGGAGCACATGGAAGCGGGAAGAGCGGGAGAGTTCCCCGCAAAAGGCCTGTCCGAGAGCCTTGTCAGCTCGGGTTTCCGTCTCGGGCGGCTAAAGACGGGCACTACGCCAAGGCTCGACAGAAGATCTCTTGACCTTTCCCGCATGGAGATACAGCCGGGCGACGAACCTCCGGAGCATTTCTCTTTTGTCTGGGAATATTCCGGCTACGGTCTGAAGGCCGTCGAAAATCCCGCGTTCTCTCTGAAGCAGGAACCTTGTTTCCTGACCTACACGAATGAGGAAACTCACAAAGTCATCAGGGCCAACCTTGACCGCTCCCCTCTTTTTTCGGGAAAAATAAAAGGAGTGGGTCCCAGATACTGCCCGTCCATAGAGGACAAGGTCGTCCGCTTCCCTCACAAGGAAAGGCATCAGGCCTTCATCGAACCGGAGGGCCGCACTACTCTTGAGATGTACACGCAGGGGATGGCGACCAGCCTTCCCGAAGACGTCCAGCTCGCTTTCCTCAGGACGATGCCCGGACTGGAAAAAGCAAAAATAATGCGACCGGGCTATGCTGTCGAATATGATTTTGTTCCTCCGGACCAGATCTCGCATACTCTGGGATCCAAGGCCGTTCGCGGCCTGTTCTTCGCCGGCCAGATAAACGGCACTTCAGGATATGAAGAAGCGGCCGCGCAGGGTCTGGTAGCCGGGATCAACGCCGCAAGGTACGCTTCGAACAAAGAAATGCTCGTCCTTCAAAGGGACAGCGGCTACATAGGGACGCTGATAGACGATCTTTGCACCAAGGAAATAGACGAGCCGTACAGGATGCTTACCTCGCGCTCCGAATACAGGCTCCTGCACCGGCAGGACAATGCCGACCTCCGGCTTTCGGCCGTCGGCCATGCCATAGGTCTTATCGGCAGCAAAAGGTTCGCCTGTCTGCAAAAAAAAGAAAAAGCGGTAAAGGACGGGGACGCTTCGTTCTCGCCTAAAGTATCAGAGCAGATCGCCATACAGAAAAAATACCTTGGTTACATCGAGCGGCAGACCAGGCTGGCAGAAAAGTTCCGCTCCCTTGAAAATGTCAGGCTACCGGCTAAAATGGACTATGCCTCGATAAGCGGGCTTTCGGCCGAATCAAGGACAAAGCTCACGAAGATAAGGCCGGTATCGCTCGGGCAGGCCTCAAGGATAGCGGGAGTCTCTCCCGCGGACCTGTCGATAATCATGGTGCATCTTGAGGCGATGAGAAGAAAAGAAAGGACGGACCGGAAGTAAATGCCTTCAGGCGTATGGGGGCTGATATTTAAGAGGGCCTGGATCCCTTATCTTTTGCTGGCCTTGCTCGCGGGGGCCGTTTACATGCGTTCCGTGGCATTTGACTATACTTATCTCGACGACACTCTGCTGATCCTTGACAATGAAGCTACCCTGACGCCCTTGACCAAAGCTCTCACTTCTTTCGCCGGATATATGCACACCGAGGCATCCCCTTATTACCGCCCGGTGATGCTCTCAAGCTTTATCATTGACCATGCTTTCGCCGGAAAATCCCCGGGCGTCTATCACTTCACGAGCACAATGCTTCACCTGATCGCGTGCCTGCTCCTTTTCACGCTGCTAAAGCGTCTTGGCGCCGACAAAAAATGGGCCCTGCTGCTGGCGGCCCTGTTCTCCGTGCATCCGGCACTTTCGCAGAACGTTTACTGGGTGATGGGGCGGGCCGACGTGGTCCCCGCGATATTCATCATGGCTTCTTTCGTCTCTTTTCTTTCCTATATCAGGAACGGCAGGAAAAGTTCTCTGCTCCTTCATCTTGTCCTTCTTCTTCTGGCCCTTTTGTCAAAAGAGATCTCCGCTCTCACCATGATAATGGCCATCGTATATATGGCCGTGTGCGTCAGATGCCGTTTCTTTCCCGCGGACCTTTTGCTTATGTACGCGGGCTGGGGCGCGACCTTCCTTGCCTGGCTCGGACTTAAGTCCCTGAGCAATGTGCCGACATACGGGGATCCCGCTGTGGTCCTCATCGGAAGGATGGTAATGAACGCCCCGTCCTTTCTGGTCTACTGCGGAAAGCTCTTCTTCCCGTTCAATCTCTCGCCGGTACCGTACATACCCGACACCACGGTGCTTTTCGGTGTTGTTGCTCTCACGTCGATTGCCGTTTCGCTCTGGGTCGTCAGGGGCGCTAACAGAAGCCTTGTGAGCTTCGGGACGTTCTGGGCCGTGATGTTCCTGGTCCCGTCGCTCATTGTTTCGGTCGGGAACGAACAGCTCTCAACCAGGCTTTACATACCCGCGATAGGAGTGCTGATCGCCTCTCTGGGGCTTCCCATGCTCAGGGGCGCGGGACAAAAGCCGCGGAGGGCGGAACTGGTCCTTATCGCGCTGATAGCGGCTTTTTCCGTCATGACGTTCTTAAGGGGCGGGGTATATTCTTCACGGCTTGATTTCTGGAAAGAGGTTGAAAGGACGTCCCCAAGCTACAGCCCCACATATATGCATCTGGGGTCAGTGAACCAGATGAACGGCAATATGGCCGAAGCAAAAAGATACTACCTTCTCGGTCTTGAAAAGAACCCCAAACAATCGAACTGCATGAACAACCTGGCAATAATCGCACTGGGCGAAGGCGACGCGGCAGGCGCCGAGAGATGGCTCCTTTCGGAGCTTGCTATCTCCCCCGGAGACCCTTACGCGCTCAACAACATCTATCTTCTTTACGCTTCTTCCAAAGAATGGGAAAAAGCGGCGCTTTATCTGAGGCGGCTTATCGATGTAAGGGGCCGGGACCCCGTTCTTTTGGGCAATTTGGCCGTTATTGAGGCCAATTTGGCCGGTAAAAAACCCGCTTCCCGTTAGGTTGCCCTCCAGCCTTTGTTTTGGTATAATTTACTCATGATAGAAAAGTACGAAGCAATATGCGTTTTTAAGCCCGTAACGACCGAGGACAAGATCGACGCTTTCGTGTCAAAAGTGGAGAAGAAGATAGCTGCTCTTGGCGCCAAGATCGAGAAGGTCCAGAAGCATGGCCTTAAGAGGGTCAGCACAAGGATGAGGAAATTCAAGACCATAAGGGACGGTATCTTCCTCGAGATAGATTTCGAAGGTCCGACGTCCGCTCCCGCCGAAGTCACTTCCATCATTCGGGTGAACGAAGACATAATGAGGTTCATCGTTACCAAGGCAGCTCCTGAGATACCGGTAGAAAAACCGGCCGAGGAAGCTGTCGAGGTCAATCCGGAGATGTTAATTGGCAAACCTGAATAGGATCATTCTTGTTGGACGCCTCACGGCAGACCCCGAAGTAAGGACGACAATGGACGCGACCCCCGTAGCGAAGTTCTCGCTCGCAGTAGAGCGCGCCAACCTTCCCGGGCTTGCCAAAGAGACCGATTTCTTCGATATAATCGCCTGGAGAAAGCTGGCCGAGATGGCGGG
Organism: uncultured bacterium; assembly: GCA_964532225.1. Taxonomy (GTDB): domain Bacteria; phylum Margulisbacteria; class WOR-1; order JAKLHX01; family JAKLHX01; genus CAZHHM01. The sequence continues at coordinate 13,868 of CAZHHM010000001.1, read as the reverse complement.
ACAGATGCTTTCCAAGGGCCAGATGGTGCTTGTCGAGGGCCGGATACAGAACAGGTCCTTTGAAACAAAAGAGGGCGCCAAGAGATATGTCACCGAGATAGTGGCGTCAGGACTGCACGCTGGAGAAAAAGGAAAGGGTAAGGCCCCCGCGCTTGACGCCGAAGAGGCGCCCGCTGCGGCCGATGAGAGCATCGAGGACAATTTCCTTGATGACGACCTGCCCTTCTGATATATGTACAATAAAGTATTTTTGATAGGAAATCTGACCAGGGACCCCGAAGTGAGATATACCACTTCAGGCATCCCGGTGGCCAGGTTCTCAATAGCGATCAACAGGCCCACCGCAAAAGGCGGCCAGGGCGAGGTCGATTTCATAAACATCGTCGCCTGGAGGCGTCTTGCCGAGATCTGCAGGGATTACCTGAAAAAGGGCCGTCCCGTCTCGATCGAAGGCAAGCTCCAGATCCGCAAGTACGAAAAAGGCGGAGAGAAGCGGACTTTCGCCGAGGTCGTGGCCGACAGCATGCAGATGCTGGGCAAAAGGTCCGATTTCGAGTCAGGTCCCGCGCCTTCGGCGCCGCAAGGGGACGATAAAATAAAAGATGAGGAGGTTCCGTTCTGATGCAACCGAGAGAAAGAAAAGATACCAGGGGAAAGGGTCCGCAGCGTCCGGACAAGGACGGCAGGAAAAAACGCAGGAAGGTTTGCCAGTTCTGCGCCAACAAGAACCTGCCTGATTACAAAGCGATCGAACAGCTCCGCAGGTTCATTACCGAAAGGGGCAAGATCCAGACCATGAGGTCATCAGGCTGCTGCGCCACCCACCAGAGGGCGCTCGCAAAAGCTATAAAAAGGGCTAGGCAAATAGGCTTCCTGCCTTTCACGGCCGAATAACAATGAAGGTAATACTTTCCAAGAACGTTACAAGCATAGGCAAAGAAGGCGACATCATAAACGTGTCCGAGGGCTACGCGCGCAACTTCCTGTTCCCCAGGAACCTTGCAAAAGAAGCGACCGCGGCCGCACTGGGCGAGCTCGAAAAGAACAAGTCCAGGATCGAAAAGAAGCATGCGCTCCACAAAGAAGAGATGAGCGCCCTGGCGTCAAAGATCTCAGCGTCCCCTATCGAGATAAAGGCCGATGCCGGCGAAGGCGGCAAGCTCTTCGGCTCGGTAACTAACATGGACATAGCCCATGCTCTCAAAGAGAAGGGGTTTGACATAGACAAGAAGAAGATCCATGTGGACGAACCGATCAAGTCAGTAGGCACCCACACTGCAACGGCAAAGCTTTTCCAGGAAGTCGAGGCCAAGCTTACCATAGAGGTCATCGCATCCAAGTAGTCGGTCTTAATTTTGCTTTTAAGGCGTCCTTCGGGGCGCCTTTTTGTTTCTGCTACAATTAATCCATGACCGAGCTCAGAGATAAAGTTAAGGCGCTCCCCGACTCGTACGGCGTATATATCCTGAAAGATAAAAAAGGCCGTGTGGTGTATGTGGGGAAGGCAAATTCTATAAGGAAAAGACTTTATTCCCACCTGCGCACGAGGATGGGTTCACGTTTCACCGACATCGATTTTGTTACGACCTCTTCCGAACTTTCAGCCCTGATACTTGAAGCAAAACTGATCAAACAGTTCATGCCTAGATACAACGTTCTGTTGAGGGACGACAAAGCCTACCCCTATATCAAATTAACGATAAAGGACGAGTTCCCCAGGCTGCTTTTTGTCAGGAAGATAGAGCCTGACGGCTCAAAATATTTCGGGCCTTTCAGGGGCGGCTCTGCAAGGACGCTTTTAAAGCTTTTGGGAAAAATGTACGGTCTTCGCCGCTGCGAGGACAGCATGTTCAAGCGGAGAAAACAGGTCTGTCTCGACTATCATATGAAGCGCTGTACAGGACCTTGCGTCGAGAAGATAAAGAAAAGGGATTACAGGCGACTTGTTAAAGAAGTGGAGATGTTCTTTGACAAAGGTGTTGACGAGACCGTCCTTGAGATGAAGAAGAAGATGGACGCCGCGGCCGAAAAGCAGGACTTCGAAACTGCCGCCTCCCTCAGGGACAGGATAAAGTGGCTTGAATTCGCCTCCAATCCCCGGTCCCAGGTGTCCTTCAGGAGCGGAAAGATGGTCCCTGCCCTGCAGGAGCTTTGCAGGATGCTCGGGCTCGACAGGCTTCCCAAAAGGATAGAGGCCTTCGACATCTCGAACCTGGGCGCCTCTGAGACAGTGGGGGCTATGGTGGTCTTTAAGAACGGCTTTGCCTTTAAGCCGCATTACAGGAAATTCAACATCAATTTCAGGCCGCTCCCGAACGATTTTGCCTCCATGAACGAGATGGTGTACAGGAGATACGCAAAGTCGCTGAAAGACGAGCTTCCGGTACCGGACCTCATAGTTATCGACGGCGGCAAAGGCCAGCTTTCATCGGCCTGTCAGGCGCTTAAGGAAGCGGGGATGCCGTTCATTCCCATAATAGGTATAGCGAAAAAGAACGAGGAGATCTTCACTCCGCATCTCGATCATCCTATCATTATTCCAAAGAACTCCCCTTCCCTGCTCGTCCTCCAAAGGATACGCGACGAGGTCCACAGGTTCGTGATCACTTTTCACAGGCAGAAGCGCAGCAAGGCTTTTCTCTCAAAGTAAAGACCTATCAGCCGGTCATCAGCAGTCGTTGCGAGGTCGCCAAGGCGACCGAAGCAACCCCATTATTGCCTGCAATCTACGCTCTATTTTGACGATATATACCTGAGGGGGGATGGGGCATGTTCCATCCAAGTTATTTCGAACACTATATCTGCAAAAGCAATGAACCTTTTCAGAACAAGAAGAGGAAGATAAGGTTCATTCTCCGCTGCCGAGCCAATTTCAATTCTTAGATCTCCTTTGTCGCTAGGGGCTGGCAGCTCGGGGCTAGCCTGGACCTGATCTTTCCTTTCCATACTAGCGACCAGCCCCGGTCCACAGCCCCAATATAAAGGAGGTTTCTACAATGATAAATGCTATAGGTTATCCAAATAATAAGATAAGTACATTCACGTTGAGAGAAGATCCGTCCGTTCGCGACAAAACTAAGCGCTCCGAAGTCCCTCCTGAAAAGCTCCATCCGCTGTTCAGGGATTGCGGTAAAGTCTATTCTTTTGGTTTAAAGGGGCAGGCCGTCGCTTACACGACAGGAAGTATCTATGAGGATGTAGAATATGAAAGCTATTTTTCAACCGAGCAAAGAAGCCACATGATGCGCTTTTACTCGAACACCAAGGGATACTGGAGAGAGTACATCATAGACCTTGGTCGCGCAACCGTCACCTCAAGGACAAATACGGGTCCCGAGATCATATACGGATCTTTCGACCTGAATGATCCGGCCGTCAGGAATAGCGAAGGATACAGGTTCTTTGCTTACACATGTAAAAGGCTCCTACAGCATGTTTCTTGTTCCAGGCCCGATCTGAACGTGAACTTGAAGTTCCTGACCTGTGCGCTTGATGCGGAACCAATTGTTCCGGAAGTCGGGCAGTCCATCGGGACTGAAATAATATCTAAGGCGTCGCTTGCAAAGACAATGGTCGACAAAGTCCCTGAAGATATGCTTTTCTGGAAGGGGTTCCCTGCTGGCGTGTCATACTTTCCTAATACAATGTTTGGCTATCAGCTCGGCAGAGATCAGGAATGGATCACCGTCTCCCTTTCCGGAATGGAGTATCTGGCATCTTGGCATGGAGGCATTAATGCCGGGATAACAACATTTGATTTTATAACCGGCAGGATCAACTGGAGCGGAACAGGCAGAACAGATCAGGCATATCCTCCTGAAAAGAATGATCAGGCCGCAATAGACAAATACCGGTCCGGGATCAAGGACCTTATTTCCCTTCTTACACACGGTGTTTTCGGGAGCATACCCGAGCTTTCAAATACCGTACAATACTGCGAATACATTTTGTCGCTTCTGGATAAAATGACATCTGCGGATCCTGTTTCGCCAAATAATATCGCACTCGCGTCTGCTTACCCCAACCCCTTCTCCGCCTCCACAACTCTCCGACTTTCCAACTCTCTAACTTCTGACGCCGATGTGACTATAACCAACTCACTCGGTCAGAAGGTCGCGACGTTGAGAATAGGCGCCGGAAGCCAGTCGGTGAATTGGAACGGGACGGATGAGAACGGGCATAGACTGCCAAGCGGAGCCTATCTGTATTTTTTTATAGCGAACGGAAATGTTCAGAAAGGCAAAATGGTGCTGCAATGATAAATCTAATTAGAATGTATAGACCGGAAATTGTTGATATCAGATTTTTTGAAAGGCCTGAGGAAGACCCGAAAAAGCCCAAAGATGTTGACAGGCCTAACGCCTGTTCTCCGGCAAGAATCAGCAACACCGGCTTTGTTCTAGAGCCTTTTAGCAGGTACGTTACTGGCCATCGCGTATCGGGAACCCCTGATATCGCAACGTACGATAGCAATTCGGATTCGATCGTTCTACAAGCGATTGATGACGAAGATCCTGCAATAATCTTTGAGACTCCCGATTTCAAAGACGGGGCTATTGATTTCGAATATGAATGGAAGCCGTCCTCTCCTCATATAAAAGCTACGCTGCAGCTCACACACGATTGGTATTTGAAAGAAGACATCGACCTTGCGCCCGGAAAAGGAAACGTGAGATTTCTTGCAGGACCGCTCACGGACAGAATAATATTTGTTCTAGCTACCAAGAATAAAACCCGGGGGATAGTTACCGGCTCGGGAGAATTAACGGTAAACAATATCAAGGTCGCTCGACCAAATGGCTTTACAAAAGAGGAGCTTTCGTCCCCTCTTAATTGGAAAGGCACGATCCCCTCTTATCATGCGGACGCGATCACGCAGCTTTCCTATGAAAGGAACCACTCGATCTATCAACCGGGCAGATTGACGATGGAGGAACGAACATTCTATGAAAGCATATGGAGCAATACGCTCAATGTTAACGTAGATGAGATTTCCGGGCTGCATTATTTGAGGATGGATTTTGACGGACCATTCTGGTTGACCAGGTTCCACGGAATGCTTTGTCTTGAGACAGGGACATGGGATGTTCAGGGCCAACCTCCTGTAAAACACCCCTCTGATAATGCGACGATCCAGGAACGCTACGACTATGTTGCAATTTGTCAAAAGGCATTTTCATTGTTGAGAGATGCCACTGATCTCCAGTACCCGGAACCAAAAAAAACAGCCCCATTCAACAATTTCTTTCCGGACGTCATCAGCAGTTTTTCTTTTCTTTGGAGAAATTATATCCCTCAAAGGGACCTTGCCCATCCTAAAGCTGCAACATTAGACGGGCTCAAGTTCTATGCGATCCAAACCGCTGCCAGGGAATTTGATGCAAATGTTCGGGCATGGACAAAAGATGACAAGGGGGCGCTATACCATATGGAAGGTCTTGCATTTTTCAAGAATGGTCTGCCCGCACTCAGGCTAACGCGCTCTAGGGTCAAAGAAGACAATTCGGGAGACGAATATCTCGAGTATAGATATGAGCATATTTTTACGACCGGAGAGACCGAAGTCTACAAAAACGGTTGGCCTGCTCCCGTCACCACAAAGGAAACTGATATTCTAAAAGAATTTATTCAACCGTTAGGAACTTTAACTGCTAAGTTAATGTATTCTGATCCAATATATTTGGCATATTATGATTATTTTCGGTATTTTCTTGAAGTTGTCAGAACGACAGTATCCGTCCGGGATTGCATCAATCCTTCCCTTACTATTCTTCAGGTCTTTCCCTCTCCCTTCTCTTCCTCGGCAACTCTCACGCTTTCAAATGCTTTGCCCTCCGACTCCGATGTGACCATAACCAACTCCCTCGGCCAAAAGGTCGCAACGTTGAGAATAGGTGCCGGGACCCAGACGGTCACATGGAACGGAACTGATGAGAACGGGCATAGACTGCCAAGCGGCATATATATGTATGCAATGCCGGTCAACGGCACGATCCAGACGGGGAAGATGGTGTTGAGCAGGTAAACACCTCACCCCCGTGCCATGCGGCACTTCCCCCTCTCCATCATAGATGGAGAGGGGTGGCCCGCCGCGGCGGGACGGGGAGAGGCCTTACTTGACCATTTCACTCAAGTATAGTACAATTCATATATACATGAGACTCACAACAAAAAGCCAATACGCGGTAAGAGCTCTGCTTCACCTGACTGAAAAGGAAGGCAAGACCATTCAGATGCGTGAGATCTCGGTAAGCGAAGGGATATCAAAGCCATACATTGAGCAGCTCTTCAACAAGATGCGCAAATACGGGCTTATCAAAAGCATCCGCGGCCCTCAGGGCGGATACATCCTGGCAAGACCGGCAAAAAAGATAACTATGGGAGATATCGTAAGAAGCGTTGAAGGCCCGATACATCTGACAAGATGCGCCGGAGAAAAGGATTCTTTCTGCAAGAGATCAAAGCTCTGCAGATCATTCCCGATGTGGAGCAAAGTAAACAAAAAGATCGAGGCCGTCCTTGACTCGGTCTCGCTGGGAGATCTTATATGAACAGGATATACATGGACTATGCCGCGACGACCCCCGCACACCCGGAGGTCGTAAAGGAAATGCTGCCGTATTTTTCGGATACTTTCGGAAATGCGTCCTCGATACACGAGTTCGGTCAGGAAGCAAAGGCCGCCGTTGAAAGGGCAAGGGAAAAAGTCGCAAAGCTCATCAACGCCAAGCTTGATGAGGTAGTGTTCACATCGGGAGGCACCGAATCCGACAACTTCGCTATAAAGGGGGTTGCATTCGCTAACGAGAAAAAGAACCACATCATCACCTCCCCCGTAGAGCATCATGCGGTCACCGAGCCGCTAGAGTTCCTGAAAAAACGCGGCTATTCGATAACCACGCTAAAGGCAGACAAATACGGCCTTGTAGATCCCGATGAGGTCGCAAGATCCATAACCGATAAGACCCTGCTCGTGACCGTCATGCACGCGAACAACGAGATCGGGACCATCGAGCCCATTGAAGAGATCGGAAAGATAACAAAAGCAAAAGGCGTTTACTTCCATACCGATGCGGTGCAAACTGCCGGAGCCATCCCGATAGATGTTGAAAAGATGAACATCGACATGCTTTCGATATCGGCCCATAAGCTTTACGGCCCTAAAGGTGTAGGCGCTATCTATATAAGGAAAGGCACCCGGGTCGTTCCTCTTCTTCACGGCGGCGGCCAGGAAAAGAACAAACGGGGTTCCACATACAATACTCCCGGCATCGTCGGGTTCGGCAAGGCCGCGGAACTTGCGCTGAGCGAGATGGACGCAAGACGGGCCCATCTTCTGCCGCTCAGGGACAGGCTGATAAAGACCCTTATGGAAAAGATCCCCGACAGCTATCTTAACGGCCATCCTGAAAAAAGGCTGCCGAACAACGTGAACCTTAGCATCGAATATATCGAAGGAGAGTCGATGCTCCTTAATCTCGATATGGAAGGCATCGCCGCTTCGACAGGTTCGGCCTGTTCTTCCGCCACCCTTGAGCCGTCGCATGTGTTGCTTTGCATAGGCAGGACACACGCTCTCGCTCACGGTTCGATGAGGTTCACCTTGGGCCGGCTTTCAACGGACGCGGATGTTGACAGAGTGATAGATGTATTCCCGAAGATAGTCGACAAACTGAGAAAAATGAGCCCGTTGTACAAAAGCAGATAGCAGCTGCGGAAAGAAAGGAACAACGACCATGCCCAACTACAGTCCGAAAGTAATGGACCATTTCAGATCGCCGCATAACGTGGGAGAGATCGACGCTCCGGACGGTGTCGGACATATCGGCAATCCTGTCTGCGGGGACATCATGGAGCTTTACATTAAGGTGAAAGACAATATCATAACAGATGTAAAATTTAAAACTTTCGGCTGCGGCGCGGCGATAGCGACCAGCTCTATGGTCACCGATCTTGTGAAAGGAAAGACCATAGAAGAGGCTTTAAAAATATCCAACAGGACCGTCGTTGAAGCTCTGGACGGCCTTCCTCCCGCAAAGCTGCATTGTTCCGTGCTTGCCGAGGACGCGCTAAAGGCCGCCATCGACGATTACCTCAAAAAGACCACCGGAAAGGGACTTCCCGGTTTCAAGCCGCATGAAGAACACCCGCCAGAATAAAAAGGTCCTTGTCGCAATGAGCGGAGGCGTTGACTCCTCCGTTTCCGCCGCCCTTCTGAAGAAAAAGGGCTACGATGTCATCGGCATCACTATGGACATCTGGCCTGCAAAGGCAGACGCTACCGCCGGCTGCTGCAGCGCCAGCGCCGTAGACGATGCCAAGCATGTCGCGGATAAACTGGGCATCCCCCACTACACGCTCAACTTCAGGGATGTGTTCAAAGAGACCGTGGTGAACGACTTCATCAAGGAATATTCCGAGGGACGCACGCCCAACCCTTGCGTAAGATGCAACCAGTTCGTTAAGTTCGAGCATCTGCTCAGGAAAGCCGATGAGCTCGGGGCTGAGCTTCTTGCTACCGGACATTACGCCGTCATCGTTAAAGGCAAGGATGCCATGTACGAGCTGCACAGGTCCCCCGACAGGACAAAGGACCAGTCGTATTTCCTTTACGGCATGTCGCAGGCGGCCCTGAGAAGGACCCTCTTCCCTGTCGGAGATATCACAAAGACCGAAACACGCAAGATAGCAAAAGAGCTCGGGCTCCGTGTCGCTGATAAAAAGGACAGCCAGGAAATTTGTTTCATCGAAGACAATAATTACGGGAGGTTCCTCGCAGAGAACGTTCCCGATATCAACAAGCCCGGGCCCATAATCGATACCGAGGGCAACCGGCTCGGAATGCACCGTGGCATCGCCTTTTATACCGTCGGACAGAGAAAAGGCATCGGGGTCGCCTTCAGCAAGCCCTATTATGTTGTAAAGATAGACAGAGGGTCCAATACGATCGTCATCGGCGATGAAAAAGAGACCTTAGGCAAAAAGCTCAGCGCCGACAATGTGGTCTGGACGTCGGTCCTTGCGCCGTCCAAGAGCTTTAAGGCGAAGGTAAAGATAAGACACGGCTCGGTCGAAGAACCGGCTACCGTAACGCCTAACGGCAGGGACAGGGTCGATGTGGTATTCTCAAAGAACATAAGGTCGATAACGCCGGGGCAATCGGCAGTATTTTACAAAGGCGACATGGTCATCGGAGGCGGGATAATATGCTAGACCTGGCTGAAAAGGTTGAAAGGTTGAAAGCCGAAAAGAAGGCGGTCATTCTTGCTCACAATTATCAATCGCCTGAAGTACAGGATATAGCCGACTTCACCGGTGACTCTCTCGGACTCAGCATAGAGGCTTCAAAGACAAAAGCGGACATCATTGTTTTCTGCGGCGTACATTTCATGGCCGAAACGGCAAAGATGCTCAATCCATCTAAAAAGGTCCTCATGCCCGACATCAACGCAGGCTGCCCCATGGCCAACATGATAGACGCGAAGAAGCTGGGCGAACTGAAGAAGGAACATCCTAAAGCAAAAGTCGTGTGTTACATAAACTCTACCGCCGAAGTGAAAGCACTGTCCGATATTTGCTGTACTTCAGGTAATGCCGTTGAAATTGTGCGGTCTCTTGGCAATGAAGAGGTCATTTTTGTCCCGGATCAATATCTCGGCTCTTGGGTAGAGGAGAAGCTCGGGAGAAAAATGATACTCTGGAACGGTTTCTGCAATATTCATGTAAAGATACTTCCGGAACATATCATGGGAACTAAAAAGTCGCACCCTTCCGCCGAAGTTATGTGTCACCCGGAATGTACTCCGGGTGTAAGAACATTGTCCGATTTTGTTGGAAGCACTTCCGAAATGATAAAGAGGCCCAAAGAGTCCAAAGCTAAAGAATTTATCGTTGCCACCGAGATCGGCATCCTTCATCAGCTGGAAAAGCTATATCCTGACAGAAAGTTCTATCCTGCTTACAGCGGTGCTGTCTGCCCGAACATGAAGCGCACTACGCTTGAAAAGGTCCTCTGGTGCCTTGAAGAAGAAAAGGACGAAGTCGTTATGGACGGCTCTTTAATGAAAAGCGCACGCAAGTGCATTGATAGGATGCTTGGCAAGTAATTAAGGCCCCGCGATTGCAGGACCTTAATCTCATATTTGTACCTGCTTACTTTGTTTGGGTGCTTTTTCTTCGTCTCTCTACTCTTTTTTCATGTTTTCCAGCATTTCTTTAATTGCCTTAATGTCATTTTCTGACAGTTTAGTGTTCAGGTTCAGGCTTTTAAGCAGCTTGCTGTTTTTGATCGTCTCAATAATGGAGTCTTCGATCATAATGACAGAGATATCGGGGCCGACCGGCGCCAAGGGGATCCCTGTATCGCTGCCTTCTACCGGCGTCAAAGGGATGCCGGAATCCGGACCTTCAACAGGGGCTAAAGGTATCGCTCGCCCTGTCTTGGGCATTAAAATAACCGTAACCTTGAGATCAGCCATCCTTTTATTGAACTTCTCGTCGATCTCTGCCTGAAGCTGGCCCAAGGAAGCCGCTTGCGCTCCTGTGCTTTGTCTGTTGTTGATATACTCCTGTATGTCATTTTTCAGCTGTTCTTTAGCCTTCGATTTGTCATTATTCTTCACAAGCTGTTTGATCACATCTAGCTTAATATTTTTTGTTTCCTTGGTCTCATTAAGCACCGGGCGGGCCCCCTCATTTACATTTGTCGGTGCATTTCGTTTCAGTTCGTTTAGGTCCTTGATCTTCGTATCAGCATCTACCTTATTCACTGATCCCATCGTTCTTCTCCTTCCGCCGGTCATATTTTTACAGGTGTTTTGACCCCCTGCATATATATATCGTCATTTTTGTCCGCTGATTTCACCCCAGGGGTCATCGTTGATAGGGGGGGGGGCACCTAGTCATTGCGAGTGGTCATTGCGAGCGAAGCGAAGCAAGCGACCGAAGCAATCTGGGCCCTAGAGGCAGCCCTGCCCACACCACCCCCTGCCCTATCACTGCAGCGAATAGGTTCGTGAATGCATCAATAACCTTGGCCGACCTGTCCGGGACGAATGCCTGGTGTATCTCGTCCGACACGCCGTACAGAAAAGTGAACAGGACCGAATAAAGCATTTTCTTAAAAAGCGGCAGTTCGGTCGTCTTGTGATATCCGAAGAAGATCAAAATGCTTAAAACCGCATACTCGATGATGTGAACTAGTTTGACATCATACCAGATGGGCATTTCACGGGCTGCTTCCGGCGCTGCCCTTCCCGACATGTAGAAAATAAGGGCCATGTAGAATATCGCGGGGAGCCAGCAGGCCCAGCGGGGAAGCTTAATCAACATCTTTCCTGGTGAGCGGTTTATCGATGATAAAGCCTTCTCCTCCAAGGGCCGGCTCTTTCTTTCCGTCGATCATGAGCTGAACGCGTTTAACGCCGTTAATATCGGTTATTGTGTAAACGATCTGAGCCAGCATTCCCTGCACCCTTGCCGCTCCTCCGCCGTACATCGACAGTTCTTTTGAGAAGTCCACCCGCACCGTCCCGTCCTGCTTAACGATCGTCCTTACCTTCGTCCCTTCGGGGATCTGTGTATAATGGCCTTTCTTCTTCTCGGCGGAACTCGGCCCCTGCAGGAGCTGTGTTGTTATGAAATAAAAGATGTCGGCCTTGTCCGGGACTTGCCGTGCTACTGACACCAGCTTGTTCCCCTTGAAAAAGAAGATCTTTGCGGACGAGGTCGTTTCCGGCTCGCTTTGGAAGATCAGCAGATAGACCGCGGCAACAAATACTATGCCAATAAGGATGACGATCAATCTTTTCATGTCTTCACGCCCTCCTTCCGTGACTCGGGACTAGTTTTCTAACCCCGTCCCCCGTTCCCTAGTCCCTGTTCCCTATTCTTCACCCTGCTTTATCCTTGCCACGTCCACGACCTTATCCCCTTCGTCAAGTCTCTGCACCCTTACGCCCGATGCGGCCCTTCCCTGGCAGGAGATCTGGTCGGTCTTTTGCCTGCTCACTGTCCCGTTCTTGGTGATGACAAGTATATCATCTCCCGATGAAACTATAAGCATCTGTGACACTGTGTCCTCTTTGCGGAGCTTTAACAGCTTAACGCCCTTGCCGCCTCTTTTTTGCACTCTGAAGTGCTTTTCCAGGCAGCGCTTCCCGAAACCGCCTTCGGTAACGGTCAAAAGGCTCCCGTCCTCTTCGATAACACCCATGGAGATCACCTTGTCGTCCTTGCTGAGGTTTATGCCCCTTACGCCGGAAGCGGCGCGCCCCATGTCGCGGACGTCTTTTTCTTTGAACCTGATCGCCTTCCCCTGCTCTGTGGCTAGGACCACTTCCTGTTTGCCGTCCGTTTCCCTCACCCAGTGGAGCTCATCGTCGTCCCTCAGCCCGATGGCTATGATGCCGCTCCTTCTGATATTGGCAAAGTCCTCCAGCGGGGTCTTTTTTACTACGCCCTTTGTCGTTGTCATCATAAGGAAAGACTTAGCTTCGAAGTTCTTGATGGGTATGGTGGCCGTAACTGTTTCCTTCTCGGCAAGCTGAAGGAAATTGACGATCGACTGCCCCTTTCCCACTCTGCTTGCTTCGGGTATTTCGTATGCTTTTATCTTGTAGACCCTGCCCTGGTTCGTGAAGAACAGGACATTGTCCTTGGAGCTTGCCACGATCAGCTTATCGATGGCGTCCTCTTCTCTGGTGTTCATCCCGGCCACTCCCCTTCCGCCCCTGTTCTGTGCGCGGAAAGTGGTGATCGGCATCCTCTTGATGAAGCCGTCGCGCGTTATCGGGATTATCACCTCGGTATCGGCAATAAGGTCCTCTATGTTTATGCCTTCCGCGGCCTCCCCGATATCGGTGCGCCTGTCATCGCCGTACTGGTCCGACATCTCTTTGAGCTCTTTCTTGATGATGCCCATGATCTTTGTCCTGCTGGCAAGTATCGCCTTGAGCTCGGAGATCAGCTTCAGCAGCGCTTTATAGTCTTCCTGGATCTTCGTCCTTTCAAGCTGTGTCAGCTTCTGCAGCCTCATGTCCAGTATGGCCTGCGCCTGTATCTGGCTCAGCTTGAAGTTGTCCATAAGCCCTGTCCTTGCCTCGTCCACTGTTTTTGACGAGCGGATCAGCTTGATCACTTTGTCCAGGTTGTCCAGACAGATGATCAGGCCTTCCAGTATGTGGGCTTCCGCTTCCGCTTTCTTAAGCTCGAACTGCGTCCTTCTGGTGACTACGTTCTCGCGGTGCTTTATGTATTCGGCCAGCATCTCCTTAAGGCCGAGCTGCCTCGGCTCTCCGTCCACAAGCGCGACCGTATTGATGCCGAAGTTGGTCTGCATGTTGGTGTGCTTGTACAGCTGGTTAAGTATTATCTCCTTGCTCGCCTCTCTCTTTAGCTCGATGAACACCCTTGTGCCGGTCCTGTCGGATTCGTCCCTGAGGTCCGAGATGCCGACAAGCTTTTTTTCTTTAACGAGCATGGCTATCTGCTCGACGAGGTTGGCTTTGTTCACCTGGTACGGCAGCTCGTTGACGATGATGGCCTCTTTGCCGTTGCGCAGCTCTTCGAAAGACACTTTGGCCCTGATGGTGAGGCTTCCTCTTCCGGTGGCATAGGCCTCTTTGATGCCGGTATCGCCGCAGATCATGCCTCCGGTCGGGAAGTCCGGGCCTTTGATATGCTTCATCAGTTTCTCTGTCGTGATCTCGGGGTCATCGATGAGAGCTATCGCCCCGTTCACCACTTCAGTAAGGTTGTGCGGAGGGATATTGGTCGCCATGCCGACAGCGATACCTGAAGACCCGTTGACCAACAGGTTCGGGAATTTGCTCGGGAGCACCTTCGGCTCTTCGAGCGATTCGTCGAAG